>DAITNC010000006.1:0-37469 GCA_036834865.1 Candidatus Limnocylindrales bacterium | reverse complement strand
CCACGGCGGGCGCCACGTCCTCCACGCCGGGTTGCGCCTCGGATCCGGAATCCTGGACCAGGGCGTTGCCCGCGTCGCCCGCCTCGTCCGCGTGGGTGGCTCGCCGTCGCCAGGGCATCGTTCGTCTCGTTCCTTCAGCCGGCCGGTCGTGGATCGGAGACGGCGCGCTCGCCCCGTTCCGTGCCGCCCGCGACCCGATCGGCGATCGCCGTCGCCTCGTCCAGGCGCAGGCTGATCACCCGGCTGACCGCGTCGTCGCCGACGGTGACCCCGAAGAGCGCGTCGGCCGCCTCGATCGTCCCGCGATTGTGCGTGATCACGACGAACTGGGTCGAGGCGGCCAGGCTCTTGAGCGCGTCCACGAATCGGCCCACGTTCGCCTCGTCGAGCGCCGCGTCGACCTCGTCGAGGACGCAGAACGGGACCGGCCGCACCTCGAGCATGGCGAAGAGGAGCGCCACGGCGGTCAAAGCGCGCTCGCCGCCGGACAGCATCGAGAGCGCCTGCGCCTTCTTGCCCGGCGGGCGGGCCACGATCTCCACGCCGGTCGCGGCGAGGTCCGAGGGGTCGGTGAGGCTCAGCCGGGCGAATCCTCCGCCGAAGAGCTGCCCGAAGCGCCGGTCGAAGGCGGCCTCGAGAGCGAGGAACGTGGCGCGGAACTGGGTGGTGATCAGCGTGTCGAGCTCCTCGATCAGCGCGCGCGTCTTCTCGATCGCATGGTCCAGGTCACGGCGCTGCGCCTCCAGGTCGTCGAGGCGCGCCCGGACCGCGCCGTACTCGTCGACGGCGAACGGGTTCGCCGCCCCGAGTTCGTGGAAGCGGCGGCGGAGTCCCGCCAGGCGGCCGGGCGGCGGCCCATCCACGGCCGGGGAACTCAGCGCCCAGCGGTCGCCGGCTCCAGCGAGGGCGGCGGCGAGCCGGGCGCCCTCGTCGTCGCCGGGCTCCCCGTCGAGCGGCCTGCCCGCGTCCGCGTCGCCCGCCGTTCCCGTCGCTCCCCCGCCGAGCCCGGTCAGCGCCTGGATGCCGAAGTCGCCCAGCCCCGCGAGCTCCACGAGCGCCTGCTCCCGGACCGCGTCGAGGCCAAGGCGAGCCTCGAGCTCCCGCACGGTCGCGGCACGCGCCAGCTCCTCCGCCTGCCGCAACGCAGCGCGCGCACCCGCGACTGCCGTCTCCGCCCTGCGAAGCCGCTCGCGGTCCGCGGCGTCGGCGGCGAGGCCGAGATCGAACGCGGTGCGAGCGGCCTCCTCCCGGGCAGTCGCTGTTGCGAGGTCCACCTCGCGGGCGCGACGCCGCGCCTCGAGGGCCTCGTCGCGGCTCGTGAGCGCACGAGCCTCCGCGTCCGCACGCGACAGCCGCTCCTCCGCCAGCGTGGCTCCGGCGTCCGCGCGGGAGCGCCGATCCTCGGCCGAGCGGCGCTCCATCTCCCGGGCCGCTCGATCCGCAGCCAGGCGATCCCGCCGCCTGCCCAGGTCGGCGATCCGGGCATCCCACGCCGCCAGCGCCGTGCCGACGTCGGCTCGGGTCGCCCCCGGGCCTGTCTCCGGCGGGGCGTCATCGGGCGCATCGCCCTCCATGCCGACAAGCGCGGTGAGGCGCTGGGCGACCGGAGCCCGCTCGGCCTCGATCGCCGTCACCCGGGACGCGTGCCAGCGGGTCTCACGTGAGGACTGCTCCGCGTCGCGCGCAACGCGCCGCTCCGCATCCTCGGCGGCCCGGCGCCGCGCAGCTGCGTCTGCCTCCGCGCGCTGTGCCGCGTCGTGGGATTCCCTCGCCGCGGCAGCAGCAGCCTCGGCCATGGCGAGCCGCTCCGACGCTGCCACGCGCTCCGCCTCCGCGCCGGCGAGGTCGCGACCGAGGGTCTCGGCCTCGGCGCGGCGCTCGAGCGGGGCGTCGGCGATCCCGAGGCTGACGGTGCCGGCCGCGGTCACGACCGCGCCCGTCCGGGCCGCGACGGACCAGCCCGCCGGAAGCGTCCCGGCGACCTCCAGCGCGTCCGACAGGGTTGGAACCCAGGCGCAGCGGGCCAGGACCCGCGAGGCGGTCCCGGCGGCGTCTGCGCGAACGGCGTCCGCCAGCAGCCCGCCCGCGACCCGGGCGACCCCGGCGCGAACCGCCGCGACCTCGGCGGCCATCGGCGTGGCAGCACCGGGGCCCGTCGCATCGTCGAGCACGAGGAGACCCCGCTCACCGGTCAGCGCCGCCAGGTGGTCCCGCCGGACCACGAACGAGCGCGCCAGCTCGCCGAGCGCCGCCGAGACCGCGACGCGGAGCGCCGGGTCAACGTCGAGGCCGGCCGCAAGCGCGCGGCCCCCCACCCGCCGGGCGGCGCGACCGATGCCCCGGGTCTCTTCCTCCGCCAGCCCGGCCAGGAGCGCGTCCAATCGGCCTCGCAGTGTCGCGGCGCGGGAGCTTGCTGTGGCGGAGACGTCGACCGCGGCCAGGCGCGCCGCTTCCGCCGTCGCGACCTCCGCGCGGGCGCCGTCACGCGCCGTCGCGCTGGTCGTCTCGCCGGCACGGGCATCGCTCGCCGAGCTCCGCACCGCCTCGGCCTCCGTCTCGACCTGCGCGGAGCGGGCCCCGGCCGCGGCGGCCGCAGCGCGCTCGTCGGAGAGGCGCCCGTCGATCTCGGCCAGTCGGCGCCGGATCCCGTCCAGCTCGGCGAGTCGGCTCATCCTCGCGCGCCGCAGCGCCGACGCGGCCTCCGAACGCGCCACCGTGGCGGCCTGCAGGGCCTGGGCCTCGCCGCGTGCCTCCGCAAGCGCGCGGTCCGCGTCCGCCAGCTCCTCGTCCAGCAGCGGCTCCGGCTGCGGCCCGGGAAGCGCGAGCTCGCGACGGCGGGCAGCGAGGTCCGCTTCCGCTGCCGCGCGCTCTGCCGCCAGACGGTCGCGGTCACGGGCGATCCCGGCCGCCTCCGCCGAGGCACGGGCGGCGTCGAGCTGGAGGACCGCGAGCGTTGCCCGCGCGGCCTCGTGGGCGGCACGCGTCGCCCGCTCCGCATCCGCGCGCGCGGCGAGATCTCGCGCCGCGTCGGCCGCGCCGTTCTCGGCGACCTGCAGGCCGTCGAGCGCGACCGCCGCCGTCCGCCGCGCGGTCCCCAGGTCGCGGTCCGCGCTGCGATGCGCCGACGCCGCGGCATGCCAGCGTGTCCCGAGATGGGCGATGAGCGCGGCGGCGAGCTCCTCGCCGGCGCGCTCGCGGGTAGCCTGCTGCTCGGCCTGGGCCGCCAGGCGGCGCGCCTGGGGACGCAGCTCGCCCAGGATGTCCTCCACCCGCGCGAGGTTCCCGGTCGCCTCCTCCAGCTGCTCCTCCGCCTTGCGACGCCGCCGCTCGTGGCGTCGCACCCCCGCGACCTCCTCGAAGAGTGGGCGCCGCTCCTCCGGTCGCAGCGCGAGCGCCTGGTCGACCATGCCCTGGCCGATGAACAGGAACGCATTCTCGGCAAGGTGTGCGGCGTCGAGAAGGTCCACGAGGTCGCGGAGCCGCACGCGCTGGCGGTTCACGAAGTAATCGTTCTCTCCCGAACGGTAGAGGCGGCGTCCCAGCTCCAGCTGGGCGAAATCGACCGGGACCAGGCCGTCCGCGTTGTCGAGGACCAGCGAGACGTCCGCCATCCCGAGCGCGGAGCGCCGTTCGGACCCGGCGAACACGACGTCCTCCGACTTGCGCGAGCGAATGGCCCGGCCCTGCTCGCCGAGCGCCCAGCGCAGCGCGTCGGCCAGGTTGCTCTTGCCCGAGCCGTTCGGGCCGACGACGGCATTGATCCCCGGCGCGAACTCAACGACGGTGCGCTCGGCGAACGATTTGAAGCCGTGCACGCGGAGCGCGACGAGGCGTGCGCTCCGGCTCATCCTGCGTCGGGCCCCGGCCCGCCTCCCCGCTCCGGGCGGCGAGCGGGACGGCGCTCGAGCGCGTCGAGGCCCGCCTCGGCGGCGGCGGTCTCCGCGATCCGGAGCGAGCTCCCGGTCCCGGTCCCGATCACCTCGCCCGCCACGGCAACCTCGACGACGAACTCTCGAGCGTGATCCGGGCCGGACAGCTCAGCGACGCGGTAGGCCGGCCGTTCGCCGGAACGCTGCGTGAGCTCCTGGAGCCGGCTCTTCGGGCTTTTGAGCGTGCCGGCCGGCGCGTCGGCCTCCAGCTCCGGTGCCGCGAGCTCGAGGAGCCAGTCGCGGGCCCCGGCCCAGCCGCGGTCCAGGAAGAGGGCGCCCGCGAGCGCCTCGAACGTGGACGCCAGCAACGCCACCCGCGCACGGCCTCCCCGCTGGGCCTCGCCCTCGCCAAGCAGGATCGCGTCACCCAGGTCGATGCGGCGGGCCAGCCGGGCAAGTCCCTTGGCGCTCACGATCGAGGCGCGACGCGCGGAGAGGACGCCCTCGTCGTCGGCGGGATGGCGCGCGTGGAGCGCCTCGGACACGACGAGGCTGATCACCGAGTCGCCGAGGAACTCCAGGCGTTCGTTGTGGCCCGGCGCGGCGTCAGGATGCTCGTGGAGCCAGCTTCCATGGATCAGCGCGCGCTCGAGGAGGCCGGGGTCGGCGAATGCAATCCCGAGGCGCGCGGCGAACGCCGCGGCCGAGCGCGACGCGAGCGGATCGTCCCCCGGCAAGGGCCGGGCGCGATCAGCTGGCGTGCTCGTCGATGTAGTCGGAGGCGTCCTGCACGGTCCGGATCTTCTCGGCTTCCTCGTCCGAGATCTCGATCCCGAACTCTTCCTCGAGGCTCATGATGAGCTCGACGAGGTCGAGCGAGTCCGCGTTCAGATCCTCGACGAACGAGGCCTCGGGCGTGACCTCGGTCTCGTCGACGCCAAGCTGCTCGACGACGATCTTCTTCAGTCGCTCGTACGTGGTCGCCACTTGCCTGCTCCCTCCTGGAGTCCTGCGGGTTCGTCGGGGTCTGGGTTCCGGACGGGCCCGTCGGAGCCACCGGCCGCGGCCTCCCTGGAAATGCGTCCGAGGACACCGTTCACCAGGCGTCGGGCCGGGTCCCCTCCATAGACCCTTGCCAGCTCGACCCATTCGGCGATCGCCACGCGGGCCGGCGTTGCGGGCGAGTGTAGCACCTCGCCAATGCCGACACGGAGCAGGACGCGGTCCATCCGGGCCAGCGTCACGACCGGATACTGGGGCGCCGCGGTCTCGATTCGTGCGTCGATCTGGTCGCGGTTCGCTCCGACAGCGGTCACAAGGGTGCGGGCATACGCGGCCGTCTCGGGGTCGCCCTCGGTCTCGGCCAGATGGCGCTCCAGCACGGTCGCGGCGGTTCGCTGGCCGAATTCCGCCTCGAACAGCGACGCGAGCGCCAGCCGGCGGGCCGCATGCCTGGCGCGGGGCAGATCGCCCCGGGACCTGGCTCGGGGAGGCCGACCAGCCTGGCGATCGGCCCGCGGCTCAGGCACCGACGCCGTCGACGATGACGCTGACGGCGCCGAGCTCCAGGCCGAGCAGGCGCTCGATCGCCGTCCCGACCGCGATCCGCACCTCCGCAGCAAGCCGGGGCAGCGGCTGGGCAGCCCGGGCGACGACGACGACGCGAGCCTCGACGGCGCCATCCCGCAGGCGGATCGCCACGGCCGATCCGGAGAGCGCCCGTCGCCAGGCCGGGCCGCCCCGGCCGACCCGCAGCACGCCGGGCACCTCCAGGGCCGCCCGCCGTACCACGTCGCGGATGACGGGGTGGCTGACGGCGAGGCCGGGCGCGGTCACGCGGGTGCCCCCGCGGCGGATGGCGGCGTCGGAGAGGCATCCGGGTCCGCCACGCCGGCGTCCGGCACCGTCGCATGAGTCGCGGACGGCCGGAACGTCTCGCCGATCAGCTCCGGCAGGCGCGCCCTGGCCGCGGCCGCGCCCACGGCGATCGCGTGCTTCAGCATCCGCCGCTTCGCGCGGCCGTGGGTGATGATCACGGTGCCGCGCACGCCCAGGAGCGGCGACCCGCCCAGGACCTCGTAGTCGAAGGTGGTCCGGATCCGGTCGATCCCCGGCCGCATGAGGAGGTAGGCAAGGCGGCCTCGCAACCCCGCGGCGAACTCCTTCCGCCAGAGGTCGAAGATGAACGCGGACAGGCCCTCGAAGAACTTGATCGTCACGTTGCCGAGGACGGCGTCGCAGACCACCACGTCCGCGGGGTGATGGACCAGGTCCTTGCCCTCCACGTTGCCGGTGAAATTGAGGCCGGACCGGTCGAGGAGCTCGGTCGCGCCCTGGATCCGGGCATCGCCCTTTCCCTTCTCCTCGCCGATGGAGAGGAGCGCCACGCGGGGACGCGGAACCCCGAGGGCCCGCTCGGCGAAGAGCGATCCCATGTGCGCGTACTGGAGCAGGTTCTCGGCGGTCGAATCCGGGTTGGCGCCGATGTCGAGCAGGACGAACGGGCCGGAATCGGTGATCAGCTGGACCGCCAGCGCCGGCCGGTCGACGCCGGCGACACGTCCCAGCCGCAGGACCGCGGCCGCCATGCCGGCGCCGGTGTGGCCGGCCGTGATCACGGCGTCCGCCCTGCCGCGCTTCACCAGGTCGCAGGCGACGAGGATGGACGCGTCGCGCTTCTCTCGCAGCGCGAGGGCGGGGTGCTCGTGCATCTCGATGACCTGGCTGGCCGGCTCCAGCGAGACATTGGCCGGCAGCGCCGCCCCGGCGAGAGCGCGGATGCGGTCCACGTCGCCGACGAGGATCAGGTCGTCGTCGGGGCGCTCCGCGGCATAGAGCAGGGCGCCGGCCACGACCTCCTCGGGCGCATGATCGCCGCCCATCGCGTCGATCGCCAGGCGAACCTTCCGAGCGTGTTCGACGCTGCGGACGGTCGTGAGATCCATCGGCGGGCTCCGTGGTGGGGGCGCCGGGAGCGCGACGCCTGCCCGGCCGTCAGGAGGCGGCCTCGCCGCCCTTCTTCTTGAGCTCCACGACGGCCCGGCCGCGATAGTAGCCGCAGTTCGGGCAGGCGTGGTGGGAGCGCCGCATCTGGTGACAGTGCGAGCACTCGACGAGGCTGGGCGCGGTCAGCGCCAGGTGCGCGCGGCGGTCGCCCTGTCGGGCGTGCGAGACCTTGCGCTTCGGGAGACCCATCGGGGTGGTCGCTCCTCTGGTGTCGGGCGGCAGGCGGTGGTGAGAGCCGCCGGGTCATCGGGTCCGGGGCGCGTCCCCGCGAACAGCGTGACGGGCCGAAGGCGGAGTGTAGCGGGTTTCAGGCGTCGGCGTCGGGGCGGAATTCGCGGAGTGCCTCCAGGCGGGGATCGATCGACCCGTCCGGGTGGACGTGCGGGCCGGTGTTCCG
This sequence comes from Candidatus Limnocylindrales bacterium, assembly GCA_036834865.1. Classification (GTDB taxonomy): domain Bacteria; phylum Chloroflexota; class Limnocylindria; order Limnocylindrales; family CSP1-4; genus CTSoil-043. The sequence goes on along the minus strand of DAITNC010000006.1, from coordinate 30,197 downwards.
GTCAGTGCCACACAGCGGGCAGAGCCCCAGGCAATCGGGGCGGCAGAGCGGGACGATCGGAGCGGCCAGCTGGATCGCCTCGCGCACGAGCGTCTCGAGGTCCATCTCGTGGTGGTCCGAGAGCCGCGGGACTTCGGGCTCGAGGGTCCGGTCCAGCGGCTTGCCGGTCGTGATGTCGAGGCTCGGCAGGTACTCCTCGGCGAGCTCGAGGTCGAGCGGCAGGCGGACCGGCACGAGACAGCGCCCGCAGGTGTCCGCGAGCGCCGTCGTGACGTGCCCCGTCACGATGAGGCCGCGATTCGTGCGCCGGACGTGCGCGCCGCCGGCCACCGGCTCGGCAAGGACGAGATCCTCTCCGAGGGAGATCCTGACGTCATCGAAGGCGAGGTCCCGGAACGAGCCCGGCGCCTCTCCCAGGAGGCCGGCGACGTTGAACAGGAGCGGCTGGTCGTCGCGACCGACCGTCACCGCGCCGAACCGCGGCCGAGTGCGACGACGTCCGGGTCCTCGTCAGGGGGCTCACCGGCGGCGACGTCCTCCGCCGTGGCACGCCGCTCGTTGAGCAGCTCGATCCCGCGCCGGATGCTCTGGAGCGCCTTGACGACCTCGCCCTCCAGGTTGACGAGGACCTCGGCCGCATACTCGTCCGAGCCGCGCCGGACATCGTCGGCCTCGGCGCTGGCTTCCGCCACGATCTGGCGCCCCTCGGCTTCGGCAGTCTCGGTCAGGCCCCGTTCGTCGATGAGGAACGCCGCCTGCTCCTGAGCCTTCGCGACGATCCGCTCGGACTCCTGCTGGGCCCGCTCGAGGATCCGCTCGCCTTCCGCGTTGATGCGCCGGGCGGACTGGATCTCCTCGGGCACGGCGTGGCGCAACTCATCGATGAGGTCGAGCGCCGCAGCCTGGTCCACGACGACGTTCGACGTCAGGGGGAGCTTTCTCCCGTTGGCGATCATCGCCTCCAGGCGCTCGACGAAGAACATGATGTCGATGGGACCGCCCTCCGCGCGCGGGCGTCGAGATAGCCCGGTTTGGGCCGGATTATCGCACGCGGACGGGCGCCACTTCGGCCGCCGCGACGGCGGCCACGCGGGCCGCGACCGAGGGCGGAACCATCCCCGCCGGATCGCCGCCGAAACGGACGATCTCCCTGACCAGGCTGGACGAGAGGTAGCCGTATTCGAGCGCAGTCATGAAGAACACCGTGTCGATCCCGGGAGCAAGCCGATGGTTCATGTGGGCCATCTGCAGCTCCGCCTCGAAATCGCTCACGGCCCGCAGCCCCCGCACGATGTAGCGTGCGCCGAGCTCGCGGCAGGCGTCCACGGTCAGGCCCGAGAAGGGGCGGACGTCGACGCGGTCGGCGAGGTCGGGGAGCGCCTCCCCGACCCCGGAGATGATCGAGGCGACGCGCGCGTCCACGTCGAGCATGGGTGCCTTCTTCGGGTTGACCAGGACGGCCACTACGACGCGATCGAAGACGCCCAGCGACCGTCGGAGCACGTCCACGTGGCCGAACGTGATCGGGTCGAACGAGCCGGGGTAGATCGCGACACGCATGGCTCGCTCCGCCTCAGGCGCCGGACAACGGAGGGACGTCCTCCGCGGCGGCGCGCCGGTAGAAGACGACCAGGGTCTCGCCGAACCGGCGCTCCCGCGTCGATCGTAGCAGCCCGGCCGACTGCGGCGGCGGCAGCTTCCCGAAGCCCGTGGCGACGACGACGGCGTCCGGCCCGAGCGGCCCATCGGGCGCGCCGAGCCCGAGGAGGCACGCTTCGCGAAGCTGGGCCTCCGCGTACGGCGGGTCCAGGACGACGACGTCGAAGGGGCCGTCGGCGGCGGCGCGACCACGCACGTACGCGAGCGCATCGGCCCGAACCACCCGGGCGCGGTCGGAAACGCCCGCCCGCCGGAGGTTCTCGAGGATCACGCGGCACGTGCCCGGGTCGCGCTCAACGAGGACCGCGCGGCTGGCCCCGCGCGAGAGCGCCTCGATCGCGGCCGCACCGCTCCCCGCGCAGAGGTCCAGGATGGCCGCGTCCGCGAGGACGGGCTCCAGCGCCCCGAAGACCGCCTGCTTCACGCGGTCGGCCAGCGGCCGGGTCCCCGCGCCCGGGGCAGCCAGCCGGACCCCGCGCGCCGAGCCGGCGATCACGCGTCCGGCGTCGGCCATCGCCTAGGCGCCCGTCGCCGGTTCCCCGGCCGCGACGTCGCGCAGCCAGCCGCGCTCCAGCTCGGCCGCGAATGCCGCGCCCGCCCGGGCCACGCCGCCCCCGGCCAGCAGCAGCGACTCCGCGTGGCGCCGGGCGGCCACCGCGAGCTCGCGGTGATCGGCCCGTGCCAGCGTGGCGACCCGGAGGCGCGGCAGCCCGTGCTGCGCGTAACCGAGAACGTCGCCCTCGCGGCGCTGCTCGAAGTCGACCTCCGCGAGCGCGAAGCCGTCGTCGAGCCGGGCGACGGCGGACAGCCGGACCTGCTCCGGCCCAACCGGCTCGATCTCGCCACGCTCCAGGGCCGTGACGCGCCGTTCGTCCGCGGGCAGCCGGTCGCTGACGAGGACGCACCATCCCTGGTCGTTCGAGCGCCCGACCCGGCCGCGGAGCTGGTGGAGCTGGGCCAGGCCGAAGCGGTCCGCTCCCTCGATCACCATGACGCTGGCGGCCGGGACGTCCACGCCGACCTCGATGACCGTTGTCCCGACCAGCACGTCGGCCGCACCGTCCCGGAAGCGCGCCATCGCGGCATCCCGGTCTGCGGGTCGCAGGCGGCCGTGGACCAGGTCCACCACCAGCTCGCGCTCGAGGCCGGCGGCCGCAAGCCGGTCGGGCTCGTTGAGGAGCGCTCGCAGGCGCATCACCTCCGCCTCGGCCCCGGCCACGTCGTCGGGCTCGTCGCTCGCCTCGCCGTCCGATTCGTCGATGTGCGGCACGACCACGAACGTCTGCCGGCCCGCGGCAGCTTCGCGCGCGACGAAGGTCCAGAGCCGGTCGAGATTGGCCGGGTGGCGGAGACCCGTGCGGATCGGAAGGCGCCCCGTGGGAGCGGTCCGAAGGTCGGTGACGTCCAGGTCGGCGTAGAGGACCTGCCCGATGGTGCGCGGGATCGGCGTCGCGGTCATCAGGAGGACGTGGGCGGCCCCACCCCGCGTCTTGGCCTCCAGCGCGCCCCGCTGCTCCACGCCGAAGCGGTGCTGCTCGTCCACGACCACGAGGCCGAGGCGGGCGTAGGCGACACGGTCCGAGAAGAGGGCGTGGGTCCCCACGACCACGCCCGCCCGCCCGTCGGCGAGCGCCTCCAGCACCCGGCGCGATTCGGGGCCGGCCAGCGAGCCGGTGAGCAGCTCCACCGCGATCCCGAGCGGACGGAGGAGGTCGTCGAGCGTGGCCGCGTGCTGGCGGGCCAGGAGATCGGTCGGGGCGAGCAGGGCGCCCTGGACACCGGCTCCCGCCGCGAGGGCAAGGGCGTAGGCCGCGACCGCGGTCTTGCCCGATCCGACGTCGCCCTGGAGCAGGCGGAGCATGGGATGCGGGCCCCGGACGTCGTCGCGGACCGCGTCCATCGCGCGGCCCTGGTCGCCCGTGAGCTCCACGTCGCGGCCGAGCCGGCGCTCGAGCGCCGCCGCCAGCACGGCCCGGATCTCGGCGTCGCGCTCCGCCGGGGTGGCGATCGACACCGAAGCCGCGACGGCTCGTTCGCGGCGGCGCCCGACCATCCCGACCTGTAGCGCCAGCAGCTCGTCGAAGGCGAGCCGTCGCAGCGCGGCGTCGCGCCGATCGAAGTCGCCCGGGAAGTGGGCCTGGTCGAGCGCTTCCGCGATCCCGACCAGCCCCATCTCGCTCCGGATTGGGGCGGGCAGGTACTCGGGATAGGCGGGGCCACGATCGAGGGCCGCGCGGATCGCGGCGCGCAGCGTCCGGATCGGCAACCCGGCCGTCAACCGGTAGACCGGCACGATGCGGCCGACGTGGAGGAGGTCGCCGTCGGGCGGCTGGAACGCCGGGTTGTCCAGGAGCACCGTCGCGCCGCGCTTCTTGAGCTTGCCCGAGAAGAGCAGCTCGTCGCCCTCGTGGAGACGCCGCTCCACGAACTGCCTCCCGTACCACTGGGCTTCCGCCGTGCCGGTCCCGTCGAGGAGCTCGGCCGTCACGACCCAGGTTCCGCGCCGCGCGGTGCGGCCGGCCCGGATCCTGCCGACCCGGGCACGTGCGCTCACCAACGTCTCGGGCGCCACGAAGTGCAGCGCCTGGAGCTCATGGAGGACCCGCAGGTCGTCGTACCGCCGGGGCAGCCACAGGAGAAGGTCGCGGACGGTGCGGAGACCGACCCGGGGCCCGACGCGCTTGAGGACGCTGGCACCGGGCAGCCCGCTTGCCGGCAGGGGCAGGTCGAACGGGTCCTCCGGCAGGGGTGGCGACTTGGCGGTCCCCACGCCTTCCCTACTCCGCGCTGATCAGGTAGCGGTAGTGCGGCTGGAGGCCCGCCCGGACCTCGACGTCGTCGAGCGCGGGCCACTGCGCGTGGATCCGTCGCGCGAGTCCCTCCGCCTCGCCCAGGCTGGCGTCGTGTCCGTACCAGAGGGTCACGAGGCCGAACCCGGGCGCGAAGAAGCCCATCCCCTCGAGGATCACCGCGTCGCGGTCGTCGCCCGCTGCCAGCAACCCGTCGTCCGGGTCGAGCGCCATGGTCTGCCCCTGGCGGACCTGCCGGCCCCCCACCCGGGCGTCGCGGACCGCCGCCGTGACGAGCATCGTCTGGACCTCGCGGCTTGCGCGCAGCATCCGCTCCGCGTTGCCGCTGGCGCCGTCGGCCACCTGCAGCGCGAGCAGCGCCGCGAGCCCCTCGGCCGCGTTCCGCGTCGGGATGACCCGGGTCGGGCGGTCGGACATCTCCGCGGCCTGCCCGGCCGCCAGCTTCACGTTCGGGTTGTTGGGCAGGATCAGGAGCTCCTCGGCAGGCGAGCGGCTGATCGCCTCGAGGATCTCGCCGGCGCTCGGGTTCTCCGCCTGCCCGCCGTGCACGATCGCCACGGCGACCTCGCCGCTCAGCGCGACCTCCTCGAAGTAGGGGGTGAACCCGTCGCCGGGGACCACCGCGATGATCCCGAGCGGCACGCGCAGGACCCCGGCGTCCGGGCCGGCGAGATCGGGCGTCTCTCCACCGTCGGTGCTCGCGCCGGCGGTGGCGGTCCGCCCGTCCCGAGCCTCCTCAACCTGGTGGTCGAGGTCGAGGACCGTCGCGTTGACGATCCTGCCCAGCCGCAACGCATGGCGCATGACCAGGTCAGGGCGTCCGTTGTGGACGTGGATCTTGGCCACCTTCGCGTCGCCCGCCACGTTCACGGACTCGCCGGTCCGCACGAGATAGGCGCTGATCCGGTCGAGGTCCAGGAGCTGGCCGGGAAACGGGTGGATCAGGTAGACCGTCTCGTACCCGTGGCCGGTCTCGACGGTCGCGACGCCGGCCGGGACCGGGCTGGGAATGGCCGGCGCGCGCGCGGCGGGTGCGAGCGCATCGCCCCGCAGGAATCGCAGCGCTCCCTCGAAGAGCCGCAGCAGGCCCGCGCCGCCAGAATCCACCACGCCCGCGTCCCGCAGCACCGGCAGGAGGCTGGGCGTCTTCGCGAGCGCCTTCTCGGCCCCGTCCGTCGCGGCTGCCAGGACGGCGCCGATATCGTTCTCGCGCTCGGCCGTCGCCACCGCCGCCGCGGCAGCCTCCCGGATCACCGTGAGCATCGTCCCTTCGACCGGGCGCGGCACGGCGCCGTACGCCGCCGTGCTGGCCGACGCGAGCGCGTGGGCGAGGTCGAGGCCGTTGAAACGCCGCATGCCGGCGAAGGCCTCGGCCATCCCTCGCACGACCTGGCTCAGGATCACCCCGGAGTTGCCGCGGGCCCCGAAGAGCGCGCCTTCCCTGAGCCGGTCTGCAACACCCGCCACGCTGGACTCGTCGCGGACGTAGCGGAGCATCTCCGTGCAGGTGGCGAACATGTTCGAGCCGGTGTCGCCATCCGGGACCGGGAAGACGTTGAGGGCGTTGATCTCGTCGACGTGGCGCTCGAGGTTCGCGACCGCGGCCCGGACCGCATCCAGCAGCCCGGAGCCGTTGCAGGCGAGTCGGACCACGCTAGGCAGCCCCGACTGCGGAGCTCGTCCTGCCGCCCTCCGCAGTCGCGGCCGCGTCGTCGGGCGACGGCGAGGGAACTGGGGGTGGGTCGACCCGGAGCGCGCCGGGTGTCGATGGCGCCGCCGTCGAGGGCGTCCCGGAGGCGATCGGCCGGCCGCCCAGGCCCTGGACGTGGACCGTGACCGGTCCAACCTCCCGCGCGAGCGCTCTCTGCAGGCCGTAGCGCACCGCGGAGTCGACCTGCCGCGCCACCTCCGCGACCGGGACCCCGTACGCGACCGTCAGCCAGACCTCCGCCGTGACGGTCGGGTGGAGGGTCACGCGGATCGCGCGGCTTCCAAGGCCCAGCCTGGCCCGGACCTTCGCGAGCAGCGTGGGCTCGGCGAGCCCGGTGACCCCGTAGCTTCCCAGGGCGGCGTCGCGGACGATCTCGCCCAGCGCCCGGCGAGCCACGACGGCCCTGCCTGGCACGGCACCCGTCGGCTGCTCGGGCATCGGGAGATAACCTCGCGGTTGGACAGCTGGATGCGGACGATGTGCTAGCATACAGCCTCCCCGGACCCCTTCCCGGTGGCGCTTCGGCGTGCCGCGAAGGATGATCGGGACAGGCGGGTTCCCCGCCGACAGGATGCACCGCACTGAGGAACCCGATGGCCCGGAGTTGCGCGATCTGCGGCAAGGTCTCGATGGGCGGCTTCAACCCGCAGTCGAGCGGGATGAACCGCGTGCGAGCCCACCGCCGCTACCAGCCGAACCTGCAGCCGATGGTGGTCGTGACGGGCGGAACCGCGACCCGCACCCTCGCCTGCACCCGCTGCCGGCGCACGCAGACCAAGAAGAGCCGCTGATCCCTGCCCCGGGGCTGCGTCGCCCCGGTCCGCCGCCCGCCCGACCCGGCCCAGCGCCGGGTCGCTGCATGTCCGGCCGCGGGCTCACCCGTCCGCGCTGTCGAGCCAGATCGTGAACGGCCCGTCGTTGACGAGCTCCACCGCCATCGGCGCCCCGAACTGCCCGCGCTCTACGTGCGTCCCGGTCGCCTCGAGCGACGCGCAGAAGCGCCGGTAGAGAGCGTCCGCGAGGGCCGGCGGAGCCGCCCCGGTGAAACCCGGCCGGCGCCCGCGCCTGGTGTCCGCATAGAGCGTGAACTGGCTGACGGCGAGCACGGCGCCGCCCACGTCACCCAGGGCAAGGTTCGTCCGGCCCTGGGCATCCTCGTGGATGCGGAGCTCAACGATCCGCCGGGCGAGCGCGTCCGCGGTTGCCTCGTCGTCCTGCGGCCCCACGCCCAGCAGGACCAGGAGGCCGCGGCCGATCGAGCCGACGCGTTCGCCGCCGACGCGGACCTCGGCGCGGCTGACGCGCTGGAGGAGCGCACGCACGGATTCAGGTGGCCGGGTCGGGCGGGGTGCGGCCGGCGGCGACGAGGCGTGCGCGCCATGCCTCGGCCTCGGCCGTGGCCGCGGCGCGAGCCGCGGAGAAACGGTCGCGCGCCCAGCCGTCGGCGCTCCAGGGGATCAGCAGGTCGTAGTCGCGCACGCCGTCCGGGTTCACCTGGCCGTCCGAGCGGAGCATGACCACCGGCACGCCCTCGTGCTCGATCGCGTCCCGGAGCGGGCCAGCGAGATGGCGCGGGAGCTGCGCGAAGCGGACCATCTCGTCGCGGGAATGTGGCGGCACGCCGCCGTTGCGCTCGTTGGCGAACCCCTCATCGGCGAGCGCACGCACGAGGCGCACCTCGCGGGCCTGGTCGCGGCCCTTGGTGAAGAGGGCGGTCCCCACGACGAGCACGTCCGCTCCCAGGCCGCCGACAACCTCGGCCGTCTCGCGGTTCACGCCGCCGTCCACGTGTACCTCGCCGCCCCACGGCTTGTGGGAGAGGAGGTCGCGTGCCGGCAGGATCTTGGCCTCGGCGATCTCGCGCATGAAGGCCTGGCCACCGAAGCCTGGCTCCACCGTCATCACCATGACGATATCCAGCAGCTCGCGGTACGGCTCCAGCGCGGCCAGCGGCGTCCCCGGGCGCAGCGCCAGGCCGGCGGCCCGGCCGGCGGCCCGGATCCGGCGCAGGACCGGCTCGATCGGCTCCGTGATCTCGACGTGGATGGTGATCGAGTCGCAGCCCGCCTGCAGGAAGTCGTCGAGCCAGCGACCCGGCTCCTCGATCATGAGGTGGGCGTCGAACGGCGCCTTCGTCGCCGGGCGGAGCGCCCGGATGGTGCCCGCGCCGAACGTCAGGTTCGGGACGAAGTGCGCGTCCATCACGTCGAGATGGATCCGGTCCGCGCCGGCCCGGATCGCGCGTCGTGCCTCGTAGGCGAGGTTCGCGAGATTCGCGTTCAGGATGCTCGCGGCGATGCGCGCGCGGCCCTCGCCCATCAGCGGCTGCCCCGCCGTGGCGTTCCGGGCGGCCGTCGACCAGCGGCGGGCCGGCGGTCCGGGCCCGAGATCACGGCCCGGGCTCGTGGGGCGGGCCGGGCGAACGCCGGGACCGTGGAACCTGCCGGAAGGCCGGACGGGGCCAGGTCGACGCTCCGCTCGCCCGCCAGCGCGGCCGCGGAAGCCGCCACGAGGCGTTCCTGGCGTCGCGCCACGGCGGCGGGCGCGGGACCCGCGGACATCTCCGCGGCAAGCTGTCCGCAGGCCGCTCCCACTTCCTGGCCGCGGTTGCGCCGGATCGTCACCCCGATCCCGGCGGCGCGCAGCCGGCCGGCGAACGCCTCGATGCGCTCGGGCGAGCTTGCCTGCCATGGCGTGTGGGCGACCGGGTTCATGGGGATGCAGTTGACGTGGCTCCCGGTCCCGGCAACGAGCCGGGCCAGCGCCTCGGCGTCAGCGGGTGTGTCGTTGAGGCCGTCGATCATCACGTACTCGTAGCTCACCCGGCGCCCGGTCGCCGCCGCGTAGCCGGCTGCCGCCGCGACCACGGCGCGGACGGGCCAGCGTCGGTTGAGCGGGACCAGGAGGTCCCGGAGCGCGTCCCGCGCCGCGTGGAGGCTCACCGCGAGCGTCCATTGCGGGCGGAGCGCGGCCAGCCGCTCGATGCCGGGCACGACCCCGGACGTGGAGATCGTCACGTGGCGGGCGCCGAGCCCGAAGCGGTCCGGATCGGTCAGGACGCGGGCCGCCCCGATCACCGCGTCGAGGTTGAGCAGCGGCTCGCCCATGCCCATGAAGACGAGGTTGGTGAGATGGCGACCCCGCGACGCGAGGCGGCGTCGCGCATGGCGGACCTGGTCCACGATCTCCGCCACATCCAGGTCGCGCTCGAACCCCAGTTCCCCGGTGGCGCAGAACGGACAGCCGACCGCGCAGCCGGCCTGGCTGCTGATGCACAGCGTGTTCCGCTCGCGTCGCTCGCCGCGCGCCGGGTAGTGCATGAGGACGCTCTCCACGAGGCGCCCGTCGGACAGCCGATGGAGCGCCTTCTCCGTGGCGTCGTCATCCGCGAGCCGCAGCTCCGTGTCGCCCACGGTGTCGAAGCGGAGTCGCTCGGCGAGGCCCGCCCGGAGCCGCATGCCGAGGGTGGTCACCGCGTCCCACGACGCGGCATCCGAGCGCCAGACCGCATCCGCGACCTGCCGCGCGCGAAAGGCCGGTTCGCCCATGTCGGCAAGAAGCATCGCGAGCTCCGCGAGCTCGACGCCGGCTACGCCGGGTCGCGGGTCGCGCGCGGCCGCGGGCAAGGGCCGCGCCGGGGATGGATTGGATGGCTCGATCATCGAGGCCGGATTATCCCACCCGGGCGCCGACGAGCCCCGGGCGCCCGCGCACGAGCGCGGCCGAATCCATGCGCCGGCCGCCGGCCGGCTGGACCTCCAGCAGCCGGAGGCGCCCGGCGGCCGTCGCGAGGGCAAGGCCCGCATCGCCGTCGCGCTCGAGACCGCCCGGCACGTCGCCCGCCCGTGCGCGAGCCACCTCGGCCCGCAGCACGGCGACGCGACCGGCCGGCGTCTCGATGAAGGTCCCGGGCCACGGCCGGCAGGCCCGAACCTGCCGTTCGAGGATCGCCGCGGGCAGCGCCGGATCCAGGCGCCCGTCCTCGCGGCGGAACGGCCGCGTGATGCTCACCCGTTCCCGGGACTGCTCGATCGCGGGAAGGTCGCCGCGGAGCCACGGACCCAGCGATCGCCCGAGCAGGGCCGCCGCGACGGACGCGAGGCGCCCCTCCAGCCCCGGCGTGTCCTCGTCGCCGGCAAGCGCGACGGACTCGGTTGCCACGATGGGGCCCGTATCCATCCCGGCGTCCATCCGGAACAGGCTCACCCCGGTCTCCGCGTCCCCCTCGAAGATGGCTGCCGGGATCGGCGTCGCTCCGCGATGGCGCGGCAGCAGGGATGGATGGAGGTTGAGGATGCCGTGCGGCGGGATGTCCAGGATCGCGTCCGGGAGCAGCTTGCCGTAGTCGGCGAGGACGCCGATCTCCGGACGGAGCGCCGCGATGCCCGCGACGACGGTGGGGTCCCGCAGCCGTTCCGGGGCCAGGACGGGGATGCCGAGCGCGGCGGCCCGCTCCCCCACCGGCGTGCGGCCGAGGCTGCCGCTTCGACCGACGGGTCGCGGCGGTGCGGTCACGACCGCGATGAGCACGACGTCCGGCGCGGTGGCAAGCGAAACGAGGACCGGGACCGCGAACGCCCCGGAGCCGAAGAAGATGGCCCGCGCGGGCTCAGCCGCGGGAGGCCGCCTTGGCCTTCTCGGGGTCGATCCCGCGGCGCTCCAGCGCCGCATCCGCGGCCTGGTCCTCCTCGTCGTCCATGCCGGCTCGACCCACGGGGATCAGCTCGTCCGGCGACGACAGGTAATCCACGTACAGCTTCCCCTGCAGGTGATCAAGCTCGTGCTGGAAGGCGCGACCGAGGAAGCCGGACCCGGCGACCTTGAACTTCTTGCCCACGCGGTTCTGGGCGACCACCCAGACCCGCTCCCTCCGCGTGACGTAGGCCACGTACCCGGGGATCGAGAGGCACCCCTCAAGATCGCGGTCCTCCCCGTCGGCGCGCACGATCCGCGGGTTCACGAGCTCGAACAGGCGATCCTCGACCTCGACGACCGCCACGTTCAGCGCCTCGCCGAGCTGGGGCGCGGCAAGGCCGACGCCAGGGGCGTGGCGCATCGTGTCGGTCAGGTCGTCGATCAACCCGTGCAGGAACTTGTTGAAGCTCTCGACCGGCTGGCCCCGCAGGCGGAGCCGCGGATCGCCGAGAGTGAGGATCGGAAGGACGCTCATGACCGCGAGTATACGAGAGGTTCAGGCTGGCCCAGCCGCGGCGTCCCTGATCGGTCGCGGGGCGACCGGCGCCTTCGCCCCGGTCGCCCCGTCCGGCGGCGTGTCAGGCGCCCGCGGTCTCGTCGTCCGACGGACCTGCCGGCTCGGCGGGCGGCTCGGCGGCCCCGGCCGATTCCGCTGGCCCGGCGCCCTCCGCCCTGTTCCGGATCTCCTCGGCGAAGCGGCGCGACCGGTCGGCCACCCGGGCGCCGACCGCCTCGGTCCTCTCCGCGGCCCGTTTGGCCAGCGGCCCGGCCTTCTCGCCCGCAACGGCGGCAAGCTCGGCCGCCTTGGCTGCGACATCCCGGGCCACGGGCGCGGCGTGCGCCGCGATCTGGTCGATCATCTGCTGGAGCTGCACAAGCCATTCGCGGGCCTGCGACGACGCGGGGGGCGCATCCGGGGTTGCGGCCTGACCTGCCGGCGGCTGGTCGGGTGCGGGCTCGGCGGGCGGAAGCTGCTCGTCGTCTGTCGTCATCTGGGGTCTCCTTCCGGGTGATGTGCGCATTCTCCGTCCGGCCGCCCCACCGGCCAAGTGCCGTCGGTACTTTCGTGCCGGCTGCGCCCTGGCCTGCGGGTCACAGCAGGCTCTCCGGGTCGACGTCGACGGACCACGGCGGGCCGGGATCGCCGCCCAGGACGCCGATCGGATCGGCGCCGCGCAACACGAGCGTGAAGCGCCACCGGCCCCCCCGTCGGGGAACGTAGGCGGGAGCCGGCCCCGCGACGGTGGCGGATCCGGGCATGGCGGCGGCGCGGGCCCGCAGCCGCTCCGCCATGGCACCAGCCTCAGCCCGGGCAGCCTCGCGGTCCTCGGCGCCGACGGTGAGCTTCACGGTGCGCCCGAACGGAGGTGCGCCGAACCGCTCGCGAAGCGCCAGCTCGGCGGCGTAGAACGCACCCGCGTCGCCCGCCACGACCGCCTGGATCGCCGGGTGGTCCGGCTGGTACGTCTGGATGACGGCCCGGCCGCGCCGGTCACCCCGGCCCGCACGCCCGATCGCCTGGACAAGGAGCTGGTAGGTCCGCTCGGCGGCACGCTCGTCGGGCAGCGTCAGCGCGATGTCGGCGGAGACGACGCCGACCAGCGTCACCTCGGGCACGTCCAGGCCCTTCGTCACGAGGCTGGTCCCGACCAGGATGTCGAGCCGGCCCTCCGTGAACGCGTCAATCAGGCGCTCGGCGGCTCCGCGGCGTTCCACCACGTCTCGATCCAGCCGGCCGACCCGCAGGGCCGGGAAGCGCGCCCGCACCTCGCTCTCGAGCCGTTCCGTCCCGCCACCCAGAAAGCGGATGCGGGGCGAGCCGCATGCCGGGCAGCGAGCGACCATCGGCGCCGCCGCCCCGCAGTGGTGACAGCGAAGCGTCATGCCGGCCTGGTGGAAGACGAGCGGGCGGGTGCACTCCGGGCAGGCCAGGACGTGCCCGCAGTCACGGCAGAGGACCGCCGACGCCGCACCGCGCCGGTTTATCACGAGGATCGCCCGGTCACCCGCCGCGGGGTCCAGGGCGGCGATCAACGCCGCCAGCCGGTCGGAAAGCAGGCCTCGATTGCCCGCGGCGAGCTCCGCCCGCAGGTCCACCAGCTCCACGGCCGGCGCCGCGCCGGCCGCGCGGTCCGTCAGGGTGCACCGGCGATATGCGCCGGCGCGTGCCAGCCCGTACGTCTCGACGGACGGCGTGGCGCTTCCCAGGATCACGGCCGCCCCGGCCAGCCGGCCGAGCGTCACGGCCAGGTCGCGGGCCTGGATCCGCGGCGTCCGGTCGCTCTTGAAGGCGGCGTCGTGCTCCTCGTCGACGATCACGAGGCCCACGTCGGGCAGGGGTGCGAGGACCGCGAGGCGGGTTCCGACCACCACCTCGGCCGCGCCGGCCCGGATGCGCCGCCACGCGTCGGCGCGCTCACCCTCGCCGAGCCCCGAATGGAGCAGCACCACCTCCGCCCCAAGCTCGGCGCGCAGCCGGTCCACCAGCGGGAGCGCGAGCGCGATCTCGGGCACGAGGACCAGCGCCGGGCGGCCCGCCTCGAGCGTCGACGCGATCGCCTCGGCGTAGACGGCGGTCCTCCCCGAGCCCGTCGGCCCGTCCACCAGGAGCGGCGTCGAATCGCGGGCGGTGATCGCGGCGCGCACGATCCGGAGGGCATCTGCCTGCGTCGAGGTCAGGTCCGATCCTGCCGGGCGCGCGCCGCGGCGGCCGGATCGCCGACGCGCGGCGAGCGGGTCCCGGATCACTTCGCGGGTGGCGAGTGCCACGAGGCCGCGCCGCGCGAGCGTCGCCGCCGTCCCCTGGCCGTGGCGCTCCGCGAGTCCCCGGACAGGGACGCCGGGATCGGCGACGGCGAGATCGGCGAGCTCCCGGAGCAGCGCCTGCTGGCGCGGCCCGAGCGGCCGGCCATCCGGGGCGCGCGACCCGCCGGCGACGGCCCGGCCAGCCTCGGTGAGACGGGCGATCCGCTCGTGGCGGGGTCCAGCGCCGGCCGCCGTGAGCGTCCACTCCAGGTGGACCCTGCCGTCGGCCTCGAGCCCGTGAAGCCGCCGGAGGAGCCCTGCCCGGCCGTCGCGCGCGTCCAGGTCCCTGACGGCTCGCGGTCCCCCGGCGAGGGCGAGGAGCAGGTCGTTTGTCGCGGGATCGGCACCAGGGACCGGCGGTCCGGATCCGGCAGCGGAGGCCGATGCGGAAGGATCGAGCGGCGTGGCCACCAGCTCGAGCTTCTCGAGGAGCCCTGGCGGGAGCATGGCCCGGACGGCGAGCGCCGGCGGGGCCAGGTAGTGCGCAGCGATCTCCCGCGCCAGCGCCAGCGCCAGCGGTGGAAGCAGCGGCCCGTCGGCGCGCACTCGTGCCCCAAGCGGCCGGGCCGTGACGCCATCCGGCGCCGGCGCCTCGCCCAGGATGATTCCCACCGCCCGCCGGCGGCCCCATTCCACGAGAATCGCCTCGCCCGCCGCGACGTCAGCAAGCGCCTCGGGGACAACGTAGGTCCACGTCCGGCTCCCGGCGACGCCGGCAGCGTCCACGGCGACCTCGACGTGCCGCGCGGCCGGCACCGCTTCGACCAGGCCGAGGTCATCGCGGCCGGGAACCTCGAGGGGCGGCGCGCCCTCCGCCATCGGCCTAGACGACGACCCGGCGGTGGGGGTGCTTCAGTCGTTCCGAGCGGATGATGGCGTCGATCTGCTCCGCCGTCCGCTCCACCTGGCCGTCCGCGTTGAGCACCACCTCGTCGTAGTCACCCTGCCGGGCGAGCTCGATCGCGGCGTTTCGCTGGCGGATCTCCAGCTCCCCGGCCGACTCGGTGGCGCGCGAGCGCAGGCGCAGGAAGAGCGCCTCGAGCGACGGCGGCACGACGAAGATGAGGAGGGCGTCGGGGACGCTGGCCTTGACCGCCGCCGCTCCCTGCACGTCGATCTTGAGGATGACGTCGTGGCCGGCCGCCAGGGCGCGGCGCACCTCGGCGCGCGGCGTCGCGTAGAGGTTCCCGTGCACCTCGGCCCACTCGAGGAATGCCCCGGCGTCGCGGAGCGTCTTGAATCGCTCGCGGGTCAGGAAGTGGTAGCTCCGTCCGGCCTCCTCTCCCGGCCGCGAATCTCGCGTCGTGCAGGTCACGACGTAGTGGTAGTCCGGGTTACGTGGCCGGGCCCGGAGCGCGTCGATGATCGTGTCCTTGCCAACCCCGGACGGACCCGAGACCACGACGAGAAGCGCACCCGGCGCCCCGGCGCTCGGCGCCCCGAACAGGGGGTCGTCGGTGGCGGGCGCCGAACCGAGCGGCCGCCCGGTCATCGCGCGCGGCCCTCGTCGGGGCCGGCCGTGCCCGGCGCCCCGGTCGCGATCGCGCGCAGCGGTCCGAGAACCGACTCGAGGGCCTCCGGGAGCGGCGCCTCAACCCGGACGAGGTCGCCGGTCGCAGGTGAGGCGAAGACGATCCGCCAGGCATGCAGGAAGAGCCGCTCCAGGCCGTCGGGCCCGCGCCGCGACGTTCCGGTGCCGTAGACGGGATCGCCCGCGACGGCGTGCCCGAGGGCGGCCAGGTGGACCCGGATCTGGTGAGTCCGGCCGGTGACGAGGTCGACCTCGAGGAGCGTCCAGCCCCGAAAGCGCTCGCGAACCCGGTAGCCCGTGACGGACGCCCGCCCGTCCGGGACGACGGCCATCCTGGTCCGCTGGCGCGGATCGCGCCCGATCGGCGCCTCGATCCGGCCGGCGGCCGCCTCGACGCCCCCCTGGACCAGGGCGAGGTACGTCTTCTTCACCCGCCGCGCCTTGAGCTGCGCCATCAGGCTGGCCTGGGCCACGTCCGTCTTGGCGACCATGATAAGCCCCGAGGTGTCGCGGTCGAGGCGATGCACGATCCCCGGCCGGGCGACGCCCGCGATGCCGCCGTACGTCGTGTCGCGGGCCAGGAGCGCATTGACCATCGTCCCGCTCCAGTGCCCGGGCGACGGGTGGACGACGAGCCCGGCCGGCTTGTTGACCACCAGGACGTCGGGATCCTCGTACATGACTTCGAGCGGGATCGCCTCGGGCTCGATGTCGGCCGGCTCGGCCGGCGGCACCTGCAGCAGGAGCACGGTCCCGGCCCGCACGATCGAGCGCGCCTTGAGCGGCGCTCCGTCGACGGTGAGGTGGCCTTCCGTGATGAGGTGCTGGATCCGGCTCCGCGAGAGGCCGGAGAGATCCGAAGCGACGCGGTCGACGCGTCCGTCAGAGCCTTCCGGGACCACCAGGCGGAGCTCCGTCATGCGGCAATCCAGGGTCGCTTGCGGGAGGGCCAGAAGGCCATCAGGATCAGCAGGACGAGCGAGGCGCTGATCGCCGCGTCGGCCACGTTGTACGTGTAGAAGCGCAGGTCTCCGACGCCCATGTCGACGAAGTCCACGACGTAACCCAGCCGCAGGCGATCGGCGAGGTTGCCGATGGCGCCCCCGAGCAGGAGGCCGAGCGCCAGCGTCGCGAACCAGCCATTCGTGACGACCGACTGCCCGTGGAACCAGACGATGAGCGCCACGACGCCGATGCTGAGCGCGGCGAACAGGATCGCCTGGTCAGGGAAGAGCCCGAAGAGGGCACCGGTGTTGTGGACGGGCCAGATCCGGACGTAGTCGCCGACGACCTGCACGACCGAGCCGAAGGAGATGGTGGACACGACCCAGGCCTTGGCGACCTGGTCGGCGATCACGATGCCCGTGGCAAGCATGAAGAACGCGATCCAGTGGCGGGAGGCGCTGACCGGCGCCCCGGCCCGCACTGGAGCCTCGTCCACCGGGTCCACCGGGTCCACCGGGTCATCCATGCGTTGGCCCCGTCCCGACGCCCGGGACTGTCCGGCGCAGCGCGACGTGCCTCTCGCCCCCGGACAGCTTCACGCTCGCCTGGGCCCAGCCCGCGGGCGGGGCGCTCATCGTGACGGCGTCCGCGAGCGTCTCGGCCGCCACCGCCTCCAGGTAGGGGGCGATGCGCGCCCCGTCCACGCCGAGGTCGGCGACGAGGTCGATGCGATCGTCGAGCTCCAGGCCGGCGTCGCGGCGGAGGTCCTGGACCGCCCGCTGGAGCTCCCTCGCATCACCCTCCGCACGCAGGGCATCGGTCAGCTCCGTGTCGATGACCACGACGAGCCCCTCGTCGTGGGCGACCGCGGTCCCCGGGCGGGGCGACGCCAGGATCTCGACCTCGTCCGGCGCGAGCACGACGCCCGCGAGGGCCACGCTCCCGTCGGCGCGCAGCTCGAACGCGCCGTCGCGCGCCGCCGCCATCACGGCCGGGATCGCGGCTCCCAGCTTCCGGCCGATCTTCGGCAGGAGCGGCTTGATGCGGCGCTCTACGAGCTCCGACTCGTCCCCGATCCGGATGACCTCCTTGACGTTGACTTCCTCGGCGACGACACCCAGGAGGGCGTCGAGGTCGGCGTGCTCGGCGCCGGGGAGCGCGATCCAGAGCCGTGCCAGCGGCTGGCGCGTCTTCAGGCCGGCCTGCGAGCGGAGCGTCCGCGCCAGCTCCACGGCGCGCATGGCACGGGCAGTCACAGCTTCGAGCGCCGCATCGCGCAGGGGGGCGAGCTCGTCGGTCGGCCAGCGCGTCAGGTGGACGCTGTCCGGTGCGGGAAGGCCCGCCGCCACGACAAGGTTCTGGTGCATCGCCTCGGTGAGGAACGGGAGCAGCGGCGCCATCACCCGCGCGAGCCCCGCGAGGGCCGCGTGGAGCGTGGCGAACGCCGCGTCGCGGTCTGCGGGATCGTCGGAGCGCGAGAAGCGCTTCCGGCTCCGGCGCAGGTACCAGGTGGAGAGCTCGTCGATGAAGCCGGAGATCGTGCCCGCCGCGGCGTCAGGGTCGTAGTTGGCCAGGCGATCCTCGACCTGCGCGGCGAGGCCGGCCAGGCGCGAGAGGATCCAGCGGTCCAGCGGCGGGCGATTCGCGACGGTCGCCGGCCCCGGGGCGGTCGCCGCGGCCGCGCCGGGTGACCAGCCCGCCAGCCGGGCGTAGGTGACGAAGAACGCGTAGACGTTCCAGAGCACGAGCAGCTCCCGGCGAGCCTCGTCGGCCGCGTGCCAGCCGAACAGGATGTTGTCGTCGGGACGCGCGTTGGCGTACATCCAGCGCATGACATCGACGCCCATCCGCTCGGCCGCCTCGTCGAACTCGATCGCGTTCCCCCAGCTCTTGTGCATGGGACGGCCGTCCTCGCCGAAGAGCGTCGCGTAGCCGAAGATCGCCTTGAACGGCGCCTCCCGGCGCAGGACCGTGCTCATCGCCAGCATCGAGTAGAACCAGTTCCGGAACTGGCCCGGGAAGCTCTCCGTCACGAAGTCGGCGGGGAACCACTGCTGCCAGTGGGCCGGGTCCTCCCGGTAGTGGAGCGTCGAGAACGGGACGATTCCCGCGTCGAGCCAGGGGTTCCCGACGTCCGGGATGCGCGCGACGGGGGCCCCGCATGTCCGGCAGGCGATCTTCACCGCGTCCACGTACGGCCGGTGCGAGGTGTGCCCCTCCAGCTGGTCCCAGCCCTCCACCGCCCGAGCGCGCAGATCCTCGCGATCGCTGACGACGTCGAAGCTGCCGCAGGCCGCGCAGTCGTAGATCGGCAGCGCCAGCCCCCAGTAGCGCTTCTTGCTGATCATCCAGTCGTGCATGTTGAGGAGCCAGTCGAGCTCGCGCTCGTACCCGAAGGAGGGCAGCCAGCGGATGCCGTCCACGACCTCCATGATCTGGTAGCGCAGCGATGCATCGACCTCCGCGGGCGTCAGCTCCGCCCGCGGGCGCTCGTAGACGGGGCCCATGCTCACGAACCACTCGTCGACCAGGCGGAAGACGAGCGGCGTGCCGCAGCGCCAGCAGTGCGGGTAGCGGTGGACGATCGGCTCCAGCCGGTAGAACAGCCCGTGATGCCGCAGGTGCTCCACGACCGGGTCGGCGCTGTCCCGGACGTCGCGCCCGGCCAGGAAGCCGAACCCCTCGATGAAGATCCCACCCTCGTCCAGCGGGGCGAGCATCGGCAGGCCGAGGGCCTTCCCCAGCGCGAAGTCCTCGGCGCCGCAGCCCGGCGCGACATGGACGATCCCGGTCCCCTCGCCCTCGCCGACCTGGTCCCAGGTGACGACCCGGTGCTCGAAGGGCCGGCCGTCGTCGCCTGGTCCCGCGAAAGCGGTCCTGACGGCGGGCAGCTCGTCGAAGGGGCCGCGGTAGCGCCAGCCGGCCAGCTCGGAGCCGGGGAGTTCCTCGAGGACCTCGAACGGCCCGACCAGCGCCTGCGCCAGCGTCCCCTTGCCCAGCCAGAAGACATCGTCGCCCTGGCGCACCTTCACGTAGCGGAGCCCGGCCCCGACCGCGGCCACCACGTTCGAGGTCAGCGTCCAGGGCGTGGTGGTCCAGGCGAGGAGCGCCTCGCCAGGTCGATCGAGCAGCGGGAAGCGGACCGTCAGCCCCGGGTCCGTGCGGTCGGCGTACCCCTCGGTCATCTCGTGCTGGCTGATCCCGGTCCCGCAGCGGGCGCACCACGGCATCGTGTCGTGGCCCTTGTAGAGCCAGCCGCGCCGGTTGCACTCCGCCAGGAAGCCCCAGATGAGGTCGTTGTTCTCGTTGCTGAACGTGAAGTACGAGCCGCCGAGCTCCGGCATCCCCAGCCGGCCCACGAGCATCTCCACCCGGTCGGTGACCGGCCCGCCCGGCCCGACCAGGGTGGCCGTGGCGGCCGGGTCCGCGCCCAGCAGGTCACGCAGGCGGCGGAGCTCGTCGGGGTCGTTCCAGTCCATCCAGTAGCCAAGCCGGATCGACTGCTCCGTCTGGCGGGCGGCGAACGTGAGAACCCGCTGCTTGCACAGGCGCACGAACTCGGCGATCCCGTGCTCCTCGATGTCACGCTTCGAGGTGAAGCCGAGGTCGCGCTCCACGTTGACCTCGACCCAGAGGCCCTGGCAGTCGAAGCCGTTCTGCCAGCGCTGGTCCTCGCCGCGCATGGCGTGGAAGCGCTGGAAGACGTCCTTGTAGGTGCGACCCCAGGCGTGGTGGACGCCCATCGGGTTGTTGGCCGTGATCGGCCCGTCAAGGAAGCTCCACCGAGGCCCTCCCGCATTCTGGGCACGCAGGCGGGCGAACGTCCGGCGCTCGCGCCAGAGGGCCAGGATCTCGTGCTCCTGGGCGATCAGGTCGGGCTTGCTGGAGACGGGTGCGAACATCGGGCCTCGAGTGCGGTTGGGCCTGGTGCGCCGGCGGGTCCACGATCGCCCCATTCCGGCCACGTCGGCCGTCACGGACTCCCGGACGCATCCCCCGGACGTTCCCCGTATCCTACCCGCGATGCAGCAGCCGCAGGAACCACGCTCGCGAGCACGCTCGGCCTTCACCGCGGCGTTCCTCAGCCTGCTCTTTCCCGGGCTCGGTCATGCCTACGCGCGAGCCTGGTACCGGGCCGTAGCCTTCGCAGCGGCGCCCTTCCTGCTGCTCGCTCTCCTCGCAGGCGCGGCCCTGAGCTACAAGCTCGAGATCCTGGGAGTCGCCCTGCAGCCGCCGGTGCTGCTCGCGATCCTGGTCGGGAACGTCGTGGCGTACCTCTACCGCATCGTCGCCGCCGTCGACGCCTACCGGGTCATCCGGTACCTCAACCGGGTCGCGGACGGCGGCGCCGGGAGGCTCGGGCCCGCCCGGGCGAGCCTCGCCCCCATCTCGCTTGCCGGCCTCCTGTCCGTCGTCCTTGTGATGGGCGGCGCGCACGCGGCGGTTGCCTACTACGACCTTCAGGCCCTTACGGCGGTCCAGAACATCTTCAACCCGACCGATACGGGTGCGGCCGCATCCGCCCCCGCCGGCTCGCCGGGAGCCTCCGCTGCCACGGCCAGCCCCGAGCCATCGCTTCCGTCGCCCGCGGCGGGCGCGGCGACGGCGGCGCCGTCGCTTGTCCCGTGGGACGGGACCGGCCGTCTCAACATCCTGCTCATCGGCACGGACAAGCGGCCCAACGAGGGCACCTGGAATACCGACACGCTGATCGTCGCGAGCATCGATCCCGCCTCCCGGCAGGTCGCCATGTTCAGCCTTCCCCGCGACACGGCGGGGGTGCCGCTCCCGCCGATCCCGGCGCGGTCCGTCTTCGGGCTGACCTACGGATCCAAGATCAACTCCCTCTTCCTGCAGGCGCGCGCGCGGCCGGACCTCTTCCCCGGCGGCGGGTACGAGGCGCTCAAGGACACCCTGGGTTACCTCTACGGGATCCCGATCAACTACTTCGTCGAGGTGGACTTCACGGGCTTCAAGACCGTGGTCGACGCGCTGGGCGGCGTGACGATCAACGTCCAGGTCCCGGTGGTCGACGACTACTATCCCGGCGACAACGGGACCATCCGCGTCTACATCCAGACCGGGGTCCAGCACATGACCGGCAGCCAGGCGCTCATCTACGCCCGCTCGCGCCACGGCTCCAATGACTTCGACCGCGCGTCACGCCAGCAGCGCGTCCTCCTGTCGCTCCGCCAGCAAACCGACTTCGCGACCCTGATCCAGCGCCTTCCCGAGCTCGTCCAGAGCACCTCGAGCGCGGTGAAGACCGATTACCCGATCGACAAGCTCCCCCAGCTGATCGACCTGGCCAGCCGGATCGACATCGCGAACATCCGGTCCTTCGTGTTCGCGCCCCCCTACTACGGGGTCGAGGGCTACCCCGGCGGCATCTACGAGCTGACCCCGAACGTGCCGCGCATCCGGGCCGCCGTTGCCGGGGCGTTCAACTTCGACCCGCGCGCCGAGGCGCAGCGTCAGGCCATCGCCCAGGAGGGCGCACAGGTCTGGGTCCTCAACGGGACGGGCGCGCTCGGTTCCGGGGCGGATGTCGCAGGCTACCTGGACTTCCGGGGTGTCGCGGCGTCGGCGCCCAACCAGCGGCCGCCGGCCGGCGGCGTCCCCGCCAACACGATCATCCGGGTCTACAACGGCGCGGCCGCGAAGCTCCCCTTGACGATCGCGCTGCTCCAACAGGTGTTCGGGGTCAAGGCCCAGTCCGTGACCGACCCGACCGTCCGCGTGGACGTGATCGTGACCACCGGCACGAGCACGCCCGTCCTCCAGGCGCCCGCCGTCCCCTGACGAGGCGCCCGCCGGTCGGTCCGACGCCGGGTCAGGCCGGATAGATCGGCGTGACCCAGTGCCCGTAGGCGGGAACGTTTCCGCGCACGATCTCGAAGTAGCGGTCCTTGATGCGCTTCGTGATCGGGCCGGCGCCCCCGGACCCCACGGGCCGATGGTCGACCTCGATGATCGGGCTGATCTGGGCGCCGGTCCCGCAGAAGAACGCCTCGTCCGCGATGTAGATCTCCGACCGGTCGATGGAGCGCTCCACGACGCGCAGCCCCAGCTCGTCGCAGATCTCCATGATCCCGGCCCGCGTGATCCCCTCGAGGATGTCGTCCGAGACCGGTGGCGTGGCAAGGATCCCGTCGCGGATGACGAAGATGTTCTCCGCCGAGCCTTCCGAGACGTGGCCGTCGTCGGACAGGACCAGCGCCTCGTCGAAGCCGTTGAGCATCGCCTCGCTCTTGCTGAACGCCGGGTTGACGTACGAGCCGACGATCTTCGCCCGCGACGGGATGGCGGGGTCCGACGTCCGCCGCCAGGAGACGGTCCCGACCTTGACGCCGACGTTCGTGTCGACGTAGTCGCCGAACGGGATCGCGAGGATGTAGTAGCGGTGCTCGAGGCCATGGAGCTTGACGCCGATGGCCTGCGTGCTCTTGTAGAACGACGGCCGGACGTAGGCGTCCTCGCGGAACCCGTTGCGACGCAGGACCTCGACGACTTCCGAGGTGAGCTGGTCCACCGACGGGACGTCGTCCATCAGCATGATCTTGCAGGAGTTCCGGATCCGCTCCATGTGCTCCCGGACCCTGAGCGCGTAGAGCTGACCATGCTCCGCGTTCCAGTACGCCCGGATCCCTTCGAAGACCGCGGTCCCGTACATGAAGGCGTGGGTCATGATGTTCACGTTCGCCTGGGCGAGCGGGATGTAGCGACCCTCGAAAAGGCAGACCGGGGTGGCGGGGCCGGCCTGGGCGCCGGCGGCTCGTCCGGCCGGCGCGGCCGCGGCGGCGGGATTCTCGGTGAGCATCCGATGGGCTCCTGCAGCAGGTTCCCGCAGCGACCCGACGGGCCGGCGGACTGGCCCGAGTATACCGTCCGTCCCGCGGGGTCGGCCGCGCCGCGGTCAGGCGGCCGCGCCGGCCAGTGTCACGATCACGAGGGCGAGGTAGGCCAGGTAGAAGATCCCCCCGATGGCGAGGCCGCGCCCGGTGAGCCTCCCCCGAATGCGCAGCGGCACGAAGATCGCCGCGAGCGAGGCCACCGCGATCGCGGCCGAGAGGAAGCTCAGCGCCGAGCCGGTGCCGACCGACCAGGCCGCCGGCGCGAAGAGGAGCGCGACCGAGGTCGGGATCGCGCTCTGGAAGACCATCGCGCCGGTGATGTTCCCGATCGCGAGCGTGTCCTTGCCCTGGCGGACCCAGATCACGCTGTTGAGCTTCTCGGGGAGCTCGGTCGCGAACGGCGCGACGACCAGCGCCAGGAGCGCGGAACCGACCCCCAGGGACGCGGCGAGATGCTCGATGGCGCCCACGAAGAAGACGGCGCCGAGGAGGATGCAGGCAAGGGCGAGGATCACCTGGACGCCCACCACCCGCAGTCGAGGCACGGGGTGGAGCCCGCGTCCGCGATCGAGACGCCCAAGCCGGAGCGGCCCGAGGGCCTCGTCGTGCTCCCCCGGCTCGGCGACCAGGTGCCCGCGGACGTACCACGCATAGAGCGCCAGCAGGACGATCGCGACGCCAGCCTTGGCAATCTCGGAGCCGGGCGGCAGGAACGCGGCCCCGATCGCGAGGCCGTAGCTGAGCACGAACCACCGGAGGTCGTGGAGCAGCACCGCCTGGTCGACGACGAGCTCGACACCCTGCCGCCGACGCCTGCGGAACGCAAGGATGGCCACCCCGGTCACGAACATGGCAAGCGTCCCGAGCATGAACGGGGCACCCAGGATTGCGCCGACGCCCACCTCCGTCGACGCAGCCCCGCCGGCGATCACGATCGCGACGAGCGGGATCATGGTCTCGGGCAGGGCGGTCCCGACCGCGGCCAGGACGGAGCCCACGGCGCCTTCCGCGAGGTCGAGGTGGCGGCCGAACCATTCGATGCCGTTCGTGAACAGCTCGGCGCCGACGAGAATCACGACGAGCGCCACCGCGAGGACGACGACATCCACGCGTCAGGCCGCCGCCGTGCGCTGCGCCACGATCACGGCAATGGCGATGAGAACGAGGACGGCGGTCCCCAGTCCCGCCATCCGCCGCTCGCCCCCGGCGATGAACTCGATGACGGCGGCGGCAACCCGCACGAGCGGGGTCGCCAGCATCGTGATCAGGCCCAGCCAGAGGAACCCTTCGGGTCTGAGCGCCAGGAGGTCCCCGGGGATGCGCCCGAGATCCAGGGCGGGCCAGCTTCCGTCGAGCGGCGACCGGCCCGCGGCGGCCATGAAGGCGACGCCGATCGTGAGCAGCCCGATGCTCACCAGCGTCCCGACCCGCAGGATGCGGGCAATCCGGGAGTCGACCCGCGCGGCCCGGGCCGTGAGCGAGCCTGCACCCACGGGCGCGGGAACGGTCATCCGAGGGCCCGGAGCGCCATCTGGAGGGCCGTCAGTGCCATGACCGCCGCGAACAGGAGTCGCAGGAAGCGCAGCTCGATTCGCTGTGCGACGCGCGAGCCGACCATGGCACCGGCGAACACGCCCACCGCCGTCGGGCCCACGACGAGCGGATCGATCCCGCCGCGCATGAGGTAGACGATCGCGGACGCCGCGCCCGTCACCCCGATCATGAAGTTGCTCGTCGCCGTGGCGACCTTGAGCGGGATGCCCATGACGAGGTGCATCAGCGGAACCTTGACGATCCCGCCACCCACGCCGAGCAGCGCGGAGACCATGCCTGCGAAGAGGCTGCCCGCGATCCCCACGCCCAGCCGGGCCGGACGATACCCGGGGCCGCCGAGTGCCGCTCGGAACGCGCCGGCCGCCTCGGCTGGGCCGGCTGGGCCTTCCGCGGCCACGACGGGCCCAGCGTCGCCGCGGGCTGTCGCGCCCCGCAGCATCATCGTGACGCCCGTGTAGACGAGCAGGATCGCAAAGAGGCCCGCGAGCACGCGGTCCGGGAGGAGGAACGCGACCAGCCCGCCGACGAGCGCGCCCGACACGGTGAACACCTCGAGGAGCATCCCCAGGCGCATGTTGGCGAGGTGGCGCTCCAGGTAGACGCCCGCAGCGGCGCTGCTCGTCACGATCACGCAGACCAGGCTCACCCCGACGGCTTCCCGGAAGGGCAACCCGAAGCCAAACGTGAGCAGCGGGACGATCAGGACCCCGCCGCCGAGGCCGAGGAGGGAGCCGAAGACGCCCGCCCCGAAGCCTGCCGCGGCGAGAACGAGCAGGATCGTCACCGCGCGGTGCCAGCTCCTGTCTCCACCACCGCGGCGGGGTCAGGGGCGGAGATGCTGCGGGGCGTACGGCAGCAGTGCAACCAGCCGGGCGCGCTTGAGCGCCACCGACAGCTCGCGCTGGTGCGCGGCACAGGTGCCGGTCTTCCGGCGAGGCTCGATCTTGGCGCGCTCCGAGAGGTACCGGCGGAGGCGGCTGACCTCCTTGTAGTCGATCTGCACCGTCTTGTCGGCGCAGAACGCGCAGACCTTCCGGCGGCGGCGGTCGCGGTAGTAGTCGTCGCGCTTCTTGCTGCGGGGTGCGGGGGGCATCGTGTCAGCTCCTGTGGTCGAAGGCGGCGCCGATGAGGCGGGCGCCCGATACGTGCGTCAGAACGGGAGGTCGTCGATGTCGGAGGGGGCGTCGTCCGGGCCGGCAGCCTCGGTGCGACGGATCGGCGAGATCGTCGCGCCGGTCGGGCGGGACTCTCCGGGGAACGGAGCAGCGTCGGCGCCTTCTTCACGGGGCCGGCGGTCGAGGTTCGTGACCTGGTTGGCGATCAGCTCCGTCGTGTAGCGCTTCTGGCCCTGCTGGTCTTCCCATTGCCGGGTCTGGAGGCGGCCCTCGATGTAGACCTTCATCCCCTTGCGGAGATGCTCGGCGGAGCGCTCGGCCAGCTGCGCCCAGGCAACCACCCGGAACCACTCCGTCTCTTCCTGCCAGGCGCCATCCTGGCCCTTGTAGTTGCGGTTCACGGCAACCGTGAACTGGGTCACGGCCTGCCCGCCCGGCGTATACCGCATCTCGGGATCACGCCCGAGATTCCCGATGATCATGACCTTGTTCAGGGACACGGGAACGTCCTCCTGGGACCTGCCGGGGCCGCGATCAGTCGACGGCGGCCGGAGCGGCTTCGCTCTCGGACTCGTCGATCTGCTCGCCGACCAGCTCCTCGTCGTCCTCGATGTCCGGGGCCGGGACGAGGTCGCCCACGTCGTCCGCCTTGCCGCGAGCTGCCTTGAGCGGTCGCTCCACGCGGATGACAAGGTGCCGGATCACATCCTCCGTGATCAGGAGCGTTCGCTCCAGGTCGCCGATGGAATCTGCGGGTGCGTCGAAGTGGATGATGTGGTACGACGCCTCGCGGTACCGGTCGATCTGGTATGCAAGGCGACGACGGCCCCAGGGGGCGGCCTTCACGATCTGGCCGCCACTTTCGGCAATCTGCCGGGTGACCTTCTCCAGGAGCGCCTGGATGCGGTCGTCCGGCGCGTCGGGCCGGATCACGAGCATGAGTTCGTAGCGGCGCATGGCCGTTCGACTCCTTCCTGTGGGGTATGCCCCGCTCGTGGCCCCCGGAACCCGGGCCGCCAGGCGGAGCAGAAAGGGCGTGCGGAGTCTATCACGCGCGTGGTTCGGGCCTCCGCGCGCTCCGAGTGGATCACCGCGCGCCTCATGTATCCTTCGGCCGTATTCATCCACACCCCGGGGACCCTGCAGCGTGCCATCCAGCACCATCCTCGTCCTCCAGACGAGCCCAGCACCCACGGCCGTCCAGGGCACCCTGACCGGCGTCGGGTACCAGGTCACGACCACGGCGGACCCGGACGACGCCGTCCGGCGGGCCGCCGACTTCGCGCTCGTGATCGTGGACGTCGGCTCCGGGCCCCGAAGCGGCGTCGACGTCTGCCGGGAGATCCGCGGCACGGGCTCGCTCTCGGCCATCCCCGTCCTCTGCGTGGGCCAGACCGATGACGTCGAGGAGCGCGTGCGCTTCCTCCAGGCGGGCGCGGACGACGTCATCGCGCGGCCGTTCGACACGCGGGAGCTCGAGGCGCGCGTCGAGGCGCTCCTCATCCGCTTTCAGCGCTCGCGCGACCTCTCGCCGCTCGCGCTCGCCGAGGACGCAACGCTCGCCCACCGGAGCATCCTCGCCTTCTTCAGCCCGAAGGGCGGTGTCGGGACCACGACCATCGCGGTGAACGTCGCCACCCTGCTCGCCGCACGGACACCGGGCCGCGTGCTCCTGATGGACCTCGATCTCCAGTTCGGCCAGGTTGCCACGCACCTCAACCTCAAGCCGCAGCTGACCGTCGCCGAGCTGTCGCACGACGAGCAGTCGCTCCGCGAAGGGGAGATGCTGCGCGCCTATGCGATCGCACACGAGAGCGGGCTCGCCGTTCTCGCAGCGCCCAGGACCCCCGAGGGCGGGCGCCTCATCACCCCGGAACAGGTGACTTTGGCCGTCTCGACGGCACGGACCACCTACGAGACGGTCGTGATCGACGCCGGGTCCGAGCTGGATGAGCGGTCCCTCGCGGTGCTCGAGCGGGCCGAGTCGGTGGTAGTCCCGCTCGTGCCGGAGATCGGCGCGCTCAAGGCGCTCCACTCGCTTCTCGAGTACCTCGCCGAGGTGGGCCTCGCGTCGGCCTCGACGACCTTCGTGCTCAACCACATCTTCGCCCGAGAGATGCTGTCGATGAAGCAGGTCGAGGCCGCGATCGGTGCGAAGGTCGGGGTGGAGATCCCGTACGACGCCGGCCTCTACCTCAAGGCGATCAACGAGGGCATCCCGGTCACGCGCAGCGCCCCGACTTCGGCGCCGGCCCGGGCGATGGCCAAGCTTGCCGCGACCGCGACCGGCGTGAGCCTGGACGCGCCGCCGGGACCGGACGAGCGTCGCGGCCGCCTCGGGGGCTTCCGCCGGCGCGGATAGCTCGTCCGGCCCGGCGACCGGTGCCGCGCGGCCGCGCTCCCTCGTCAGCCGGTGGTGTTGACCGTCGCCTGGCCCGGTATCCCGATCGTGATCATCCCGCCCCAGGTGCACTGGCAGGTGCACACGCTCGTGAGCACGGGCAGGCCACCCATGAACACCTTGGCCGAGCCGGTCTGCCACGTGCCGAGAGGGAGCGGCACGCAGGGCATCGGCGTGAGGACGCCGAGGGCAGCCGACGTCGCCGTGGCCACGGCCGGGTTGGCCGGCGAGCTGCACAGCCCGAACGTGGGGATGTTCTCCATCGGGATCGCCTCCGCGATGGTCGCCACCGGCTGCTCGCCAGCGGTGACAAGGGGCTCCTTCGGGAGGACCGTCAGCGGGACCGGCGAGCCAATGCCCATCGTGCACGACAGCATGGCGGTGTTCACGACCAGCGGCGGCATCGTCTCGCTCTCCCCTGCTCCGGCCCTCGGGCGGACCCCGAGCCGGCCCGGATCCGACTGGCCCGAGTCTCTCACGGCAACCCCTGCCCGATCGGGCCGGCGCCGTCGCACGATCGGCCCACCGGCGCCGGTTGACGAGTCGTCATGACGCCGGGTCGATACTGGGACTGGCGGATCAGGCCGACCCGGCAGCGCCTCACGTCCCGGCAGGCGCCGAGAGGAGGCGCGATGTCCACGATGCGGTGGCACGAACCGAGCGTCACGACGTATGAGTGGCGGGGCCTGAATCTCCACGCCGTCACCGCGAATGCCTCGCCGGCGGACCAGGCCCGCACGATCGGGCAGGCCCTGCGGTGGGTTGCGTGTGTCGGACAGTTCGCCGACCTCCTCGGCATGGTCCGCGAACGCCGGGTCCAGATCAGAACCGTCCGCCCGTCACCGGATATCTGGCTCGAGGTCGGCTGACGCGGGTTGCGGGCGCCATTTCTGGTACCGAGGGGGAGATTCGAACTCCCACGGGCTCTCGCCCGGCCGACTTTGAGAGCCACGCCGGGTGTCCGATGATGTCCCAGACGGCCCGGACTTGTGCTCAGGGCCCGGTGCGGAGCCGGATGCGGCGGCGACCAGGAACCGCGGGGCTGTGAAGGGGATCCGGCGGTCCGCGCCCTTGCAATGCCCCCCGAGACACGACAAGATGGCGGGCCACCGCTCCAGGCCATCCCGAGGCACGCGGAGCGATGTGGCACAGGGGGGCGCGCCATGGCATCGTGGTTGGCGGTACGACGAATGGGCGGAACGGCGGTCCTGTCGCTCACGATGGCGCTCATTGTCGGCGGGTGTGCGGGTCTCAGCGTGCCGGCGCCGCCGAACACTGGCGGGAGCGGCGGCAACGCCGGCGGCGGGGCGACGGTCACGGATGCGTGCGCCCTCCTCACCACGGCGGAAGTCCAGAGCACCGTCGGTCACGCAGTGACCACGACGACGCCGTTCCAAAGTCAGCCCGAGCAGCCCGGCTGCACCTGGAGCTGGCCCTCGGACACCGGCACGGACAACGTGTCACTCCAGGTCGTGAGTCCCGGTGGCAATGCCGACTTCGCCTCGACGCGGTCCTTCCTCACCGGGTTTGCCGGCGGCATGCAGTCGCTCGGCGCGGCTGCAGCGAGCGAGGCCGCACCGATCAGCTCCGGCCTCGCCCAAGGGGTCGGCAACCTGTTCAAGGTGGGCGACGTTTCGGGCCTCGGCGACGCGGCGTTCATGGGGCCGGGCCAGACCCTGTACGCCGTCAAGGGCGACACCGAGATCCAGGTCCAGATCCTCGACGTCACCGATCCCGGGATCATGGACAAGACAACTCAGCTCGTGAAGATCATCCTCGGCCGACTCTAGGATCCGATCGGCGAAGGCTGGTCGTTCACGGTTCGCGCTTTCGGGCGGCCCAGGCGAGCCCGGTGCTGCGCGCCGTCAGGGTGGCGGGTGGACCGTGCCGGGTCAGGTGGGAGTAGAGCGCCAATTGGGCGCCCCTGCTGGTACCGAGGGTGAGATTCGAACTCACATGCCCTTGCGGACAGCCGATTTTAAGTCGGCCGCGTCTGCCGATTCCGCCACCTCGGCGTCGAACCCGGGAATCGTAACGCCCGCCGGCCCGGCGGGCGTTACGTGCGTGAGACGTGGAGGCGACGGTGGGATTCGGACCCACGCATAGAGGTTTTGCAG
>DAITNC010000005.1:0-41543 GCA_036834865.1 Candidatus Limnocylindrales bacterium | reverse complement strand
GGCAAGGGCGTGATGCTGTACGCGATCGAGGCGCTGGTCGACGACGGCGACGAGGTGATCGTGCCCGATCCGGGCTACCCCATCTACGAGTCGCTCGTGAGCTGGATCGGCGGCACGGCGATCCCGATCCCGATTCGCCAGTCGAACGGGTTCCGGCTCGATCCCGACGAGCTTGCCTCGCTCGTCACCCCGCGCACGAAGATGATCGTCCTGAACTCCCCCGCCAACCCGTCGGGCGGCGTGCTCACGCGAGCGGACCTCGAATCGATCGCGGAGCTGGCGCAGGCCAACGACCTGGTCGTGCTGGCCGACGAGATCTACGGCCGCATCCTCTACGACGGCGAGCACGTCTCCATCGCAAGCCTGCCCGGCATGGCCGAGCGGACGGTGGTCCTGGATGGGTTCTCGAAGACGTACGCCA
This sequence comes from Candidatus Limnocylindrales bacterium, assembly GCA_036834865.1. Taxonomy (GTDB): domain Bacteria; phylum Chloroflexota; class Limnocylindria; order Limnocylindrales; family CSP1-4; genus CTSoil-043. Next base: position 41,122 of record DAITNC010000005.1, on the reverse strand, counting down.
TGACCGGCTGGCGCCTGGGCTACGCGATCGTGCCGGAGTGGCTGGCTTTTGCCTTCGGGCGCCTGATCATCAACTCGGTCAGCAACGTCGCCAGCTTCGCCCAGCATGGCGCCGTCGAGGCGCTGCGCGGCCCCCAGGACGAGGTCGACGCGATGGTCGCCGAGTTCCACGCCCGGCGCGACCTGATCGTCGACGGGCTGAACGCGATCCCGGGCATCAGCTGCCTGCGGCCCTCGGGCGCCTTCTACGTCCTCCCCGACGTCTCCGGCACCGGGCTCTCCGGGGACGACCTCGCCCACCGGCTGCTCTACGAGGCAGGGGTCTCGACGCTGGCAGGGACGGCATTCGGCCGGGTGGCCACGGGCCACATCCGGCTTAGCTACGCGACGTCGCAGGCGAACATCCGCACCGCGCTCGAACGGATCGGGCAGTTCGTGGGCAAGCTGGCGGTGTCGGCGTAAGACCGGGAAGATACGAAGACTGCAGAGGGATGGCGTCCGTGACCGACACTGGCAGGCTGACCCGGGTCGACGAGCTGTACGCGGAGGCCGAGCGCCAGTTCGGGGACTGGGAGGTCGTGAAGGACCTCGTCGACGAGATGATCGACCTGACCCTGAACTACCGGCAGTCGGGGCATCCCGGCGGCAGCCGATCCAAGGTGCATCTCTTCCTGGCGCTGCTCCTCTCGGGCGGCATGCGGTGGGACATCCGCCGGCCGTGGCTCCCCTTTGCCGACCGGTTCGTGCTCTCGGCCGGGCACACCGTGCCGCTCGTGTATGCGACCCTGGCGGTCCTGAACGAGGCGCTCCGGGCGCGCCTCGAGTGGACCGGCGACACCCGGTTCGCCTTTCCCGACGATGGCCGCTGGGCGCTCACCTGGGAGGACCTGCTGACCCTGCGCCACCGCGGCGGGCTGCCCGGGCATGCCGAGATGGCGGGCAAGACCCTCTTCCTGAAGTTCAACACGGGCCCGTCCGGCCACGGCATGCCGCCGGCCGCGGGCGAGGCACTGGCGCTCAAGCTCGCCGGCTGCGAGGACGTGCGGGTATTCGCCGTGGAGGGCGAGGGCGGCCTGACGCCGGGGGCGAGCCACGAGACGCGCAACGCGGCGTGGGGCCTGGGCCTTTCCAACCTGGTCTTCCTGGTCGACTGGAACGACTTCGGGATCGACCAGTTCCGCGCCTCCTCGGTCGTTCCCGGGACGCCCGAAACCTGGTTCGCCGCATACGACTGGCGAGTCACCGGCACGCCGGACGGAATGGAGTGGGCCCCGGTCACGCGCGCGGTGCTGGAGGCGGCGCGCGGCGAGAACCCCGGCAAGCGCCCCTCGGTGGCCTGGTTCCGCACCCGCAAGGGTCGCGGCTACGGCAAGTACGACGCCCCGAGTCATGGCACGCCGCATCCCATGAACGCCCCGGAGTTCTGGGCCGTCCGGCACGAGTTCATGGCGAAGTACAGCGTGACGTACGAGGGCGTCGACGAGCCGGCCCCCGTGGACGTCGACGCGCGCGCCCGCCAGGCCGAAGCCAACCTGCGCATCGCGGCGCGCGTCCTGCGCGGGCGGCGCGATGTCGTCGAGGCCATCTCGGACCGACTGGTCGAGCTGGCGGCGCGGGTGCCCGAGAGCATGCCCACCTTCAACCTGGGCAGCCGGGGAGCTCGCCTTGTCGAGGACCCACGAATCTACGATTACCGGGCCTATCCGCCGCAGATCTGGAAGCAGCCCGGTGACAAGGTCCCCAACCGGGCCGCGCTGGCCGCCTGGGGCGCCTGGGTCAACACGTTCGCGAAGGCCGAGTACGGCCGTCCCCTGTTCATCGCCGCGTCCGCCGACCTCGCCGAGTCGACCAACCTCGCCGGGTTCGGCAAGGGCTTCGGCGACCAGGAGGGCTGGGGCTGGTACGAGCGCGACGCCAATCCGCGGGGCGCGCTCCTGCCGACCGAGATCACCGAGTTCACCAACGCCGGCATGATGGTCGGCCTGGCCACGGTCAACCTGGCCGACGACCCGATGGCCGCCTTCAACGGCTTCTGGGGCGCCTGCTCGACCTACGGCTCGTTCAGCTACCTCAAGTACGGCGCCATGCGGCTCTTCAGCCAGCTGGCCCAGGACACCCAGCTCAAGATCGGCAAGGTGCTCTGGGTGGCCGGACATTCGGGCCCGGAGACCGCGGAGGACTCGCGCACCCACTTCGGAATCTTCGCCACCGGGGTGACGCAGCTCTTCCCCGAAGGCCAGGTCATCGACCTGCACCCCTGGGAGTACAACGAGGTCCCGGTGGTGCTGGGTGCGGCGCTCGCCCAGGCGGCGCCCATCGTAGCCCTGCACCTGACGCGCCCGCCGATCGAGCTGCCCGACCGCGAGGCGCTGGGCATGCCCTCCCACTTCGAGGCCGCGCGCGGGGCGTACGTGCTGCGCGACTTCCGGCCGGGGAGGCCCGCCATGGGCACGGTCTTCGTGCAGGGCACCACGAGCACCGCCAACCTGGTGAAGCTCCTCCCCGATCTCGACCGCGAGGGCCTCAACGTCAAGGTCGTGGCGGCCATCAGCCCGCAGCTGTTCCGGCTGCAGCCGGCCGACTACCGCTCCCGGACCGTGACCCCGGCCGACCGGATCGACGGGATGGCGATCACCAACCGGGCCGCGCGCCAGATGCGCGACTGGGTGGACGGTCCGCTGGCCCTGGAGTACTCGATGGGGTCCGACTGGGACGACCGCTGGCGGACCGGCGGCACGCTCGACGAGGTGATGGACGAGGCGCACCTGACGCCGCCGTTCCTGCTGGCGGGAATCGAGCGTTTCGTGCGAGAGCGGGGATCCCGCCTGCGGCGGGTGCGCGAGTCACTCGAGGCGGCCGAGGCCCGCGGGGCCGGTGGGACGCCGGCCGGCTGAGGACCGTCACGCCCTCCAAATCAATCCAGTCCCTGGTAGCAGATCTGACAGAGCGGGGTGCGCAATGCGACGACTTGGACTCGAGCGGGAGCTCGTGGACGCAACGGTGTACGAGAACACGGTGGTGCGGTTCCGGGAGGCCCACATCGGGCTCCCGACGTTCGCCCAGCTCGCCGACCCAGCGCTGATCCCCGCGAACGTCCGGGCAGCACTTGGGAGCGTGGGCCCCGACGACGCCCACCCGCTGAACCTGTTCCGGGTCCACTGGTACAACGACGCCTCCCGCACCGGGCTGACGCCGGTGCCCGAGCACCTGGTGCTCCCCAGGTCGCTGACCGGTGTCGACGCCCGCATCGTGGTGGCCCTCGGCGACCGCTTCCCGATGATCGGGGCGCACAAAGTGCTCGCGGCCTACGGCTGCCTCGCCCCACGGATCATCACCGGACAGTTCGACCCGACGCGCCACCGCGCAATCTGGCCGTCCACGGGCAACTACTGCCGGGGCGGAGTCGCGATCTCCAGGATCATGGGCTGCCGTGGCGTGGCCGTCCTCCCGGAGGGCATGAGCCAGGAGCGCTTCGACTGGCTGGGGAACTGGGTCGTCGATCCGTCCGACATCATCCGGACGCCCGGCACCGAGAGCAACGTCAAGGAGATCTACGACAAGTGCGACGAGCTCTCCGCCGACCCGGAGAACGTGATCTTCAACCAGTTCTCCGAGGTCGGGAACCACATCGCCCACTACCTGGCGACGGGGTCGGCCCTGCTGCACGTCTTCGAGGCGATGCGCGAGACGGAGCCGAACCTCCGGCTGCGGGCCTTCACGTCCGCGACCGGGTCGGCCGGCACGATCGGGGCCGGTGACTTCCTGAAGGAGAAGACGGGATCCCTGACCGTTGCCGTCGAGGCGCTGGAGTGCCCGACGATGCTCAGCAACGGGTTCGGCGAGCACAACATCCAGGGCATCGGCGACAAGCACATCCCGCTCATCCACAACGTCATGGCGACGGACGTGGCCCTCGCCATCTCCGACCGGGCGACCGACCGGCTGGGCGTGCTGTTCAACACCGAGATTGGCCGCGCGTATCTCGCTCGGCGGCAGGGAGTGCCCCAGGAGATCATCGACGGCCTGTCGTCCCTGGGCCTGTCGAGCATCGCCAATGTGCTCGCGGCCATCAAGACAGCGAAGTACTACGACATGGGCCCCGACGACGTCATCGTGACCGTGGCGACCGACGGCGCGGCCATGTACCACAGCGAGCGTGACCTGGCGCTGGCCAGGGACTTCGGCGGCGTGTTCGACGAGGTAGCCGCCGGGGAGGTCTTCGGCGAGCACCTCCTCGGGGCAGCTACGGACCACCTGCTTGAGCTCAGCCGGGAGGACCGGGAGCGAATCTTCAACCTCGGCTATTTCACCTGGGTCGAGCAGCAGGACGTGCCCATCGAGGAGTTCCGGATCCGCAAGGACCCGCGCTTCTGGACCGACATGCGCACGATCGTCAAGGATTGGGACCGCCTGATCGCCGAGTTCAACGCGCGGACGGGAGTGCTGGAGGCCCTGTGATCACCCCGCCACGCGCCCTCGCGAGCGCACTCGTGTGCGCGGGGTGCGGCGCATCGCCGGCCCCGGACGATCCTTACCCGTTCCGCTGCCCGAACGCGGGCGGGAGCGACGACACCGACCACGTTCTCCGCCGCCGGCTTGACGTCTCGGCCCTGGGCTTCCCGGCTACCGCCGGCGACGTCGCGACCAACCCGTACATCCGGTACCGGCGGCTCTTCCACGCGTACCAGCTGGCACAGGCCGGCGGGATCGCCGACGATGAGTACTGCGCACTCGTCGACCGCCTGGACGGCCAGGTCGCAGGGGTCGACGGTCACGGGTTCCTCCCCACGCCGTTCTCCCGCGCGGACGCGCTCAGCCTGCAGCTCGGGTTCGCGCCGGACGGTGGCGTGTGGGTCAAGGATGAGACCGGCAACGTGTCGGGCTCGCACAAGGCCCGCCACCTGTTCGGGCTGCTTGTCTATCTCGAGGTCATCGAGCGACTTGGCCTGGTTGACCCGGCGCATCGGCCCCACCTCGCGATCGCCAGCTGCGGGAACGCCGCCCTCGCGGCGGCCGTGATCGCGGCGGCCGGCCGGCGGGTGCTGGACGTGTTCGTCCCTGTCGACGCCGATCCCGCCGTGGTGGCCCGGCTCACCCAGCTCGACGCACACGTGACCACCTGTCCACGCACGCCGGGTCTCCCCGGCGACCCCACCTACCACCGCCTCCGCCGGGCGCTCGACGAGGGCGCCCTGCCGTTCACCTGCCAGGGCAACGAGAACGGGCTCGCCGTCGAGGGCGCCTTCACGCTCGGCTACGAGATGGCGGCGGCGCTGGCGAATGGTCCGGCGCCGGACCGGCTCGTGGTCCAGGTGGGCGGGGGTGCCCTCGCGAGCGCCTGTATCGAGTCGATCGGGGAGACCGTCGCCATGGGGGCGCTCTCGCGGGTGCCGCGCTTCCACGCGGTACAGACGGAGGGTGCCTGGCCGCTGCGTCGGGCCTTCGAGCGGATCGCCGCGCGCCTGCCGTCCGAGGCGACGCCCAGCGACGTGCGGGAGGCGCTCTCGTACGCATCAACCCACCGGTCGGAGTTCATGTGGCCCTGGGAGGAGGAACCCCACAGCGTGGCGCACGGGATCCTCGACGACGAAACCTACGACTGGCTCGCGGTCGTCGAAGGGATGCTCACGTCGGGGGGCAGCCCCGTCGTGGTGAGCGAGGACACTCTCGTGCGGGCGAACGGGCTTGCCGGCGACGCGACCGGCATCGACGTCGACCCGACGGGCTCATCCGGGCTCGCCGGGCTGCTCGCCTTGCGGGATCGCGGCGAGATCGGCGACCATGAACGGGTCTCCGTGCTGTTCACCGGCGTCCGCCGCTGACCGAACCAGCGGCCGGCGCGTTGCCGGGCACCGACGCGTCGTGGTGGACCCCTGCCATCAGCATGCCGATCTCCTCGCGGCTGGCCGTCCGCGGATCGGCCGAGCCGATGATCGTTCCCTCGTACATCACGAGGATGCGATCCGAGAGCGTCATGATCTCGTCCAGGTCCTCGGAGATGATGATCGTCGCCGTGCCGCTGTCGCGCTGGGCGACGAGCCGCTGGTGGATGTACAGGGACGCGGCCACGTCGATCCCGCGGGTTGGCTGGGCGACCAGGAGGACCTCCGGCCGGGCCGAAAGCTCGCGCGCCATGATCAACTTCTGGATGTTGCCGCCGGAGAGGCTGCGTGCCGGCGTCTCCAGGTTCGGTGTCTTCACGTTGAACGCGTCGACCAGCTCCTGGCAATGGCGGCGGATCGCCCGCGTGCGCAGGAACCCGAGCTGGCTGTAGGTGCTGCTGCCGTAGTCCACCAGGAGGAGGTTCTCCGCGATGCTGAAATCGGCGACCACGCCGTCGCGCATCCGTTCCTCGGGGACGTAGCCGAGTCCCGCCGACCGGATCGCGGCGGGGCCGTGTCCGGCCAGCTCCCGGTCGTTCAGCCGGATCGAGCCACTGGCGGGGACGCGGAGCCCGGCGATCGCCTCGGCGAGCTCACGCTGCCCGTTGCCGGCGACACCGGCGATCCCGACCAGCTCGCCCGAGCCGACCTCGAAGCTGACGCCGCGGACGGCGTCGCCTCCCCGGTCGCTCTCGACGCGGAGATCCTTCACGACCAGCCGAGGTGAGCCGACCACGGCCGCGGGCGGATGCTCCTCGGCGGCGACCTGGTGTCCGACCATCATCTCGACGAGCCGCTCCCGGGACGCCTCGGCGGCCGGCAGCGTGCCCACGACGTGGCCGCTCCGGAGGACCGTGATCCGGTCGGACAGGTCGAGCACCTCGTGGACCTTGTGCGAGATGAAGACGAGCCCGCGGCCGTCCTTCGCCATCTGGCGCAGGACGCTGAACAGGTCTGCCACCTCCGTCGGCGTCAGGACGGCCGTCGGCTCGTCGAGGATGAGCAGCTCGACGTCGCGATAGAGCGCCTTGATGATCTCGACGCGCTGCCGCTCACCGACCGAGAGCTGCCAGATGATGGCCCGCGGGTCCACTTTCAGCCCGTAGCGCTCGGAAAGCTCCACGATGCGCGCCGAGACGGCCTCGAGGCCGGTCAGGGGCCCGCGCGTCGACCGGGTGCCGAGCGCCACGTTCTCGGCGACGGTGAGCGTGTCCACCAGCATGAAGTGCTGGTGGATCATCCCGATCCCGTGACGGATCGCGCTCGAGGGCGAGCTGATGGAGACCCGCTGGCCGTTGATCCGGATCTCGCCCTCGTCGGGCCGGTAGAGCCCGTAGAGCACGCGCATGAGCGTGCTCTTACCGGCGCCGTTCTCGCCGAAGAGGGTGTGGACCTCCCCGGCGCGAACGTCGAAATCGACCTTGTCGTTGGCGACCACCCCGGGAAAGCGCTTGGTGATGTTGCGCATCTCCAGGATCGGCACTCCGGTCCTGCCTGTCGCGTTCCCCGGGGTGGTTGCCTCCATCGTCATGGTTCCCGATTCACCCGTCGGCGATCACTGCGGAACGTTGACCGTCCCCTCGGTGATCCCCTTGATCAGCTCGTCGGCCTTGGCCTTCACGTTGGCGGGTAGCGTGAAACCGGGGTTGAACTGGATCTGCTCACCCCCGTTGCCCAGGGTCCCCGTGAACGTGGTACCGCCAAGCTTGCCGGACTGGATCGTGGCGAAGATCTGCTCCAGGATCGGGGCCCAGTTGTAGACCTGGCTGGACACCACCTGGCTCGGCGCAAGGGACGCCTGGGTCCACTGCGTTCCGAACCACGGGAGGTTCTTGGACTTGGCGACGCCGATGGCCCCGACGACCGCCTGGGCCGTGCCGGTCAGCACGTCGGCCTTGTTGGCAACGAACGTCGTCGCCGCGGCGGACATCAGGCTGACGTCGCTGAAGGAGCCCGTGTAGACGGGGATGCAGCTGATCGAGGCGACGATCGACTTGGCGCCGGCGCAGAAGCCATCGACGTAGAGCTTGGCGTCGCCGACCGCGATCGGGCCGATGACCCCGAGCACCTTGGACGTGCTGAGGAGCGCCGCCATGGCGCCCTGGACGTAGCCGCCCTCGTTCGAGTTCACCTGGTAGGCGAACACGTTCGGCAGGTTGTAGGTGGACCCCGCCGTGCCCCAGGCGAAGGAGACGTTGGGGAACTGGGGCGCCAGCTGCTGGAGGATCGACCCGTACTGGGACCCGTGGGCGATGACCAGGTTGTAGCCCTGGGAGGCGTAGTTCTGGATCACGTTCGCGGCGGTCGCGACGACGAACTGGTTGTCGGAGATCGCGATGGTCAGGTTGTACTTCGTCTTGAGGGAGTTGAGCGCCTCCACCATCGACTGCGTGAAGGCCAGGTCGTTCACGGCGCTCGGCGCGACCAGAGCGACCTTGAGGGCGGCCGCGGCGGGGCTCGAGCTCGGGGCGACCGAGGCCGGTGCTGCCGGGCTCGGGCTCGGGGCGACCGAGGCCGCCGCTGCCGGGCTCGGGCTTGGGGCGACAGACGCGGGTGCGGGCGTGCTGCTGCCCGAGCACGCGGCAACGATCAGGGCCACGAGAACTGCGGGCAGGATGAGCGAGGACTTCCGGTCAAGGTGTCGGTGCATCGATGTCTCCTCGATTGAAACGGGGGGGTCTGCGCTGCGCGCGCAGTGGATGGTCGGAGCACTCGGTCGCGTCAACCCTCCCTCTCGTATGGTCGGCCGAGCACGGCCGGCTGGCGGAAGCGACGGGCCAGGAACAGGAGAGCCAGCACGGTGATGATCGCCGGCGCTGTCGCAGCCAGGTCAGAGGCACTCAAGGGAATGATCCCGAGCGATTTCCAGGTCAGGATGACCACGCCGACGAGCCCGTAGAGGAGGGACCCGAACATCACGCCGACCGGGCGCCACGCCCCGAAGTAGACGAGCGCGACCGCGATGAACCCCTCGCTCTGGGTCAGGTTGATCTGGAAGATCCCGCCGTACATGAGGAGGCTCGCCCCGGCGAGACCCGCGAACGTGCAGCCCAGGATCACGGTGGACCAGCGGATCCGGGCCACGCTCACGCCGAGGCTGTCGGCGGCGGCCGGGTTCTCGCCCACTGCCTTGATCTTCAGCCCGTAGGTCGTGCGGTTCAGGATGAAGGCAACGACGGGGACCAGCAGGAAGGCCAGGTACACGAGCAGGCTCTGGTTGAAGAACATGCCACCGATCAGCGGGATCGAGTCGAGCAGCGGGATCCCGACCGGTGGCAGCGTGGCGATCGGGAGCGGCGTGCCGACGAGCTTCTGGAACAGCAGCGAGCTGAACCCGAGGCCGAAGAGGTAGATGCCGATCCCGCTGATGCCCTGTTCGGCCTTGAGCGTCACGCTGACGAACGCGGTGACCACGCCCATGAGCGTGCCGGTGGCTGTTCCCGCCAGGATCGCGAGGAGCAGGTTGCCCGTCTGCAGCTCGACGTAGTAGGTGGCGAACGCCCCCAGGAGCATGATCCCGTCGACGCCGAGGTTGATGACCCCACTGCGCTGGCCGATCGTCTCGCCGAGGGCGGCGAGGAGGAACGGCGTCGCGAGCGCGATGCCGGACGCGATCGTCGTCGTGAGGACGTCGACGGTGAAGAACTGGTTCACTGGCCGCCCTCTTCGCCGGTTGCCAGGGGCGGCGCGTTGCGAGGGAGATGTGGCGGGCGGGAAGCCCGGCGGCCGGCGAGCGCCATCGACTGGGCGCGGGCGCGCCGGCGGAGGTACTCGAGCGAGACGACCAGGACCACGATCGTGCCGCTGAGCGCGGTGACGAGGTCCGACGGCACGCCGGTGGCGACCTGCAGCGCCGAGCCACCCACGATCAGGCCACCGAAGAGGTATGCCGAGACGATGGTCCACAGCGGGTTGAGGCCGCCGAAGAGCGCGACGACGATGCCGTTGAACCCTGCTGAGCCCGTGAAGCCGGTCAGGCTACCGTCCGTCACCATGCGGTGGGAGATGCTGCCGAACACCAGGATCGCCCCGGCCAGCCCGCACATCGCCCCGCTCAGGGTCATCGCGAGGGTGATCGTCCGCTTGACCGGCATGCCGGCGTAAGCCGATGCTCTGCGCGAGAGCCCGACACTCCGGATCTGGAACCCGAAGCTCGTGCGCCAGAGGAGGACGTACACGCCGATCGCGACGAGCACGGCGATCGGAACGCCCAGGTGGAGCTGCGTCCCAGTGACGAGGATGGGCAGCTGAGCACTTTCGGGCAGCACCTTTGTCTCCGGGATGAGGCCCCCGACCGAGCTCGGTGACTGGTCGACCATCGGGCCGGCGAGCATGTAGTTCATGACCTGGACCGCCACGAGGTTGAGCATGATGGTGCTCAGGATCTCGTTGACGTTGTATTGCGCCTTGAAGAAGCCCGGGATCGCTCCCCAGATCGCGCCGCCCAGCGCGCCAGCCAGCAGGACCAGCGGCATCAGGATGAAGCCGGGCAGGTCCGGGAGCGCCAGCGCCGTGGCCGCGCTCAGCAAGCCGCCCATCGCGATCTGGCCCTCACCGCCGATGTTGAACACGTTGGCCCGGAACGCGATGCAGATCCCCACCCCGACGAGCAGCAATGGCACGGCCTGGATCGCCGTGCTGCTCAGCGCGTAGCTCCCGCCGAATGCTCCCTCGAGGAGCGCCCGATAGCCGGTGATCGGGTTCGCGCCCAGGGCCAGCATCATGAGCGCACCGAGCAGCAGGGCGATGACGAGGGCCGACGGGAGCGCGAACCAGGTCAGCAGGAACCGAGCCCAATCCCCGCGGCCGTCCACGACTCTTGCCCCGGCCAGCTCCGTGGAGTCACGTTCGCTCATGTCCGCCCCTGCTTCGACCGGACGAGACCATGCCTGCCCGCCGGGCCATCCAGCGACCCAGGTGCGCGCCTGGCTCTTGCCGGCCAGCCCACGCTAGGTGTGATCGAGGTTCCCACCCCTCGATGGCTTCCTCACGACGTCGCGGCAGCCCACGACTGTCGCGCCGGGATCACGCGGCAGGTGGCAGGGGAGATCTGGGACACGAGATCGGCGCCGGCGCGAGCTGTTGCATCACGAGCTGTCACTCCAGGAATCAGACGTTAGTCATCTGACATCCTCGTTCCGAGCACGCATTGTGTCACGGCCTCGCACGCCGCTCCCCAGTGCCATTCGGCCTGTTGTGTCCCTCTCCGGCGCCGAGCCGGGCAGCACGACCGGCATCGAGGACGGCCCCGGGACAGCGATCCGAGTCTCGGCCAGCCATCGTCGCGCCGGCCGTGACGTGCCCCGCCGCGCCGACCCCTGCCCGAGCGCGGCGCGCCTTGAAGTCAACAGGCCGAATGGCACTGGGAGCCGGGTTGCCCGGCTATGCCACAATGCGGCCCAGAGAGGATGTCAGATGACTAGCGTCTGGTGCCTGGAGTGACCGCTCCCTGGTGCGACGGCTCTCGCCGGCACCAGGTTCGTGTCTCCAGATCCGGCTGCGCCCCCACCAAGAGATGAGGCTGGTGCATGGTTCGCCGTAACCTGACCCTGGCCCGGCAGGCGGCCCAGGAAGTCGTCGCGGGGATTCAGTCGGGGGCGCTGGCAGGCGATGATGGGCTTCTGCCCTCGGAGACCACGCTGAGCCAACGCATCGGCGTGAGCCGGGCGACCCTTCGCGAGGCCCTGTCGCAGCTCGAGCAGGGCGGCCTCATCGTCCGTCGCCATGGGATCGGCACCTTCGTCAGCCCGCGTCACCCCCTCGTCGTGGCGGGACTGGAGGAGCTCCAGAGCATCGAAACCCTGGCCAAGAGGATCGGGGTGGAGATCCACATGGGAGAATGCGAGATCCGCGAGCGAGCCGCCGCACCGGGCGAGGCCGAGGCGCTCCAGATGTCCGCGGCAACCCCGGTCCTGGCCGTCGAGCGCGTCATGATGTCGGGCGGGCTTCCCATCGCCTTCCTCATCGACGTGGTCCCGACGGACGTCCTTGACCCGAAGGAGCTGGGGGACTCGTTCGACGGTTCGATGTTCGACTTCCTGCTGCGACGGCGCGATCCACCGCTCAAGCACTCCCACACCGAGCTGTCCGCGGAGGCGGCGGGCACCGACCTGGCCCACCGGCTTCATCTTCGTGTCGGAGATCCCCTGCTCAAGTTCACCGCCCAGCTCTACGCAGAAAGTGGGCGCGTCGTGGACTATTCGCTGAGCTACTTCAGTCCCGGCCACTTCCGCTTCCATGTCATTCGCCGGGTGAACCAGATCGCTCCCCAGGCCTCCGAGGGTCCGGCGCCCGCCGGGCGGGCGGTCGATCACGTGGAGGCGGAGCTCGTCGATGCACATTCGTAAGTCGAGGCGGACCACCGGTTGGAGCCGGGAGGAGGTCGGACCCTCGTTCGTGGGCGTGCGCCCCCGGTAGCCACTCGAGCTGCCGCCATGTCAACTCATCGAACAGGAAGGTGCCAGTAATGCGCAGTTTCGCAGGCCGCGACATCCTCTCCCTCAAGGACTTCAGCCGCGACGAGTACTTCCGTGTCTTCCAGGTCGCCGATGACCTCCGCCCGTTCGCTCGCGACCGCCGGAACACGGACCTGCTCAAGCACAAGACGCTTCTGACCGCGTTCTACCAGCCGAGCACCCGGACGCGGCTCTCCCACGAGGCGGCCATGCACCGCCTCGGTGGCCATGTCCTGGGCTTCTCCGACTCGAAGATGACGCGCGCCGGCGACTTCTACCAGGAGTCGATCAAGGACACGTTCCACATGCTGGAGTACTACGCCGACGTCATCGCGATCCGGCACTTCCAGCAGGGCGCCCCGGCCGAGGCGGCCAAGTGGTCGTCCGTGCCGATCATCAACTGCGGCGACGGCTGGGGCGAGCATCCCACCCAGGTGCTGACCGATCTCTACACGATCCTCCTCGAGAAGGGGACGCTCGACGGGCTGACCTACCTGCTGGTCGGCGACATGCGGATGCGGACGATGCATTCGATCCTGTACGCGCTCAGCCAATTCGACGCCAAGGCGATCGTCGTCGGCCCGCCGGACATGAGCCTGCTGCCGGAATTCAAGGCGGAGATCGACGAGCTGAACGTCGACTACGTCGAGGCCGGCGACGTCCGCGACGTGATCAACGAGGCGGACGTGATCTACATGGAGCCCGTCGTCCAGGCCGACTACACGGCATCGCGCGTTGAGCGGGGCGACAAGGTCGGGCTCACGCCGCCCGAGTACTGCATCACCCGCGAGCTGCTGCGCGACAAGGGCAAGCGCAGCTCGATCATCCTCCACTCCCTGCCGCGCATGGACGAGCTGCTGCCGGACGTCGACGCCACGCGCCACCAGCGCTACTGGGCAGAGGCGTTCAACGGCGTCGCGCTCAAGATGTCGCTCCTCAGCCTCATCCTCGGCGCGGCGGAGTAGGCCGCCATGCAGACGGACCTGCGCGGCCGCGACCTCATCAGCCTCCAGGAGTGGACGAAGGAGGAGATCGACACGGTCCTCGAGGTCGCCCTCCAGCTGAAGCGGGAGCGCGCCCTCGGGATTCCGCACCCGCTCCTGCGGGATCGTGTCCTGGCGATGCTGTTCTTCTTCTCCAGCACCCGCACGCGGGCTTCGTTCGAGGCCGGGATGGCCCAGCTGGGCGGGCACGCCCAGTTCATCGAGAGCCGCACCACCCAGATCTCGCACGGCGACACGGCGAGGGAGATCGGCGAGATCCTTGGCCGCTACAACGATGGGATCGCCATCCGGAACGTGGACTGGGGCGTCGGCAACGGGTACATCCGTGAGGTCGCCGCAGCCAGCCGCGTGCCGGTGCTGAACATGCAGTGCGACCTCTTCCATCCGCACCAGTCGCTCGCCGACCTCCTCACGATCCACGAGAAGAAGGGCGACCCAAGGGGCCGGACGATCGCGATCAGCTGGGCATACGCGGCCAGCTACCAGAAGCCGATCAGCGTTCCCGTCGACCTGTCGCTCCTGACGACCCGCTACGGGATGCACGTGCGGCTGGTCCACCCGCCCGAGTTCCGGCTCCCGGCGGAGCAGGTGGAGCAGGCCGCCGAGAACGCCCGGCGGTCGGGCGGGTCATTCGAGATCATGGACGACTTCGAGGCCGGGATGCGCGGCGCCGACGTCGTCTACGCGAAGAGCTGGGGGCCGCTCCTCACGGCCAAGGACGAGACCGACGGCGCGGAGATCGCGAAGAAGTACACGGACTGGATCGCCGATGAGCGGCGGATCGGCCTTGCCGCCGAAGACGCGATCTACATGCACCCGCTCCCCGCCGACCGCGGGATCGAGGTAGCGGACGCCGTGATCGACGGCCCGCACTCGGTGGTCTACGACGAGGCCGAGAACCGGCTCCACGTTCAGAAGGCGGTGATGGCGCTTACGATGCGCTGAGTCGGGGAAGGGGTCGGGTCGCGGTTCGGGCCGGCTTCGGGCCGCGGTTCGGCCCCGATCTCATCGGCCCGCCCGATCGGCATCGGATCCACCGATGGAATCGGGGCGGCTCACGCTCGGTTCGACAGCGAAACCCGGGTTTGCCTGTCGAAACCGTGCTCGGCGACCGGCAATCCAGCGGTGGGCCTTGTCGATATCAGGCCCACCGATACCCGTGGAGAACGGCGACCGTGCTCAGAACGCCTCGAGGTAGCGATCCAGCTCCCACTGCGTCACCTGGGCCTTGTAATCGTCCCATTCGGCCTGCTTGGCCTCGACGTAGTGCTCGAGGACGTGCTCGCCGAGCGCCTCGCAGATCACCGGGTCCGACTTGAGCTCCTCGAGCGCATCGCCCAGGGTGCCGGGAAGCTCCTTGATGCCGCGCTCGGAGACGCGGGCGGCGTCCATCTCGAAGAGCGACTCCTCGACCGGGTCGGAGAGCGTGAGGCCCCGCTCCACGCCGTCGAGGCCCGCCGCGATCATCACCGCGAAGGCCAGGTAGGCATTGGACGACGGGTCCGGGCAGCGGACCTCGGCGCGCGTGCCCTCGATCGACTTCCCGGGGGAGATCATCGGGACCCGGATCAGCGCGGAGCGGTTCGTCCGGCCCCAGGTGATGTAGGTCGGCGCTTCGTAGCCTGGCACGAGCCGCTTGTACGAGTTCACGGTCGGGGCGAGGACGGCGATCATCGAGCGGGCATGGGCCAGGATGCCGGCCATGTAGGAGCGCGCCAGGTCGGAGAGCCCGTACCGGTTGGCCGGGTCCGCGAACGCGTTCCGCTTGTCGGCGATCGAGTAGAGGCTCTGGTGGGTGTGCATGCCGGAGCCGTTGATCCCGAAGATCGGCTTGGGCATGAACGTCGCGTAGAGCCCGTGCTGCTGGGCGATCGCCTTGAGCGCGAACTTGAACGTGACGGCGTTGTCGGCGGTGCGGAGCGCGTCCGAGTACTCGAAGTCGATCTCGTGCTGGCCGGCGGCAACCTCGTGGTGGGCCGCTTCGACCTTGATCCCGAACGCCTCGAGCGCGTCCACCATGTCCTGGCGCACTTCCTGCGCCAGGTCGGTGGAGTAGTCGAAGTAGCCGGCGAGGTCGTGCGGGAGCGGCGCCACCTTGCCGTTCGCGTCGCGATTGAAGAGGAAGAACTCCAGCTCGGGGCCCATGTTGACGATGTAGCCGAGCTTCCTGGCGCGCTCCACCTGCCGCCGCAGCACGAAGCGAGGGTCGCCCACGAAGGGCTCGCCGCGCGGCGTGAAGACGTCGCAGATGATCCGGGCCGTCCCGCGCGGGCCGGACGCGGGCTGCCAGGGGATCTCCGAGAACGTGCTCATGTCGGGCATCAGGTACTGGTCCGACTCCGCGATCCGGGTGAACCCCTCGATCGACGAGCCATCGAACCAGGTGCCGTGCTTCACCGAGCCTTCGAGCTGGTGGATCGGGATCGTCACGGCCTTGACGATCCCCAGCACGTCGGTGAACTGGAGCTGGATGAAGCGGATGCCGTCCGCCTTCGCCTTCTCGATCGCCGCGAGCGCGTCGTCGGCCACGTCGTCCTCCTCGAGCGCGTGAAGCCTCTCCGGCCGAGGCTCGGAGAGGCTTCTGAACCTGGATTGAGAGCCGAGCCGGCCCGGTGTCAATACTGGAACAAGAGCTCCCGGTATTTCGGGAGCGGCCACAGCTCGTCGGACACCAGCGTCTCGAGCTCGTCGGCCACGGCGCGCAGGTCGTTCTGGGCCGGGATGACCCGGTCGCGGAATGCCGCCGCCTCCTTCTCGACGGAACCGGCTCCGTGGGCGGCGTGCTGCGCAGCCTCGAGCGCGTCGATGGCGTCGACCAGCCCGTCGGTGAGGGTCGCGACCTTGTCGGCGATCGCGGCCGCGCCCTTCGACCTGGAGGCACTCTCGAGCTCGCCGAGGTACCTGGCGGCGGCGGGCAGGATCATGGTCCTGGCCATGTCCAGCGCGCAGTTGGCCTCGATGTTCTGGACCTTGACGTAGCGCTCCCAGTAGATCCCGACCCGGGCGGCCAGCTCGCGCTCGGAGAGCACGCCGAACTTGGAGAACAGCGCCCTGGCCTTCGGCGTCGTAAGGGCCGGCAGCGCGTCGACGGTGGACTTGTTGTTGGGCAGCCCCCGGCGGGCGGCCTCCGCGTGCCACTCCTCGGCGTAGTTGTTGCCCTCGAAGAGGACCTGCTTGTTCCCCCTGACGATGCCCGACAGGATGGTGGTCAGCCCCTCGAAGTCGCCGTGGTCAAGCTTGTCGAGCTCGTCGGCCAGCTGGGCCAGCGAGTCGGCCACCGCGGTGTTGAGGACCGTCTGGGGCCAGTAGATCGGGGCCGACGAGCCGACTGCGCGGAACTCGAACTTGTTGCCGGTGAACGCGAACGGCGAGGTCCGGTTGCGGTCGGTCGCGTCCTTCGGCAGCACCGGCAGCGAGGTGACGCCCAGCTCCAGCGACCCGCCCTTCTTGGAGGCGGAGGCGGCACCCTTCGCCAGCTGCTCGATCACGTCCTCCAGCTGGGAGCCGAGGAAGACCGACACGATTGCCGGGGGCGCCTCGTTCGCGCCGAGGCGGTGATCGTTGCCGGCGTCGGCGATCCCTGCGCGCAGGAGGTCGGCGTGGACATTGACCGCGCGGATCACGGCGACGAGGAAGGCCAGGAACTGCGCGTTCGCGTGCGGGTCGTGGCCCGGATCGAGGAGGTTCTCGCCGTCGTCGGTGCCCATCGACCAGTTGTTGTGCTTGCCCGAGCCGTTGATGCCGGCGAACGGCTTCTCGTGGACCAGGAACATCAGGCCGTGCTGCGGCGCGAGGCGGCGCATCGTGCTCAGCACGATCATGTTGTGGTCGGAGCCGACCGAGGTCGCCTCGTACACGGGCGCCATCTCGAACTGGCCCGGCGCCACCTCGTTGTGGCGGGTCTTGGCCGGGATCCCCAGGCGCCAGAGCTCGCGGTCGAGATCCATCATGAACGCCAGGATCCGCTCGCGGATGGGCCCGAAGTACTGGTCCTCCAGCTCCTGGCCCTTGGGCGAGGGGGCTCCGAACAGCGTGCGTCCGGTCAGGACGAGGTCGGGGCGCTGCTCCGCGAGGCGCCGGTCGACCAGGAAGTACTCCTGCTCGGGCCCGATGTTGGTGAAGACCCGGCTGGCGCTCGTGTTCTCGAACCAGCGCAGGATGCGCAGGGCGTGCGTGCCCAGGGCCTCCTGTGAGCGCAGGAGCGGGATCTTGTGGTCCAGCGCCTCGCCGGTGTACGAGACGAACGCCGTCGGGATCGTCAGTGTCACGCCGTTGGGCTCGACCTGCAGGAAGATCGGGCTCGTCACGTCCCACGCGGTGTAGCCGCGGGCCTCGAAGGTGGCGCGGATGCCGCCGGAGGGGAAGGAGCTGGCGTCCGGTTCGCCCTGGAGGAGGTTCCTGCCCGAGAACTCGGCGATCGTCTGGCCGTCGCCCGTCGGGCTCAGGAACGAGTCGTGCTTCTCGGCCGTGGAGCCGGTCATCGGCACGAACCAGTGCGTGTAGTGGGTGGCCCCATGGGAGAGCGCCCATTCCTTCACGCCGTGGGCAACCGCGTCCGCGATCACCGGGTCGAACGGCTCGAGGCCCGCGATGGTGCGCTGCAGCCGCTTGAAGATCGGCTTGGCCAGGAACTGCCGCTGGGAGACCTCGTGAAAGACGTACTGGCCGTAGATCTCCTCGCCGGCGTGCTCCAGGTATTTCTGGGTGGAAGCAACCCGGTGGCTGGAGATCGCCTCGATGGCCCTGTGACGAGCGGTCATGTGACTCCTAATCTGGACGGGCGGGGGGCCGCTTCCCCGTCGCGTGACGGGCGCGTTGCCGCCCCAGGTCGCCCGTGGCTGGCAGAACGAAGGAGAGGCGTTCGGGATCAGCCAAGAAACTACCGGACCGGGGGCGACACTCCAAGACCCCGGCGTCGGAAGACGCCGAAATGTCCCGCAAATGAAACTCGTCCGTGGCGGTCCCTACACGGTTGGCGGTCGGTGCGAGTCAGCCTGCGGGTCGGCGCCGCGCGACGAGGTCCGCCAGCAGCGCACCGAACTCGCGGCGCAGGTCTACGTACCGGTCCGCGTGGGCTGCCAGGCGCACCTCGCCGGCGGGCGCGATCCGCGCCCAGACCCGTCGACGCGGGAAGTAGAACGTGATGGCCAGGCCGAGGATCAGGAGGACGAAGCTGGCCCAGACGATGGGCGCGCCCGGGTCGCGCCGGGCAATGATTCCCGAATACGCGGAGATGGCGTCCACCGTCACGTCGAAGTCGACGCCGTCGGGCGCGGCCGAGTCGCCCGGCCCTGCCAGCCCCTGGAAGAGCGTCTGGTAGGTGGTGGGGTTGCCGGCGGCATCGGTGGCGGTGGGCCGGACGGCGACCACGAAGAGGGGCGTCGGGGTGCCCGGCTTCGCCATCACGAGCTGGATCACGACGTCGCGGCCCGGCACGACCAGCTGCCCGGTGGGGAGTCCCCCGGCGGTGGCGTCGAGCGGGACGGGCCCGGACCAGAGGAGGCCGCCGGCGCGTGCCCTGACCGTCAGGTCGATCGCCGGGCCGAAGAAGTTCTGGTGGAACGTGTAGCCAGCGGCGCTGAGCGGGTCGTTGACCCGGATGGTCTTGCGGGCGATCTCGCGCCCGCCCTGGTAGACCGCGAGGTCCGTGGTGAAGTCGGTGAAGCGGCCGGTGGCGTCCTGGGGCGCCTGGAACGCCAGGTTCTTGACGCTCACGAGATCGGCCGTCCCGATGCTCTCGACCGGGATGGCCTGCCCGACCGGCAGGAGGATCCCGGATTCGAACCCGAACCGGCTGGTGACGGCAGCCGCCACCAGGAACCCGACCAGGCCGGCGTGGGAGATGAGCGTCGCCATCTTCACGTACTGGTGGCGGTCGCCGTAGAGGTAGCGGGTCCCGTCGTCCGCCTGGGCCTCCCGGACGCGGAACCGGGCGCGCCGCAGGGCCGCCCGCACGTCGTCGACGGTGAGGCCGGATGCGATGACGGCGCGGTCGGAGAGCGCCGGGTCGTAGAACGCGTCGGGCTGGCGGACCCGGACGTGGGCCGACTGGCGCCACAGCCGCGGCGTCCGGTCCAGCGTGCAGACCACGATCGAGACGGCCAGCAGGGCCAGCAGGAGCGTGAACCACCAGGCACTGAAGACGCGGAAGAGCCCGAGTCGCTCGAGGAACGCGACGGCGCCCGCGCCGAGCGACGGTTCGAGACGGGCCCGGATCTTGTCCATCTCCGAGAGGTAGTCCGCGACGCTGTTGAAGGCAGCGGACGGGAGCTGGGGCAGGATGATCCCGACGACCCCGGAAAGCGCGATCGCCACGATCTGGACGACGGCGAACCGCACGGAGGTGAGGAGGCGGTACGTGCCGCGGCCGGCACGCGCGAACGGGTTCGCGGGGCGATGCGCGAGGATCGCCCGGGCATGGTCCGGCAGGGCCCGCGTGGTCGCCACGGCTCAGGCCGTCGCGGGGGTCGAGGCGTGCGAAAGGGCGACGTCGGCCGCGGCGCGGGCGGCGGCCAGGCCGCCTTCGAAATCCGTGCGCAGGTCCGCGGCATCTTCGAGGCCCACCGAGACGCGCAGGAGCCCGGGGGCGATCCCCGCGTCGGCCAGCTGCGACGGCGTCAGCTGCCGGTGCGTCGTCGAGGGCGGGTGGACCACGATCGTGTGGATGCTGCCCAGGGACGCCGTGCGCTCCGGGATCCGCAGCGCGTCACAGAAGGCGCGACCGGCCGCCGCACCACCGGCCAGCTCGACCGCCAGCATTCCACCGCCGCCGGCGAGCTGGCGTGCCGCCACGGCATGCTGCGGATGCGACGGGAGCGCCGGGTACCAGACCCGCTCGACGCCCGGCGCGCCTTCCAGCAGCTCCGCGAGCAGGGTCGCGGTCGCCGCGTGGCGGTCCATCCGGATCGCAAGGGTGGGAATCCCCCGCAGGACCAGGAACGCGCTGAACGGCGCGAGCGTGCCGCCGGTGTCGACGTGGAGAGCCCGGATCGCGTCGATCAGCGGCCGGCTCCCGGCCACCGCGCCGGCCAGGACGTCGGAGTGGCCGGACAGGTACTTCGTGGCCGACTCGACGACGAGGTCCGCGCCCAGCGCGAGGGGCCGGCACAGGTACGGCGAGGCGAACGTGTTGTCGACGATCACCGTGGCGCCGTGCCGGTGCCCCAGGGCGGCGAGGGCCTCGAGGTCTGGCACGACGAGGGTCGGGTTCGAGATGGTCTCAAGATAGAGGATCCGCGCCGGCCCCGCCGCGAGCGCAGCCTCCACGGCCGAAGGGTCGGTCACGTCGACGAAGGTGGTCGCGACGCCGCCCCGCGCGAGGACCGAAGAGAAGAGGCTGCGCGTCGTGCCGTAGAGCGCCCGGGTCGCCACGATCCGGTCCCCAGCGGACACCTGGGACGCCACCGCGAGGTGGATCGCGGCCATGCCGGTCGCGGCCGCGAACCCGGCGTCGGCATCGTGGAGTGCCGCGAAGGCATCCGCCAGCGCGTCGACCGTCGGATTGCCCAGCCGCGCGTAGACGTACCCGGGCGTGCGGCCGCCGGTCACCTCCGCCAGCTCGTCGGCGTCGGCGCTTGCGAAGGTGGCGGCCTGGTAGATGGGCACCGACGACGGGGGCTGATCCACTCGGGGCACGCGGGTGGCGGCCCGGATCGCGCGCGTCGTGAACCCGTCATCCATCGCCGGATCGTACACCGGCGCCGGCGGCCGCCCGCGACCGGGCGACGGCGCGTGCGGCCGTCAGCCCGCGCGGTCCACCCGCTCGCCGATGGAGATCGGGACCCGGCGCTCACCGGCGAGCGATGCGACCACGGGGCCGGCGGCCCAGGCGCCACCCGGCGCGTGTGCCGGCTCACCGGCCGGGAAGTAGGTCCCGATGATCCGGTTCTTGCCGCGCCGCTTGGATGTGTACATCCTCCCGTCGACGGAGTTCATCAGCTGGTCGAGCGTCGCGCCGTCGCCGGGCCAGGCGACAAGCCCGATCGAGACACTCACCGGGAGCGGCCGGTCCCGCTCCACCGAGCGCATCGCCGCAACGCCCTGGCGAATCTTCTCGGCGACGACGAACGCGCCCGTCGGATCCGTCTCGGGCAGGAGCACCACGAACTCGTCGCCCCCGAGGCGCGACGGGGTGTCGATCCGCCGGACGCCGTCCCGGATGATGTCGGCCACCTGGGCGAGCACGCGGTCTCCGGCGCGATGTCCGTACGAGTCGTTGACTGCCTTGAGGTTGTCGAGATCGGCCATCAGCAGGCAGAAACCGCGGCCATAGCGCGTCCCACGCTCGATCTCCCGCTCGATGGCGGCCAGGATATAGGCCCGGTTCGCGAGGCCCGTGAGAGCATCGATGGTGGAGAGCCGGACCGCCGCCTGTCGCGTGCGGCGCTGTTCGCGGGCGACCACCATCGCCACGAAGGCGAGCAGGAGGAGCGAGACGAGGTTGACGCCGACGAGGTCGAGAGCGGCCACGTCGAGGCCGCCGGGCGGGAGGTCGATCGCGACGGCGATGAGGTAGCTGGCCCCGGCGAGCGCGGCCAGCGCGACGGTCGCCGCGGGTGGCACGACGAGGGCCGCGCCCACGACGATGAGGGCGAAGGCGAAGAAGAACGGGCTGTGGGCGCTGCCTGTGAGCAGCACGATGAGCGTCACGAAGACGATCGAGACGCCGCCCTCGACGACGTACTTCGCGCGGCCCAGCGCGCCGGCGGGCAGGATGTCGTGGGCAACCAGGACGAAGAGCGCGGCGATCCCCAGGATCGGGAGGATTGCGCCCTCCCGATCGGTCCACAGGCCGCTCGTCAGGACGAGGAGCCCCGTCGAAAGGATCCAGGTCCAGCCGGCAATCCGGACGACGCGGTCGTACGCCGCGATCGGGACGCCGTCGGGGCCGCTCTCGTCGCCCTCCAGGGCGGTCAGGGTCCGGTAGTCCTGCGGGGTGAGCGACGCGACCGGGCGCGCTCGAGCGGCGCGTCGGGACGGGCGCCGCAGGAACAGCGCCGCGAGGGCGGCGAGGAGCGCGAGGTCCACGGCCCCTGCCGCGATCAGGCCCAGGACAAGGCCGGCGTCGGACACGCTGCTCCTCGATGGTGGCGATCGTTCCCCCGGCACGTGAGGCCAGCTCGCCTGCCGTGCATTGTAGTCACCCCTGCCACGGGCCCATGGTCGGCGCAGCGACCGGAGCCGCGCGGGTGGGGCCCATCGAGAAGCGTTCCAGCCCGCGGGAATCGGGTCGCGGGCCATTGCGGGGCCAGCCGCGGGCTGCTAGCGTCCGGCGCGATCGGGCGGTGCGCGCCCCACGCTCCGGAGGACACCCCCTGATGTCGCAGCCGGCACAGCTGCGGGTGCGCTCCGGCGAGGTGCGGAGCCCCTCGAGCGAGATCTCGGAGCTCGACAAGCGGATCATCGAGCACCTCCAGCAGGACGGCCGCCGCCCATTCACGCAGGTCGCGACAGCCCTGGGCGTATCAGAAGCAACGGTGCGTGCGCGCACCAACCGCCTCATCGAGCGCGGCATCCTCCAGATCGTCGGCGTCACCGACCCCCTCAAGCTGGGCTTCCAGCAGCAGGCGATGATCGGGGTGCGCTGCGAGGCGCCCCAGCTCCTGGAGGCCGCCGAGGTCATCAACGCCTTCCCCGAGGTCGACTACCTGGTGGTCACAGCCGGGGCCTACGACCTGTTGGTCGAGGTGGTCTGCGAGGACAACGAGGCGCTCCTGCGCTTCCTGACCGAGAAGCTGCGCCGGGTGGCGGGCGTCCGCGAGACGGAGACGTTCGTCTACCTGCGGATGCTCAAGCAGGTCTACACCTGGGGAACGCGCTGATGCTCCAGCACGGGTGTCGCGGCTGACGGATCGAGGACCGGGAGCGGGCGCCCACCCTCGGCAAGCCAGCAGGCAGCGGCGTGGCCGTCGCCCATGTCGAACAGGGGCGGTTCCGCCGTGCGGCAGCGCTCCATGATCCCGGCCCGGGCCGCCCACGGGCAGCGCGGGTGGAACCGGCAGCCGGTGGGGATCGCCGCCGCGCTCGGCGTCTCGCCGGCCAGGATCTGGCGCTTTGCCCGGCGGCCGATCTCCGGTGGCTCCGGGCTGGGCATCACCGAGACCAGGGCCTGCGTGTACGGGTTGCCCGGCCTGCGGATCACGTCCTCGGCCGACCCGATCTCCAGGATGCGGCCGAGATACATGACCGCGATCCGGTCGGCGATGATCCAGGCGACGGACAGGTCGTGGGTGATGAACAGGTAGGTCAGCCCATGGTCCTTCCGGAGGTCGAGCATGAGCTTCAGGATCTCGGTCCGGATCGAGACGTCGAGCATGCTGACCGGCTCGTCGGCGACGACGATCTCGGGTCCGAGCACGAGCGCCCCGGCGATCACGACGCGCTGGCGCTGCCCGCCCGACAGCTCGTGCGGGTAGCGGAACGCGAAGTCGGACGCCGGCCGCAGGCCCGCCGCCTCCAGCGCTTCCAGGACGCGCCGTTCGCGCTCGCTGGCCCGCGGCGCCATCCGCTGGACCTCCAGTGGCTCGGCCACGAAGTCGTGGATCGTCTGTTTCGGGTTCAGCGTCTCGTACGGGTCCTGGAAGATGAGCTGGACACGCCGCCGGTACTCGCGGAGCGCGGAACCGCCCCAGACGGCGGTCACGTCCTGGCCATCCAGCAGGAGGCGGCCGCCGGTCGGGCGCGTCAGCTTCACGATCACCCGGCCGGTGGTGGTCTTCCCGGAACCCGACTCGCCGACCAGCCCGAGCACCTCGCCGCGCCGGATCGCCAGGTCAATCCCGTCGACCGCCCGCACGGCGCCCAGGCGGCGCCGCATGACGAGGTCCGCGAAGCCACCCCGGATCGGGAAGTGAACCTGGAGGCCGTCGAGTCGGACCAGCTCGTCGCTCATCGCGCGAGCTCCCCGGCGGACGCGGGCGTGAAGTCCCCGGCTGGCGCGGCGTCCGCGCCGGTCACCTCGACGATCGGGATCGGCCGCCGCGCCCCGTCGCCGCCGGGCGGATAGAGGTGGCAGGCGACGCGCACGCCGTCGGCGTAGCGAACCTCCTCGGGGACCACCTCACGGCACACGTCCATCGCCAGCGGGCAGCGCGGGTGGAAGCGGCAGCCGGGGGGTGGCGTCCGCAGGTCCGGCGGCGAGCCCGGGATCGTGCCAAGCAGCCGCTTGTCGGAGTCGAGGTTCGGGATCGCGGCCAGCAGCATCTGGGTGTAGGGATGCCGCGGCCCGGAGAAGACCGTCCGGACGGGCCCCTCCTCGGCCACCCGGCCGGCATACATCACCATGACCCGGTCGCACGTCTCGGCGATGACGGAGAGGTCGTGCGTGATCAGGATGAGCGACAGCCCCAGCTGCTCGCGGAGCCGTTCCAGCAGCTCCAGGATCTGGGCCTGCACCATGACGTCCAGGGCCGTGGTGGGCTCGTCGCCGATCACGATCGCGGGATCACAGGCAAGGGCCATCGCGATCATCGCCCGCTGCCGCATCCCGCCCGAGAGCTGGTGCGGGTAGTCGGCCGCTCGGTCCCGCGCGATCCCGACCAGCTCGAGCAGCTCCCGCGCCCGCCGGTTCGCCTCCGCCTTCGGCACGCCGAGACGTTCGATGATCGGCTCCGCGACCTGGTCGCCCACCCGTCGAACCGGGTTCAGGGCGTTCATCGCGCCCTGGAAGATCACCGAGATCTCCCGCCAGCGGTAGCGCCGCAGCGCGTTCTCGCTCTTCGTCGCCAGGTCGATGCCGAAGAGCTTCACGGAGCCACTCACGACCTTCGCGTTCGCGGGGAGCAGCCGGAGCAGCGAAAGCGCGGTCGTGGTCTTGCCGCAGCCCGACTCGCCGGCGATGCCCAGCGCCTCGCCGTCGTGCAGCTCGAAGCTGACGCCATCGACGGCCTTCACGATTCCCGACGAAAGGGTGAAGTAGGTCCGCAGGTTCTCGACGACAAGGAGCGGGGCGTCCGGATCGGCCAGCCTCGGCAGCGGCCGCTGGCGCCGGCCGCGCACGCCGCCGGGCGTGACGGGCGGCTGGACCGCGTCGTCCGTCCCGACCATCAGCGGGTCGCCGACTTCGGGTTCAGGACGTCGTCGAGCGCATTGCCGACGAGCGTGAAGGCCAGGATGACGACGACGACGCAGACGGCCGGCGGGACGATGTACCACCAGGCACCCAGCCCGGGCGCGCCGGCCTGCTGGGCCGCGTTGAGGAGCTGCCCCCACGACGGCTGGAACGGGTCGCCCAGGCCGATGAACGAGAGCGTCGTCTCCGTGAAGATCGCGCCGGCGAACGTCAGGACGGTGTTCGCGACGATCAGGTTGACGACGTTCGGGAGGATATGGCGCCGCATGATGTGCGCGCGGCTCCCGCCGATGACGCGTGCCCGGTCGACGAACATCCGCTCCTTCACCGAGAGCGTCTGCGAGCGGATGATGCGCGCCATCGAGGCCCAGCTGGTCAGCCCGATGACCACGATGATCACGAGCAGGGTGGCCCGGATGCCGAACAGCTCCGCGTCCGTCCCGACGATGTCCAGGATGATCGGGGCCAGGACGATCGCGAGGACGAAGGTGGGCAGGACCAGGAAGAAGTCCGTCAGCCGCATCAGGACCTGGTCGGTCCGCCCGCCGACGAACCCCGAGACGATCCCGATCATCGCCCCGAGCAGGATCGTGATCAAGGTCGCAAGAAGCCCGATCACCATCGAGACGCGGGCGCCGTGGACGGTCAGGTTCAGCATGTCCCGTCCCACCTCGTCGGTGCCGAGGAGGTGCGCGACGGACGGCGGGTCGAGGGTCGCCCCGGTCGCGGTGGTGACGGTCTGGAGCGGCCCCACGAACAGCTGCGGGGCGAGCGCGAGCACCGCGAACAGGAGGAGGATGACGGCGCCCACGACGCCGTCCTTCCGCCGCGCGAAGCGCCGAGCGAACTCGCGCGCGTTGCGGAGGCGGAGGCGCCATCGCGCCCCGCGGAGGTCGACAGGCGTGACGGCGACGGCGCTCATTGCCGCACCCGCGGGTCCAGGTAGCCGTAGACGATGTCGGCCACGAAGTTGGCCAGGACCACCGAGACGCCCAGGAGCAGGAAGATCCCCTGGAGCACCGGGTAGTCGCGCGAGTTCAGGGCGTCCACGGTCAGCGTCCCGAGGCCCGGCCAGTTGAAGACGATCTCCGCGGTGATCGCGCCGCCCACCACGTAGCCCAGGTTGATGGCGACCAGCGTGACGGCCGGCAGGAGCGCGTTGGGGATCGCATGGGAGCGCAGGATCTTGCCGTCGGGGAGGCCCTTCGCGCGGGCGGTCGCGATGTAGTCCTCGGCGCGCGTCTCGGTGATCGACGAGCGCATGAGGATGGAGTAGCCGCCGATCAGGCCCAGGCTGATGGTGGCGAGCGGCAGCGCGAGGTGCGACAGGAGGTCGCCCAGGAAGTCCGCCGGGCCCGCGTACGTCGCCCCAGGCGTCAGCATCCCCGAGGTCGGGAACCAGCCCAGGCCCGCCGCGAAGATGATGATAAGCGGCATGCCGATCACGAAGTACGGCATCGAATAGAGGATCAGGCTGAGCCCGTTGCCGATCCGGTCGGCCAGCCCTCCCCTCCGCCAGCCGGTCCAGGCCCCCAGGCCCAGGCCCAAGAAGATCGCGATGAGCTCCGCGAGGCCGATGAGCAGGATCGTGGGCCCGAACCGGTCGCCGATCACCTGGGTGACCGGCTGGCCCTGGAACTTCATGGAGTAGCCCAGGTCGCCCTGCAGCGTCGAGCTGACGAAGGCGACGAGCTGGTCAGGGATCAGCGGCTTGTCCAGGCCCCATCGGGCCAGGGCGGCCTGCCGCTGCTCGATGGTGACGTTCGGGTTGCGCGGGTTCACCCGGTCCGGCGATCCCGGCATCATGCGGAAGAGGACGAAGTTGAGCAGCACGATCATGAAGATCGTGAAGATCGCCTGGGCCGACTGGCGGGCCAGGTAGCGGGCGCTCACCCGCCCGGCTCTGGGCTCGCGGGGACGCGGGCCGGCGCCACGAGCGCTCGCACGCCGGCGGCCGGCCGGAGGACCGCGGGGCGATCCTCCGGCGATACCGTCATCAGGTTGCGGGCGTGGGGACTACTCTTCGTCCCCGGACGGTCCCTTCCCTCGACGTCTCATCAGCATGAGAGCAACGCCGGCCACGACGAGGACGACGACCACGATCCCGACGTAGAGCGCGGTGTTGTCGCCGCCTCCGGCGGGCGCCGGCGTGGGGGCCGGCGACGCCGCCGGGACAGGCGAGGCGCCGGGCGCGGTCGACGCGGCCGCAGAGGCGACCGGCGTCGGGGACGGCACCGCGGCGGCGTTGGTGAGCAGCGTGTAGTCGATGGTCCCGTACGTGAAGAGCGGCGTGCCATTCGCCGTGGGCTGGTTCTGCCAGCCGCCGAAATGGTCAGTGCGATAAGCCGCCAGGTTCGAGTCGTAGTAGAGGATGTCGTAGACGGCCTGGTCGTAGATCAGGTTCTGCATCTGGGCCAGGATCGTCTTGCGCGCGTCGGCAGTCGTCGCCGCGTTCTGCTGGTCGTAGAGCTTGTCGAACGCCGGGTTGCAGTACTGGCTGTCGGACGAGGAGCCGATCGCGTCGCAGCGGAAGATCTGGAGCAGGGCGTTCGGGTCCGGGTTCCCGACCCAGCCCCAGAGCTCGATGTCGTAGTTCGCCTTGTAGTCCTTGCCGGCCTCGGGCGGCAGGACCATGTTGCCCAGGGTCGCCTGGTCGAACTGCTGGGCCGTCACCTTGATCCCGAGCTGGCCGTACCAGTCCGCCACGAACTGGGCCGACTTCGCGTAGGTGGCCTCGGTGTCCGGGTAGTCGAGCCGGAGGCTGATCGGCTTGCCCTGCTTGTCCAGGCGGTTCCCATTCGCATCGAGCTTGTAGCCGGCCGCGTCCAGCTTCTGCTTCGCCAGCGCGATGTCGAACGTGCGCGGATGATCGGGCGCCACGTGCCACTGGCCCAGGACCGGCGGCACGATCGTCGTGCCGACGTCGCCATAGCCGCCGAGCACGCGAGCCACGAGCTGGTTCTTGTCGATGGCATAGCCAAGGGCGTCTCGGAACGCCGGATCCCAGAGCGCCTGCGTGGAAGGCCCGACCCCTGCGGTGAGCGTTTGCCCCTTCGTGGCGCCGTACTCGTTGAAGGCGAGCTGCGTCCAGCCGTTCGCGGCGCCGACGACCGTCTTGATGTTGGGTTGGCCCTCCAGCGCCTTGAGCTGGTCCGCGTTCGGGCTGCGGGCGTAGTCGAGCTCGCCCGCCTTGAGGGCCTGGACCATCGTGTCCTCGGTCTTGTAGAAGTTGATGACGACTTCGTCGGCGGCGCCCTGCGTGCCCCAGTAGTTGGGGTTGCGGACGAAGCGGACGTACTGGCTGGTCTTCCATTCCGCCGCGGTGTACGGGCCGGTACCGACGAGTGGCCCGACGAACTTGGCGTCGCCGATCGTCTTGTACGTGTTCTTGCCCCAGATGTGCTGCGGGATGATCGGCAGGTAGGTCTGGAGGATCCGGTCGGACGGGTCCGTCGTATAGGCGATCATGGTCTGGGCATCGGGACACGAGAGCTTCGTGACGCCGGCGTCCTTGAGGCCGGGGTCCAGGTAGCCTGCGCCGATGTTCGCGCCATCCGCAATGGCGGCGACGGCAAGCCCCCACGAGAAGCACGCGTCGGCCGACGTGGCGGGCTGGCCGTCGGACCACTTCATGCCGGTGCGGATGTGGAATGTCCACGACTTCCCGTCGGCGGCGCGGGTCCATGAGTCGGCGAAGCCGGGGACCGGTTCCAGGTTCGGGCCGAAGTCCACCAGCAGGTTGTAGGTCAGCAGGAACACCTCGTACCCGCTTTCCAGCAGCGTCTGGTACGGGTTGAGCGCATCAAGGTCCTGGACCGTGCCCACGCGAAGCACGAGCGGGCCGGCCGCCCGGGCCGGCACGGCGAGGGTCGGCAGGAGGAGCGCCCCGGCGAGGCCGAGCGCCGCAAGCAGGCGGACGAATCGATTGAGGGCTGATGCGCGCATGGGTGCTCCTCTCCTCACGCCCCGGCATCCCGTCGGGAACTCCGCGGGGTCCGCCCCTCTGCCCCCTTCCACTCTAGGCACGCGCGAGCGGCCGGGTCAACTCGCGGCGCACGTGACGGGCCGGGCGCTGCGGTGCGGCGAGCCGTGCGGAGGGCGTCGGGGCAGCGCGGGAGCCGCCACGCCGCCCCCTATCCCCGGTCCAGAGCCTCAAGGACCGGTGCCAGCGCGTCGAGCGACGCCAGCGTGATGGGGTCCACCACCAGCTGGACGTGCGAGATCCCCTC
Source organism: Candidatus Limnocylindrales bacterium (assembly GCA_036834865.1). Taxonomy (GTDB): domain Bacteria; phylum Chloroflexota; class Limnocylindria; order Limnocylindrales; family CSP1-4; genus CTSoil-043. Next base: position 11,483 of record DAITNC010000005.1, on the reverse strand, counting down.
CGCCGCAAAGGCGCGGAGGACGGCCGCGATCTCCTCCGGCGTGCCCTCGACCGGCGGGATCGACGGCCTGCCGGAGCCGCCCATGAGCCGCCCCGTCCCTGCCGGGAGCCGGACCTCGACGGCGACCGTGCGCACCACTCCCGCCGGGTCGCGGCCGGCGTCGCGGCAGGCGGCATCGACGCTGTCGCGCAGCGCGGGCACGCCGGCGGGGCGGTTGCCGAACGCGTCGAACCACGCGTTCCAGGCGTCCACGTGCGGGATCGTGATCGCGAGCATCCGCGGTCTCGATGAGCCGATCATGAGCGGCGGTCCGCCCGGACGCGGCCGCGGCGCCAGCTCACAGTCGCGCGCCGTGAAGTACGCGCCGGCGAAATCGATCGCGCCGTCGCGGAGGAGCGTCCGCACGATCGTGAAGGCTTCCTCGAATCGGCTGATCCGGTGGTCGAACGGGAAGCCGAAGGCGCGGAACTCCGTCTCGTTCCAGCCCGCGCCCAGGCCCAGGATCAGCCGGCCGCCGCTGATCTCGTCGACCGTCGCGGCCTTCTTGGCCAGCATCGCCGGGCTGTGGAACGCGGTGGCGGCGACCAGCGGGCCCAGCGCGACGCGCGAGGTGACGGCGGCGAGCGCGGCCAGGACCGACCACGCCTCCCACGGCCCGCGGGCCTGGTCTTCGCCCGGCCGCCGGTAGAGCAGGTGGTCGCCATACCAGACGGCGTCGAAGCCCAGCTCCTCCGCCCGTAGCGCGAGGGCGCGGAGGTCCGGCCAGCGCGCCTCCCACTCGACCTCGGGCAGCTGGATCCCGACGGCGAGCGGCCGCCCCGTGGTCAGCGGGCCCGGGAGGGCCGTCATGCCGCGATCACCGGGCCCCACCAGACCGACGCCGCGATGATCAGGTAGAGCCCGATCAGCGCCAGCCCCTCCAGCCAGTTCGACTCGCCGTCGAAGACGATCACGGCGGTCAGGATAGCCGACAGCCCCACGGCGCCGGCCAGGAGCGGCGTCACGACCAGCGTCAGCGGTGCCACCCCCATGAACATCGAGATGATGACGAGCGCCGGCGTCAGCGCGATCGCGACCTGGAGCGACGAGTTGAGGATCAGGCTCACGGCCAGGTCCGCCTGGTTGCGCGCGGCGGCCTGGATCCCCACCACGTTCTCCACGGCGTTGCCGGCGATCGCGACGACGACGAGGCCGGCGAACGCCTCCGACATTCCCAGGCTGGCCATCGCCGGGCGGAGCGCCGTCACGAACCAGTCGGAGACGAAGGCCGAGGCGACGCCGGCCCCGGTGAGCATGACCAGGGCCAGCCACTGGGGCCAGACGTGGCCGGGGCCCTCGGCGAGGACCGCCGCCTGGACGGGGGTGGGCGTCGCGGGACGTGCGTCGCGGCGGATCGAGAAGACGAGCGAGCCGGCGAAGACCACGAGCAGGACGACCGAGACGGCGACCGACAGCTCCGAGGCGTGGCCCGCGTCGGGAGCGCCCGCCTGCGTCGCGAGCGTGGGGATCACAAGCGAGCCGACCGCGAGGAGCAGGAGCATCGCGATCGAGCGGCTGGCGTGCGCGCCCAGCTGCTGGGTGCCGAACTTCAGGCCGCCCACGACGAACGCCGCCCCGAGAACGAGGAGGCTGTTGGCGAGGATCGACCCGATGAGCGCGGACTGGACCACGACCAGGAGCCCGGCCTGGAGGCTGAAGAGCGAGATGAACAGCTCGGGCAGGTTGCCCAGCGCCGACTGCAGGATCCCCGTGACTGCCGGTCCGTGCCGGGCCGCGAGCTGCTCGGTCCCCTCGCCGACCAGCGAGGCGAGCATCGCGAGCGCGATCGCGGTCGCCCCGAACGTGGCGACCGGCGGTCCATTGCCGGCCACGAGGAAGGCCGACGTGGCCGTGGCGACGACCGCCACGCCCATCAGGACGCGGGCCTTCCGCTCCAGGTAGTCCAGGATCGCCAACCGGGTCGCGCCCCTTCACGCTGCGGCAGCGCAGATGCCGCTCGCCGCAGGAAAGCGTGCCACGTCCACCGGGCGTGCGCGGCGCGAAGGCGAGACCAGGCCCGGTTGCCGACACTGGGCCAGGCCGGTTGACCTCGGGCAGCGTGCCGCGCACAGTCTGCCGATGCGAAGCCGATCCGCTCGACGAGCTGGCTCCCACGGCGTGAGCGCCGTGGCCCTCGCCCTCGTCCTTGCCGCGTGTTCCGCGGGCGGGACGGGCGTGCCGACCACCCCTGCCGTCCCGCAGGCAACGGCCACCGTCTCGGCGGCTGCGGCGGCGTCCGCCGCAGCGCGGTCGACCGCGTGCGCGCCCCCGACGAACCTGTCGGCCGACCTGGGTCGCCTGGTCCGGAACGGGCCGGGATCCAGTGTGTGGGTCGGGATGAACCTCGACTGGGGCGCCGAGACCGTGGCCGACGTGACCAGCGAGCTCGGCAGCCCTCCGGCGACGGTGGTGAGCTTCGTGTCCTTCCCTCTCACCCAGGATGACGTCACGAACCTGCAGGCCGCCGCAAACCAGGCTCGCGACGCAGGCGCCGTCCTGGTGGTGACGCTCCAGCCGTGGGGCGGTCTCTCGAGCGTCACGGACCAGGCGATCGCGGACGTGGCCCAGCGGCTGGCGGCGTTCGGAACGGAAGGCGTGGCGACGATCGTGCGGTTCGCCCACGAGATGAACGGAACGTGGTACCCGTGGAGCCAGGATCCGGGAGCCTACGTCGCCGCCTTCCGCCGCGTCGCCGACGCCGTCCACGCGACCGCGCCGACCGCCGCCATGCTCTGGGCTCCCAACCAGGGCGAGGGCTACCCGTTCACGGGAGGACAGTACGGGGCGAAGCCGGGAGGAGCGGCGGCTCGGGCGCTCGACACCAACGGCAATGGTCGCCTTGATCCCGCGGACGACCCCTACGCACCGTACTGGCCCGGTGCAGCCTACGTGGACTGGGTCGGCATGAGCCTCTACCACTGGGGAACCACGTATCCGTGGGGAGCCAACACGATCCCCGCCGCCGGCAAGTTCGAGAAGATGATCACGGGATCCCCGACGGCCGGCGGCGTCGCGGTCCCCGACTTCTACGCGAGCTACGCGGAGCGGTACGGGAAGCCGCTCGCGATCGTCGAGACGGCGGCCCTGTTCCGCCCGGGCGGAGGAGGAGCGGCGGAGTCGGCAATCAAGACCGCCTGGCTGACCCAGGTCTTCTCGGCCGACACGCGATCGCGCTTCCCGCTTCTCCGAATGGTCAACTGGTTCGACTGGCGGAAGTTCGAGACCGAGGTGAACGCCGTCGTTGACTGGCGGATCACGGCCGACCCGGCGCTTCGCGCCTCGTTCCTGGCGGCCATGACCGACGGGTTCCACCTTGGCCCGGCGGTCCCGGAGGCCCCGCCCGCGCAAGGTTGCTCGCAGCCGTAGTCGGGAAGGTGGTCGGGGCGGTGGGATTCGAACCCACGACCTCGTGCTCCCAAAGCACGTGCGCTACCGCTGCGCTACACCCCGACGGATTCGTGCTCGCGAACCGCATGTGCTTCGCGGATCACTGCCGAGCGGATAGCCTACACCGCTCCAGGGCCAAGCTCGATGAACGTCGACTTGACGAAAGGCGGGACTCCGGAGACGAAGCGACCCGCGATCGTCCCCCCGGCTCCGACTTTGGGACCGATGCCTCTGGACGGGACGTGTAGGCCGAACCAGACTCGGCCGGCGCGAGAGGCACCGAGCCGGCTCGGCGGTCAGCGCGGGAGAAGGCGACCTGGATCGCCTGAGCCGTCGCGCGGCTGGCCTGGCCTGATCTTTGGTCTCGCGACGGCACTGCAACCCGCAGCAGGAGCGACGGCGAATGATGAACGCGAAACGCCACGCCGCATGCCTGCTCCTCGGGATTGCCCTCGCCGGGTGCGCAGGCGCCTCGAGCCCGCCGTCTCCCACGCTCGCACCTGCAATCCCCGCGAGCCCTGCGACGGATGCGCCGACGTCGAGCGCGACGGACGCTCCGACGGAGGTTCCCACCCAGACGCCGACGGAAACGCCAGCTTCGACGTCGGCCCCGACGGTCGCCAGCGGCGAGATCGCCTTCACCGCGACGGTCAACGGGGTCGAAGGGGTCTACGTCACGAACGTTGCCTCGGCCATGACGACTAGGCTGGCGGACGGCCGCGCTCCGGCCTGGGCGCCCGACGGGACCCGGATCGCCTTCGGGCGGGTCTCGTCCGACGGAGGCTTCACGCTCTGGCTCATGAACGCGGACGGGAGCGGCGTGCGCAGCCTCGGAGGCGGGCTCGATCCGTACTGGTCGCCCGACGGCACCCGCATCGCCTTCTCCACGTCGCCGGTCGACCTCGGCGACCTGTGGGTCATGAACGCCGATGGCAACGGCAGGAAGCGGCTCGAAGGCGGCCTCGGGGGCGCCTGGTCGCCTGACGGGACCCGGATCGCCAGCGCCACGGGCGCGCCGGGCGGAGGAGTGCCGAACCTCGTGGTCGCGCGCGCCGACGGTTCGGGAACGGCCCGACTGGGAAGCGGGCAGCTCCCGGCCTGGTCGCCCGACGGGACCCGGATCGCCTTCGTCAGCTGGAGCGAGCAGCCGGCAATCCAGGTGGTCGACCCCGCCACGGGCACGATCTCGACGGTGGCGACGCTCGAGACGGACGCCCACGCGCTGGCGTGGTCGGCCGATGGGATGCGGCTCTCGTTCATCACGGCCGGCGGCGACCTGGGAGTTGTGTCGGCCCAGGGCGGCGAGGTGACCACGGCGGCCACCGGCCTGTCCCCCGACGCGGTCCGGTCGCCAGACGGCGACTGGTTCGCCTTCACGGTCGCCGTCCCGGAGTCGACCACCTCGGACATCTTCCTGTCGCGCGCCGATGGGTCGGACCGGCAGCAGCTCACGACGTCGGGAGCCGCCTCCGGTCCCGCCTGGCGACCGACGCCTCGAGGATGCAACTGCTGATCGCGACCCGCGCGCGCACGTGCGGAAGCCGCCGCTCACCCGTTCCGGAGCACACCGGCCGCTGTACTCTGAGGCCATGAAACGGGCGCCTTCGCCCATCATGGGCGAGACGGGCCCGGGCGGCATCGGGTAGGACGATGAGCGAGCGGACCTTCCGGGCGGTCGTGGCCGCCGTGCTCGTCGGCGCCCTTGTCCTGGCGGCGATCGTTGCCTTCGCTATGCTCCAGCCACCGACACCGAGTCCTGCGCCGGGCCCGACGCTCGCCGTGCGCGCCACGCCCACGGCACGTCCCACGCCAGCCCCGACCCCGACGCCAACCCCCGGGCCCGTGTTCGGGGATGTCGGAATCGTCGGGGTCGGGAATGTCCCGCGGGGTGGCGCCTCAGGCCCGACCCTGGTCCTGCGGCTCCTGGAGCCGAGCAGTGCCGCGATCCCGGACGCGGCGGGGTCCTTCACGGTGGCGCTCACCGATGCGACGGGCACTGGAACGACACTCGCCTTCACGGGCACGCCCTCGATCGTTGCCCCGGGCTCGCTTGGCGCCCGCGCGGGGTTCATCGCCGGCAACGTGCTGAGGATCAGCATCCTTGGTTCCGATCCGAACAACGTCGAGCTCATCACCGTGACGGGCCTCGGGATCAGCGCCTCGACGCGTGCCGCCCTCGGGCCGATCGGTGCAACCCTCGGCGACTTCACCGGCTCCCTTGCGGGCGGCGTTGCGAACGTCGTCCTCGGGTCGCCCGGAACGGTGGTCGCGGGACCGTAGGCGGAGCGGGGGCCTGGTCGCGGGCGCCGGAGTCTCGGCCGCAGGCGCCGGAGTCTCGGCCGTGGCGCGCCGTCAGAACCCGAGGCGGTCGAGGATCGGGGCCATCCGTCGAGCGGCCCGTGCGCGGTGCGAGACGGCCTGCTTGCGCTCCGGCGACCATTGGCCGACCGTCGCGCCGCCTGGCGGCTCGGACGCCGGCTCGAAGATCGGGTCGTAGCCGAAGCCGTTCGCGCCACGCGGCGCGGTTGCGATCCGGCCGGACATCGTCCCCCACTTCAGCACGACCGGGACGCCGCCCCGCGGACCCGCGTGCTCGGGCAGCGCGAGGGCCAGGGCGCACCGGTAACGCGCGCGGCGCGCAGCGGGCGGAAGGCCGGCCAGCGCGTCGAGGAGCTTCCGGTTGTTGTCATCGTCGGTGGCAGCCTCGCCCGCATACCGGCGCGTCCGCACGCCGGGGCCGCCGCCAAGGGCGTCCACCTCCAGCCCCGAATCGTCGGCAAGCGTCGGCAGGCCGGAGAGCCGAGCGTAGAAGCGGGCCTTGAGCGCGGCGTTCGCGGCGAACGTGGCTCCGGTCTCGTCGGCCTCCGCCGCGATGCCCACGTCATCGAGCGAGACGAGCGATGCCCGCGCCGGCCCGAGCAGGTCGCGGAGCTCGGCCAGCTTGTGGGTGGAGCGCGTCGCAACCAGCAGCCGGGAGCGACCGGTCACCGCTTCACGGTGGCGAGAACGGCGGCCTGCGCGTCGAAGAGCTGCCCGAGCCCGACGTGGGCGAGGTCGAGGAGGCGATCGAGCTCCTCGCGGGAGAACGCGCGACCCTCCGCGGTCCCCTGCAGCTCCACGTACCGGCCGGCGTCGGTCCCGACCACGTTGAAGTCCACCTGCGCCACGTGGTCCTCCGCGTAGTCCAGGTCGAGCACGTTTGCCTCGTTCACGGTCCCGACGCTGATCGCCGCCACCTTGCCCACGAGCAGGCGCTCCATGCCGTACGTGATCAGCGCCGCCGCCAGCGCGACGTAGCCGCCGGTGATGCTGGCCGTGCGGGTGCCGCCGTCCGCCTGGAGGACGTCGCAGTCCACGGTGATCGTCCGCTCGCCCAGCCTCGACAGGTCGACGACGCCGCGCAGCGACCGCCCGATCAGGCGCTGGATCTCGTGGGTTCGCCCGCCGACCCGCCCGGCCGTGGACTCGCGCTGGGTCCGCTCGGCGGTCGCGCGGGGCAGCATGGCGTACTCCGCGGTGACCCAGCCGGTGCCCTTGCCGCGGAGGTGGGGCGGGACGCGATCCTCGATCGTGGCCGCGCAGAGCACCTCCGTGTCGCCGACGCGGATCCGGCACGATCCCTCGGCCCACTTCTGGATGCCGAGCGTGAAGCTGACCGCGCGCATCTCGTCGGGCCGCCGCCCGGAGGGGCGCACGACCGGTGCGCGGTTCCCGATCGTCATGATCCCGCCTCCTCGCCGGCGGTCGCCGGCCCTCCTGTCTGCCCATCGGCCGCGCCGGCCCGTCCATCCGGCCCATCGCCGGCGGCCAGCTCCGCTTTCGCCTGGTCCCAGAGCTCATCGAGCTCCTCGAACCTGAGATCCCGGAGGGCCACGCCGCGCACCGCCGCGAGGCGCTCCACGATCCCGAACCGACGCCGGAACTTCCCGTTGGCGCCCCGAAGCGCTGCTTCCGCGTCCACCCCATGATGCCGCGCCAGGTTCACGACCACCATCAGCAGGTCCCCGACCTCCTCGGCCCGCTCTGCGGGCGAGGTCGCCTCCGCGAGCTCCGCGAGCTCCTCGTCCACCTTGGCGAGGACGCCGTCGATACTGGGCCAGTCGTAGCCGATGTGGGCAGCCCGTTCCTGCATCTCCTGGCTGGCCGCGAGTGCGGGGAGCGAGCGGCTGATCCCGTGGAGCGCGCTCTTCGGTTGGGTGGGGGCGTCGCCCGCCCCATCCGCCGCGGATGCCTCGGCGGCCCGCTCCGCCTGCTTGATCCGCTCCCACTGGCGGTTGACGTCCGTCGCGGTCCGGGCCTCCGCGTCCCCGAAGACGTGGGGATGGCGCCGGACGATCTTGCTGGCGATCGCGGCCTGGACGTCGGCGAGGTCGAAGACGCCCGCCTCCGCGGCAAGCTGCGCGTGGAGCACGACCTGGAGCCAGAGGTCGCCCAGCTCGCCCGCGAGCGCGGGCGTCGCCCCGTCGGCGAGCGCGTCGTAGACCTCGTACGCCTCCTCCAGGAGGTGGTTGCGGAGCGACTCGTGGGTCTGCTCGCGGTCCCAGGGGCAGCCGTCGGGGGCGCGCAGACGGTTCGAGATCCAGGGCATGCCCCACGGCGAGGCGAACGCGGCCTCCGGCGCGACCGGCCCGAGGTAGAGAGAACCGGCCAGGTCGGTCGGCGATAGCGCGCCTACGGTCGTCCCGTCCGGCGCCCCGAAGCGCCCGACCGGGTGTTCCGGGGGGTAGAGCCGCCGCAGGAGCGCGACCGGGTCATCCCCGCCCGGGCCGTGCCGCCCCGGGAGCGCCATCGGCGGGACCGAAGGGCCCGGGGCCCGGAGAACGGCCAGGGGCACGATCATCACGGGGCGGGTCGGCTCCAGCGGGATGCCGACCAGTCGCTCCGCCGGGAGCACCGCCAGCCCGTCCGCCGGGTCCAGGCCCCAGCGCAGGCGCGCCTCGGCGAGCAGCGCGTCCAGCATCGCCGCGCCGTCAGGCGCCGGTTGAGGTGCCGGTCAGCCGCTCGATCGTGGTCTGCTTCGGGTCCGCCTTCACGCTCTGGTACCAGTTGTTGAACGCGTCGCTCGTCAGCGTCGCGGTCTGGGCAGCGTCCGGCAGGCGATCCTGCACGTTCGTGACCTTGAAGATGCGGATTCCGTCGGTCCCGACGACCGGCGCGCTGACCTGCCCGACCTGGAGGCTGTTGATGGCGGTCTCCTGGTCAGCGGCCAGCTGGTACTTCGCGACCCAGCCGATCGCGCCGCCCTTCGTGGCGGACGGATCGATGGAGTTCTCCTCCGCGAGCTTCGCGAAGTCGGCGCCCGGTGCCGACGCCTCCGCCGCGAGCTGGGTGGCCCGGGTGGTGGGGTCGGCCGCCGAGACGAACTCGATCACGTGCCACCCGAAGGCGGACTGGACAGGCGCCAGCAGCTCGCCCGCGGTGAGCCCGGGGGCATAGATCGCGGCCGCAAACGCCGGGTCGAGCGACGTGGACGTGTCGGCCTTGGAGAAGTACGGGAGGAACCCGTTCGCGGCGGCCGACCCCGTGTCGTCGCTCGACGCGGCGAGGGAGGCGAACGTGGCGGTGCCCGCCTTGAGCTTTGCGTACGCGTTCTCGGCTTCCTGCTTCGCCGTCGCCCAGGCCGGGTCGTCGGCCTTGAGCGCCGAGGCCCCGGACGGGTTGTGGTTCGGCGAATAGAGGATGTGCTTGACGAGCACGGCGCCGGGGAGAACGCCCTGGCCGCTGTTGTTCTCCAGCACCATCACCGACACCTCGCGCTGCTGCGAGGCAGAGCCCACGACCTCGGCCGTCAGCTGCGCCGTGATGAGGTCGCGGGAGACGACGGCGCTGTCCACGCGCCTGTAGGCGTCCATGCTGATCCCGGCTGCGCTGATCCGCTGCGTGTAGCCCGGGTCGACCGACGCCGCGGCGATCTCCGTGAGCCGCCCGATCCTGAAAGTCCCGTCACTCCCCTTGATCACGTCCGTGTAGCCGGGCGCGGTGAGCGCGAAGATGGCGTTCACGAAGGCCGTGTCCGGCGAGGAGCTCCCCTGGTTGATGAAGAGGAGGTCGCCGTTGTTGGCCGCAGCGGTCGCGTCCCCGGACTCCTTGACCACGGCCTCCCATGTCTTGCCGCTCTTGAGGTCGGCCAGGAGGCTGTTGGCCTTCGCCTGGGCCTTCGAAACCCCGGCGTCCGTGCCCGCGCTCGCGTCGGGGACGATCGCGATCTGGTAGACGTGGCGGCTCTCGACGGTGGTGGCGTCCTTGGTGAGCTGGGCGGTGACCGCGGCGTCGCTGGCGACGGCGCCGCGCTTGGCGGCAAGCTGGAGGACGAGTTCCGTGTCGATCTCGTCGCCCAGGGCCGCGGTGGCAACCTGCTGCTGCTGCTGCGCGATGTACTGGAGCACCTGCTGGCCCTGGGCGGCCGACATGTGGTTCGCCTGCACGGCCTCGCGCGTTCGCGACTCGGCGTCGCTGAGCTTGAACGCCTCGATCTTCTCCCGCTGGGCCAGCTGGTCCTTGGTGATCGAGAGGCCGTTCACCTTCGCGACCGGGGCCAGGTGCTGGTCGATCCAGGTGGCCGCGCCGGCTCCGACGAGGAGCAGCACCGCGACGACCACGATCAGGCCGAAGCCAAGGTTCATATACAGGTTGCGGCGCCCGTCGTCGGCGTGGCTGCCTCGGCGGCGCGGGGTCGGCTTGGTGGTTGGGCGAGCGCGGAATGTCATGGGTGGTGGATGCTCACAGTAGGGCGCGCGACGCGTGGCCGCGCGCGGCTCGGGGGTCGGCGGCATGGTACCGCACCCGGGGCGCGGCAGGCGGAACGGGGGCGTTCGGCGGCCGCGCGGATCAGGCCAGGCCGGCGAGGCGCTCCACGAGGGCGCAGTAGCGCCGGGCCTCGCCGTCCCAGCCAAGCTCGCGGGCCCGCGCGGCGGTGGCCGCCACGCGGGCGGCGCGGGCGGTCGGGTCCTCGAACAGGGCCAGAACGGCGCGGGCAAGGTCGCGCGCGTCACCCGGCCGGTAGGTGGAGATCGTCTCCGGGCCGAAATAGCGGGCGACGGTCGGGAGCGCCGAGGCGACAGCGGGCTTCCCCATGACTGCGTACTCGAACAGCTTCGTCGAGAGGCTGAAGTCGGTGAACTCCGTCTGCCGCGTGGGGGCCAGCCCGATGTCGGCCCCGGCGATGGCTCCCGGGACGAGCTCGAGCGGGATGCGGCCGTGGAACCTGACCCGGTCGGCAACCCCCAGCTCCGCGGCGCGGGACCGGAGCGCAGCGTCGGCGTCGCCTCGGCCGTAGATCTCGAGGACGGCGGACAGGCCCGGTCGCGCCTCGGCCAGCCTCGCCAGCGCCTCGATGGCGACATCGACCTCGTAGGTTGGGGTCAGCGCCCCGGCGTAGACGAGCCGGAGCACGCCGTCGGCCATGAACGACCGGGCCGGGTGCGCCGACGGGTCGAAGAGCGCGAGGTCGGGCGCGTTCAGGACCACCGTCACCTTTGCGGCCGGCGTTCCCAGCGCGACGAGCCGGTCGCGGAGCGCGTCGTTCACGGTCACGACGGCGTCCGCGGCCGCGATCGAGGCTCGCTCCTGGAGGCGCAGGAGGCCGTGCGCGAAGGGCGAGGCCCGGCGAGGGAAACGAGCCCGGAAGAACTCCGGCATCGACTCGTGCAGGTCGAGGAGGACCGGGACGCCGGCCAGCTTGAGCGGCAGGGCCGCGAACACGAGGAAGTCCGGGAGCGTGTTGACGTGCACGAGGGCAAACCGACAGGTGCGGTGGGCCCGTGCAAGGGCGAACGTGGCGCGGACGAAGAAGTCGAGGTACTCGCGGATGTAGACCGCGATCCCGGCGCCCTGGTGCCGCCGGACGTCGAGGCGGTGGATCGTCACGCCGTCGAGCACGCCGGTGGGCGCCTCACCGGGCCGGCGCAGCGCGAACACGTCGACGGGGAGCCCCCCGCGGACGAGGGCCTCCGCCTCGCGGCGGACCCGCGAATCCTCCTCGTAGTACGCGTGGACGAGCACTGCGACGCCGCGCGTTTCGCCGGGGCGCGCGGACGAGTCAGCGATGGTCGGCCTCC
>DAITNC010000004.1:0-41854 GCA_036834865.1 Candidatus Limnocylindrales bacterium | reverse complement strand
CCTCCGCTCCGCGGCAGCGACCCCGGCCCGGGTCGCCTGGCGGCCGATCACGCCGGCGCCACAGTGCCCTCGAGCACTGTTGCCCGAAACGGTACGCCCGCCGTGGTGCCCAAAACGTCAAGGAAACGTCTAGGTTGCGGGAACGTTGCGGCGACGGTGGTCAAGCGTGGCGTCGCCGGGCGGCGCCTGGAAGGCACAGCGGGTCAGGCGCCGCCGCTCGCCACGTCCGCGAGAGCACGCAGGAGGAGCGCGCTCGACACGGCGCCGGGATCAAGGTGGCCGATCGAGCGCTCGCCCAGGTAGCTGGCGCGACCCTTGGTCGCGAGGAGCGGAAGCGTGTCTCGCGCGCCGGCTTCTGCCGCGTCCGCCGCGCGGCCGGTCGCGCTCGCGAGATCGAGGCCGGCGCTGCCTGCAGCCTCGAGCGCCAGGACCGCGGGCACGAGCGCGTCGAGCATGGTCTTCTCGCCCGGCAGGGACCGGCCGAGGGCGGCGAGGCCGTCGACCGCGGCGCGGACGACGGCGGCAAGCTGTGTCGATGTCGCCACCAACCCACCTGGCAGGGCATCGAGCGCGGCGCCTGCGCGCAGGAGGGCGCGACCGTAGAGCGCCCCGCTGGCTCCTCCGACCGTGCCGGTGATGGTGCGCCCCGCCATGAGGAGGAGGGGTCCCCCTGCGTCGGTCGCGACGTCACCTGCGGCCAGCCGGGCATCGAGCGCAGCGAAGCCACGCCCGAGGTTGATCCCGTGGTCCCCGTCGCCGATCGCGGCGTCGAGCTCGGTCAGGTGGACACGCTCCGCGGCGATCCGGGATGCCGCCAGGCGCAGCCAGCCCGCGACGAGCGGCCCGCTCACGAGATCGGCCGCTTCGCGGTCACCCTGGAGCCGTCCCGTCGGCCGGCCAGTCGTCGGGGAGCTTGTCAAGCGCGGGCGGCGTTTCCGATGCCGCCAGCACGTCGGGCAGCGCCGCGCCACCGGCGGCCTCGACGGCGGCCCGCACGGCACCTTCGACCAGCGCGCCGCGGCTGACCCTCACCCGTGCCCGGTCTGCCGGCGAAAGGTCGTCGAGCGCCATCTCGAGGGCGAGCGCAGCGCTGCCCAGGTCCAGCAGCACCAGGACGCCGTCCGGCGCCACGGCGAGGACGTCGCGGATCGCGTCGAGGATCATCGGCGCGCTGGTCCCGAGCGCGCCCGCGTCCGTCCCGCCGGACACCCCGACCGCCACGGAGGGCGCAGCCTGGGCCAGCATGGCCCGGAGCCCGCGAAGGAGCTCGCGGCTGTGGCCGACCAGCACCAGCGCGACCATCGAGCACCTCCGGGCGTTCCGGCGCCATCCCCGGATCGCCGCGGATGGGCCCGCGGCGGAAGGTAGACTTTGCCCTCCATGAGTCTAGAGCGACCCGACCGTCCGGCGGTGGGTGGCGGCGTCCCCGCGGTCTCGATCACGGCCGCGGACATCGTCGCGTTCGTCGGGCGCGCGGCGGCGACCATCGCCCGGCACGAGGCGCTCCTGGACCGGCTCGACGCCGCGCTGGGTGACGGTGATCACGGCACGAACATGACGACGGGCCTCCAGGCCGTGGTCAGAATCCTCGCCGACGAGGCTCCGGCGGAAGGGATGGCGCGACTGGACATCGGAGCCTTGCTCCGCCGGATCGGGCACACGCTGGTCGCCAGCGTCGGCGGTGCCAGCGGCCCCCTCTACGGGACGCTCTTCATCGAGGCTGGCTTCGCCCTGGATGGACGTCACGCCGTGGACCTCGCCACCTTCGCCCGTGCGCTCGACGCGGGCCGGGCCGGTCTGGCCCGCCGCGGCCGGTGCGTTGTCGGCGACAAGACGATCCTCGATGCGCTCGAGCCCGCCACGAGAGCCCTCCTCGCGGGCGCGGCGGCGGGGCTCCCCCCCGACGAGGCGTTCGTCCGGGCGGCCCGGGCGGCCCGGGCCGGCGTCCGCGCCACGATCCCGATGGTCGCCCGACGGGGACTCGCCCTGCGGCTGGGCGAACGCTCGAGGGGCCACCGCGACCCCGGCGCGACCTCGTGCTTCCTCCTGATCCGCTCCATGCTCGACGGGCGGACCTCGCGACGCCAGGCGCAAGGTCGACGGTGAACGACGAGGGCGCGCTGCGAGCGCGCGTGGCCAACCTCGAAGACGAGCGGCGGCGTGCCTTCGACGAGGCCCAGCGCGAGGCGGACGCGATGTTCGCCCAGTACCAGCTGAGCCAGCTGCTCGCCTCGGGCGATGACCTGGAGAAGCTGGCGCCGGCGGTCCTCGCGGAGATCGCCCGCACGAGCGGCGCAGAGGCCGCCGCGCTCTGGCTGGCGGCCCCTGCGCGACGAACGCTGCGCCGGATCGCGTCGCTCGAGCCGGAAGGCGCGTCGGCGGGACACGGACCGGGGGACGGATCCGCCCTCCCCATCACGTTCGCCGACTCCGCCGCTGCAGGCCGCTGGACGGCCAAGGCCGGCTGGTTCGGCGTCCCCCTCGAGGAGAGCCGCGCGCTGGGCGAGGGCGGAGCGGGCCACGTCGCGCTCGGCTATCTCGCGATCCGGCCCGCGCCTGGACGTGCCCTGGACCCCGGCCATGCCCGCTACCTCGGGCTGATCCGGCGCGAGCTTGCCCTCGCGTTCCGCGCCGCCCAGCTTCGCGGCGCGCTCCTGCACGAGCGGGCGACGCTGGCCGCGATCCTCGACGGCGCGAGCGACGCGATCATCGCGGTGGATTCGGACTGCCGGATCACCCGACTCAACGGCGCCGCGGCGCGCCTCGTGGGCGCGGCCGAGCGCGAGGGGATCGGGGTCACGTGCGAGGCCTTCCTGGGGTGCCTGCCGGAATCCGGCGGCAGTCGCGGCTGTGGCCGCAGCTGCCCGTTCGGGGAGGTCCTGGCGCATGGGCGACCGCTCATCCGCGAGCAGATCATCGCCGGCGTCGACGCGTCGCCGATCCCGGTCGCGGCGAGCTACGCCCGGATGACGGGCGCGCCGGCGGGCGCGGTCGCGGTCCTCCGGGACCTGCGCGTGACGCGCGCGCTCGACGCGCTCAAGTCGAGCTTCGTGGCCACGATCTCGCACGAGCTGCGGACGCCCCTCGCGCTCATCAGCGGCCACTCGCAGAGCCTGCTGCACCTGGGCCTGGACGCGCCGACGAGCCGGCACCACCTGGAGCGGATCGTGGATGCCGTGGATCGGCTGGGAACGCTCGTGGACGAGGTGATCGACGTGTCGCGGCTCGAAAGCGACCAGCTGCAGCTGGACCGCGGCCCTGTCGACCTGGCGGCACTCCTGCGGTCGTTCGCCGCCGAGCAGGGCGAGCTGCCCGGGGCCGGCACGATCACGATCGAGGCCCCCGCCCTGCCGAAGGTGGACGCGGACGCCCGCCGGATCCGGCAGGTCCTCGCGAACCTGGCGGCGAACACCCAGAAGTACGCGGGCCCCGGTGCCACGATCTCGATCCGCGCGCGCCACCTGCCCCCGGACTCGGTCGTCGTGACGTTTGCCGACGACGGCGAAGGGATCGACGCCGCCGAACAGGCCCAGGTCTTCGACCGGTTCTTCCGGGGCGGGCGCGTCCGTGAGTCGCGCATCCACGGGAGCGGGCTCGGGCTCTACGTCTGCCGCCGGCTGGTCGAGGCGCACGGGGGCTGGATCCGGCTGGACGCGGTCGCGCGCGGCATGTCCATCTCGTTCCGGCTGCCGGTGGTCCAGTGATGCCGGACGCGCTGCCCGGGGCGCGAATCCTCATCGTGGAGGACGAGCCCGAGTTCGCCGACCTCCTTGCCCTGTGGGTGGAGCGGCACGGCTGGCAGCCGCAGGTGGCCCGTGACGGCGCCGCCGCGATCGTCGCCTTCGAGGCCGAGACGCCCGACCTGGTCCTGCTGGACCTGAGCCTGCCCCGGCTCAACGGCTGGCAGGTGATCGAGCGCATGCGCGCCACCAGCCTGGTCCCGATCCTGCTGGTCACGGCGCGCGACGCGGAGGAGGACAAGATTCGGGGCCTGGGCGCCGGCGCGGACGACTACGTCACGAAGCCGCTGAGCTTCCCCGAGCTGATGGCGCGCATCGAGGCCGTGCTCCGGCGCACGGCCGCGCGCTCCGCTGCCGTCACCGGCGAGGAGGTCCGCCACCCTGGGTTGGTCATCGACGGGCGCGCCCACCGCGTGGTGGCGGAGGGCCACGAGATCCACCTGACGCGCACCGAGTACCGGCTGCTGCGCCACCTCGCCGAGCGCCCGGAATCGGTGGTCGGCCACGCCGACCTGCTGACCGCGGTCTGGGGTGCCGGCTACCGTGACGACCTCCACCTGCTGCGCGTCACGATGCGCAACTTGCGGGCGAAGCTCGCCGAGGCGGCACCCACCCGGCATTTCATCGCCACGAGCTACGGGGTGGGCTACCGGTTCCGGGTCGACGCCGACGCCGAGGACGAGGGCTGATCCGGGGCCGACAAGCCCCGGGCCCCGGCCACGCGGGTCACGATTGCCTGGGTCAGCGCCCACGCCCGGGCGGCGTCGCGCGGAACGCGGATCCGGACCTGGCTGGCCGCGAACGTGATGTCACCCGGCCGGACGCCGGGAAGCGGCGCGCCGGCGATGAGGCGCATCGCCTCCCCGCGCGAGAGCCCCGACCCGAAGCGGACCACGAGCTGGCCTTCTTCGCGGGCGAGTGACGTGATCCCGGCGGCCTCCGCCGCCAGGCGCAGCTCGGCGACCTCCACGAGGCGGACCACTGCCGGCGGCATCGGCCCGAAGCGGTCGGCGGCCTCCTCCCGGAACGCCGCGAGGTCGCCCGGGGTCCGGGCGCGCGCGAGCCGTCGGTAGAGCTCGAGCTTCGCAGCCTCGTCGGGAACGTAGGTGTCCGGGAGGTGGGCGTCCACGGGAAGGTCGACGGTCGCACCCGCCGGGGCGAGCGTCGGGGCGCGACCCTCCCAGGTCGCCTTGCGCTCCTCCACTGCCTCCGCGAGCAGCTTCGTGTAGAGGTCGAAGCCGACCGAGGTCATGTGCCCCGACTGTTCGCCACCGAGGATGTTGCCGGCGCCGCGGATCTCCAGGTCGGACAGCGCGATCTGGAATCCCGCGCCCAGCTCGGAGGCGTTGAAGATCGCCTGGAGCCGCTTGCGCGCCTCGTCCGACAGGCGGTCGCGGCGGCGGTAGAGCAGGTACGCGTAGGCCCGCCGGGAACTCCGCCCCACCCGGCCGCGGAGCTGGTAGAGCTGGGCCAGGCCCAGCGTGTCGGCGCGGTCGATGACGATCGTGTTCGCGTTCGGGATGTCCAGCCCGGACTCGATGATCGTGGTGCAGACCAGGACGTCCGCCTCGCCGCCGGCGAACGTGCGCATGACGCCCTCCAGCAGCCGCTCGTCCATCTGCCCGTGGCCAACCACGATGCGCGCCCCGGGCAGGAGGCGGCGGAGCTGCTCCGCCTGCGCCTCGATCGTCTCGACCCGGTTGTGGACGTAGAAGGCCTGGCCGCCGCGGTCGAGCTCGCGGAGGATGGCGTCCTTGACCAGCCCCGCGGACGCTTCGGCGACGCGCGTCTGGATCGGCAGGCGATCCTCCGGGGGTGTCTCGATCACCGAGAGGTCGCGGACGCCCACGAGCGCGAGGTTGAGCGTGCGCGGGATCGGGGTGGCGGAGAGGGTCAGGACGTCGACCTCGCGGCGCAGCTGCTTGAGACGCTCCTTGGCCGCGACCCCGAACCGCTGCTCCTCGTCCACGACCAGGAGGCCCAGATCGCGGATCCGGACATCCTTCGAGAGCAGCCGATGGGTCCCGACCACCAGGTCCACGGACCCGGCCTCGAGCCCCGCGAGCGTCGCCTGCTGCTCGCGCGGCGGGACGGACCGCGAGAGCATCCGGACCGTGGTCGGGAAGGCCGCGAAACGCTGGGTGAAGGTCCGGAGGTGCTGGTCGGCGAGGACCGTCGTCGGGACGAGGACCGCGACCTGCCGGCCGTCCTGGATCGCCTTGAACGCGGCCCGCAGCGCGACCTCCGTCTTGCCGTAGCCGACGTCGCCGACGACCACCCGGTCCATCGGGCGGCCGGCTTCCATGTCCGCCTTCACCTCGACGATGGCGCGCTGCTGGTCGGGGGTCTCCTCGTAGGGGAACGACGCCTCCAGCTCCACCTGCCAGGGTGTGTCGGGCCCGAACGCGTGGCCGTCCGCCGCGGACCGCGCCGCGTACAGCTCCAGGAGCTCCTCGGCGAGGTCGGAGACCGCCTTTCGAACGCGGGCCTTCGTCCGGGCCCACTCGCCGCCACCCAGCCTGGAGAGGCCCGGCCGATCGGCGCCCGCGTAGCGGCTGATGCGGGCGATCTGCTCGACCGGCACGAAGATCCGGTCCGCGCCCGCGAAGCCGATCTCGAGGTAGTCACGCTCCTCGCCGCGGCTTCCCCGCCGCAGCATCCGCTCATAGCGGCCGATCCCGTGGTCCACGTGGACGACCAGGTCGCCCGGTGTGAGGCGCTCCAGGATGTCGCGCGGCACGACGCGTCGAAGTGCCTTGGGCCGGCGGACGCGCACCGCCCCGAACAGCTCGCGGTCGGTGACCAGGACGAGCCCATCCGGCCCGCCTGCAAACCCGGCGTTCAGGCTGCGTCCGACGAGCGTCACGGCCCCGGGCGGCGGCGCGGTCGCCGGGCGGAACGTCACGCCGGCCGGGATCCCCGCCTCGCCGAGCAGCTCCGAGAGCCGCGGTGCCTGGTCCGAGGCGATCACGATCCGCGGCGCCGGTGAGCGCCGGGCCCCGGGCGCGTGCCGCGACGCGACGATCCCCGGTGGCACCGCCGGCCGGTGGTCGTCCGCTTCCTCCTCCGCGAGCGGGACGGTTGCGGGGCGGCCGGCGCGCCAGCGTTCGATGGCGCGCGGGAGGCTGGCGCTCCGGCCGGGCGGGAGCATCGGCTCGCGCCAGCCGAACGGATCCTCGGTGGCGGCTGCCCCGCCGAGCGCCGCCAGCGGCCCGGACTCCCAGGTCAGCTCCAGCGTCCGCCCGCGCAGGAGCCGCGCACCCCATTCACGGGACCCGACGTAGGCGTCCGGCCACGTGCCGGGCAGCTCGCCCGCGCCGACCAGGTCGCGGCGGCGCTCGGCCGCCTGTTCCCAGAGGAACTCGGCCGCGGAGGCGACGTCGCCCGGCTCGTCGAGGACGAGGAGCGTCGCGAGCGGGAGATGGTCCAGCCCCGAGGCGGGGCACAGGATCGCGGCCCAGACCTCGGCCGCGTCCCCGGCTTCGAGCGCGCGAGTCCCGCCGACCGTCGCCGGCGCGTGATCCTCCGCCCCCTCGAAGTGCGCGAGATCGGCAGCGAGGCGTTCCGGCAGCAGGGTCGCCAGCGGACCGAGCCTCACCCGGATCCCGGCCGCGCCCTCGGCCGGGAGGAGAAACTCGCTGGCCGGCAGCAGGTCGATGGATTCGGCCGGCCCAACGGTGCGCTGGTCGGTCGGGTCGAAGCGCCGGAGGCTCTCGATCTCGTCGCCGAAGAACTCGATCCGGACGGGAAGGTCGGCGCCGGCGGCGAAGATGTCCACGAGGCCGCCCCGGCGGGCGAACTCGCCCCGGCCGGCGACCTCGATGACCGGCTCGTAGCCCAGCCGGAGCAGCTCCGCGAGGAGCGCGCCCTGAAGCTGCCGGTCCCCGGTCCTCAGCGTCCGCGGCGCGGCCGGCAGGTCGTCGCGGCCGAGGGTGGGCTGGAGGAGCGCCTGGACGGAGGCGACCAGCACGCGGGCGCGCCCGGTATACCAGGCGGCCAGCGCGGCAACGCGGGCCGCGGACTCGTCGCGGACCAGCTCGCTCCGCTCGTAGGCCAGGGCGGAACGTGGCTCCAGGATCGCGACGGCGGTGGGGTCGCCGAGCCACGCCACCAGCTCGTCAGCGACGCGGTCGCCGATCTCCGCGTCCCGGGCGATCCAGCAGACCCGCTCCCCACCGGCGATGGCAAGCGCAGCCGCGAGGAAGGTCTTCGCCCCGTGGGGAACCGCGGTCACGGCCGCGTGCCGGCCGCGTGGACCGGGCGCCGACCCGCCGGCTCCAAGCGTGCTGCTCAGCGCCCGGAACGGCGGCGTGCCGTGGAGGAGCGGCGTGAAGACGGCGAGGTCGGGGATCCGGCGACGGGCGCCGCCCGAGCCATTCCCGGGCGTCGAGCCGGTCCCCGCAGGAACGGCACCGGGACCGGGGGGACCGGGCCGGTGCCCGCTCACTGGAGCGACTCGTCCGGCCCGCCGGGCCGGGCCCGCCGCCAGCCGGTCCGGGTTCGCCGGACGCCGTCGGCGCCGGGGGGGCCGTCGATCTCGCCGGGCGGCGCCGTCCGCGTCTCGTCGGCGGCCCGGAGCTGGTAGGCGTTGAAGCGGTTCGAGGCCTTGCTCAGGCCGTCCCGAGCCCACGCCTCGACGGCGTCCGCCGCCGCGTCCAGGAGCTCGTCGAGACGCTGCCGCTCCGCCGGCCCGAAGACGGAAAGGACGTGGTCCACCGCGTCCCGGCCTGGCTCGCCGATCCCGATGCGGAGTCTCGGAAACGCCTCCGTGCTGAGCTCGTCGATGATCGAGCGGAGGCCGTTGTGGCCGCCGTGGCTGCCGCCCTCGCGGAAGCGCATCTTCCCGAAGGGCAGGCTGAAGTCGTCGGTCACGACGAGCATCTCGTGGAGCGGAGCACGCTCGCGGGCGATCAGCTTGCGCACGGCCACTCCGGAATCGTTCATGAATGTGAGCGGCTTTGCGAGCACGAGGTCGAGGCCCCGGAAGCGGCCCTGCACGACCGCGCTGGCATCGCGCGTCCTCCCGCGGCCGGCCCAGCCCGCCCGGTCCGCGAGCCGGTCCGCCACCATCCAGCCGATGTTGTGGCGCGTCCGGGCGTACTGCTCGCCCGGATTCCCGAGCCCGACGACGACCTTCACGCTTCCTCCGCGGCCCACGACGAACGGCCCGAATCCGCGCGGATCGGGCCACGGCCCGATGGTACCCCGCCTCGGGTCGAGCGGCTCACCCGGCGGCCAGGAGCTCCCGCTCGAGCGCCCGCATCGCAGCCTCCTCGCCGGGCTCGGCGTGGTCCCAGCCGCAGAGGTGGAGCCCGCCGTGGACGACGAGCAGGCGCAGCTCGTCGGCCGACGACCAGCGCACATCCCCCGTCTGCCCGCCGCGTCCGGCCCCGGCCTGGTCGATGGCCCGCTCCACCGACACGACGATGTCCCCAAGGTTGAGACGCGTGCCGGGCGGCAGCAGGAAGGCTCGCTCGCCCGCGGCGGCCGGCCTGGCCTCCGGGACGGGCCGACCGGCGCGGGGTGGATACGCCGCCGGCGGCAGGAGCGGGAACGACAGCACGTCGGTCGCCCCGTGCTTCCCGAGGAACGCCAGGTTGAGCCGGGCCAGCTCCGCGTCGTGGGCAAGGACGAGCCCGACCGAGGCGGGCTCGGGCGCGCCCCCCGCCAGGAGGGCCGAACGCAGGAGACGCGCGAGCGCGACCACCGGCACGACGCGCGGCACGCCTGCCCGGATCTCCACGTCCACGCGGAAGGGCGGCAGGTAGAACGGGCGCGGGCCCGGGGTCGGCCGGGTCGCTCTCAAGGGCCGCGGCCGCCGGCGCCCGCCTCGCGACGCGCTTCCAGCTCGACGATCTTGTTCTGCGGATAGGCGATCCGCTGGTGGTACATGCCCAGCAGCTGGGCGACGAATGCGCCGCGGACCTGCTCGATGTCGCGGAGCGTCAGCTCGCACTCGTCGAACTGGCCGTCCTCCAGGCGCTCGCTGATGATCCGGCTGACCATCGCCCGGATCGTGGGCTCGTCGTGGTTGGCGAGCGAGCGGACCGAGGCCTCGACACCGTCCGCGAGCATGAGGATCGCCGCTTCCTTCGACTGGGGCTTCGGGCCGTTGTGGCGGAAATGGCGCTCGTCGAGCGCGTCGGCGGCCGCCAGTCCGGCGGCCGTCCCGAGACCCCCGAATGGTGCCGCCGCCTCTTCGCGTGCCTTCACCCAGAAGTAGCTCATCCTCGCCGTCCCGTGGTGCTGCGGGATGAACGCGATCAGCGGCTTGGGGAGCCGCGCCCGGTAGGCAAGGTCGATCCCGCCGGAGACGTGCGCCTTGAGGAGCTGGGCGCTGGCCTCAGGGGTCAGGTGGTCGTGGACGTTCTCCCCGCCTGCCTGGTTCTCGATGAAGCCGGCTGGGTTCTCCAGCTTGCCGACGTCGTGGTAGTAGGCGGCCACGCGCGCCAGCAGCGAATCCGCGGAGATCGCCTCGGCTGCGCGCTCCGCGAGGTTCCCGACCATCAGCGCGTGGTGGTACGTGCCGGGCGTCTCCAGGAGGAGCCGCCGCAGGAGCGGCTGCGTGGGGTTGGCCAGCTCAAGCAGCTGGAAGGCGGTCAGGATCCCGAACAGGTTGCCGACCACCTGGAACGTCCCCACCGTCGCGACGGCCGCGCCCGCCGCGGCCGCCGCGGACGCGCCGAAGAGCTGGAGGACGCCGGTGATGTCGCGCGTTCCGAGGAGCGAGAAGATGGAGACGACGGCGACGTTGGCGACCGCGATCGCCACCCCGGCCTGGAGGAACACCGCCACCCGGTCACCACGTCGGACGGCCAGGATGCCCGTCAGCGAGCCGACGAAGACGTACGTGGTCAGCTCCAGCGAGAGATCGTTGGAGGCGCCGGCGATGACTGCCAGGAAGAACGAAAGGACAGTCGCCGGCCCCGAGCCGAGCAGGATCGCGACCAGCATTCCCGCCCCCGCGCCCGGGACGAAGAACGGCAGGATGGATCGCCCGGCGGTCAGCTTGTAGGCAAATGCGGTCACCAGCAGGACGAGGCCCAGCAGGGCGAGGGTCCGGGCGCGGTGCCAGACCTCCTGCCGGTAGCGCCAGAGCCAGGCGAGGTACAGGATCACGATGAGCGCCGCCAGCAGGAACCAGCCGGCGATCCGCGCGAAATCCAGGCGCGCCTCGGTGAGCCCGAGCGCGACGAGCTTCTCGATGTCGGCTGCCGTGGCCCGGCGCCCGGCGTCGATGAGGACCTCGCCCTTGGCGACCGCGACCTGGACCGGCGCGACCGCGTCCGCGGCCGCCAGCCGCGCTTCCGCGGTGAGCTCGGCGCTGTAGGTCGAGTTCGGGACGAGCAGCGGAGCCACGATCTCCGTCGCGAGATTGCGCTCGCCGTCGGTGAGCTGGAGCGAGAAGAGCCCGCCCAGGTTGCTCCGGACGGCCTCCATCTCCGAATCGCGCAGCTCCGAGCGCTGCAGCGTCCCGAGCACGCGCGTCGCCTCGGCGGCGACCATCGACCAGCGCTCGGGCGCCATCGCGTCGAGCGTCTTGCGGGAGGCCGCGGAAATCCCCACGAGGGTTGCGTCGAGGGACGCGGTCCGCTGCTCCGGGGTCAGCTGTCCCGCAAACGCCGCGTCGACGGGCGCGAGGGCCGTGGCAAGCGCCGCGAGCTGGCGCTGGGCGAGCGAGGAGGCCGTGTCGGCCCGGAAGTCGTACTGGGGCTGGACTGCGTCGCTCGCCGCCTGGCGGGCAGCGGCCGTCTGGACCACCGACTCGAACGAGATCGCCCGCGGCGCCCGGATCTGCTGCGGCGCCACGCTCCCGTCCTGGAGGTTGTAGGCCTGCGGGAGGTCGCCGATCGAGAGGATGGCGGTGAGGCCGCCGACCAGCAGGATCGTGGCGATCGCGAGCCTGACCGCGTCCCGCCGCGTGAAGCGGGTGACGCGATCGAAGCGCCGGGAAAGCATCGGATCAGCCCTCGGGCGGGCCGCCGGACGAGCCGGCGCGGCGCACTCCAGGCCGGGCCGCATCCTGCGTCGCGAGGTCTGCGGAATCGTGCGCCGCTAGGTCGGCGGCCGCGAGTGCCTGGGCGACCAGCTCGCTGACGTGCCGGCCGTCTGCGCGGCCGCGTGTCGGCCCCGCCAGCCGGCCCATCACCCGGCCCAGGTCGCGGGCCGACGATGCACCGGTGGCGGCGATGGCGTCGGCAACCAGCGTGCCCAGCTCTTCTTCCGTGAGGGCCTGGGGCAGGTAGGCGGCGAGGATGTCGATCTCCGCCTCCTCCTTCGCGGCGAGGTCCTCGCGGCCGCCCTTCCGGTAGGCGTCGACCGATTCGCGGCGAGTCTTCACCTCGCGGGTGAGGACGGCCAGGGTGGCGTCGTCGGAGAGCGTCGCGTGGTCGCGCTTCTCCAGGGCATAGGCGCTGCTCAGGGCCATCCGGAGCGTGTCGCGGCGCAGCGCGTCACCGGACCGCATGGCTGCGGTCATGTCGTCGTGGAGTCGATCTCGGAGGGACACCGGCGGTGGCTCCTGTCGCATCGGGCGCCGGGCCGGCCGTGCCCCGTGGACGGGGCGACGGGCGTGGCGCCGATTGGCGTTGGGGGCCTCCGGGGCCCGGGATGCGGGCCGGGGAAGCGGGTGGAACCGACGGTGGCTGTGGGCGGGGATCGGCCTCGTTCGGCCGCTGGGTGCCCGCGCCGCCGGTCCCGGCGGCTAACCCTGCTGGCGGGCGACCTTCTTGCGCTTTGCCTCTTTCCGCTTCCGCTTCACGCTGGGCTTCTCGTAATGCTCGCGACGGCGAGCTTCGGCGAGAATGCCGGACTGCTGGATCTTCTTGTTGAAGCGGCGAAGCGCGCTCTCGAACGTCTCGTTCTCACCAACGCGGATCTCTGCCAATGCCGGGATCACCTCCTCCGCCGTGGGATCGTCTCGTCCGCGGCGCCGCCGGGCGAATGTCGGCGCACGCGTGCTCGGCGGCGCGCGCGAATGCGGCCTCCGAGCCCGGCGGAGTGTAGCCCCGGCGAGGCGAGGTTGGCAAACGGCAACGGCCACGATGGCGCATCCCCGTTGCAGGGCGGGCCGTGACCGTCCACGATTGGCCCATGACGACGCGACGCACCCTCGTCGATCTCCTGGATGGGGCGACGGCCCGATACAACGATCGCCGCGCGCTCGCGGTCCGGCGCGACGACGGCACGTTGGAGACGTGGAGCTACCGCGAGCTCGATCGGCGGAGCCGGCTCGCCGCGTGGCGGCTGCGTGCACGAGGGCTCCAGCGCGGCGATCGGCTGCTGACGTGGTCCGCGTCGTGCCCGGAGCTGGCGGCCGTCTATTTCGGCGCGATGCGAGCGTGCCTCGTCCTCGTGCCGCTCGACCTGCGGATGGCTCCGACCACGATCCGGCGGATCGTGGACCGATCAGGGGCGACGCAGCTGGCCATGGGCACCGGGCGTGACGCCCCGGATCCCGCGGAGGCCGACCTGGAGGGGCTGCCCGCCGCGGCGCTCGACGACCTGTGCGCCGAGCCCGGCGCCGGCTTCCCCGCCGACTGGGAGGCCACGCTGGACAGCTGGGCCCGCCCGGCCCCGGAAGATCCATACCTCCTCGTATTCACCTCGGGCACGACGGGCACGCCCAAGGGGGTCGTGCTGGCGCACGAGAACACGATCGGCGGCATCGACGGGTTCCACCGGCTCGTCCCGCAGATGGAGTACCGCGTGGTGTCCGTGCTGCCACTCGCCCACCTGTTCGAGCAGGCCATCGGGCTCTACCTGCTCCTCGACCTCGGCGCCGACATCCTGTATGTCCGGACCCGCAATCCGCGGGTGATCTTCGAGTCGATCCGCGACCATCGAACCACGGCGATGATCCTGGTTCCGCAGATGCTGGAGCTCTTCTGGTCCGCCCTCGAACGGGAGGCCGAGAGGCTGGGCGAAGCCTCGTCGTTCCGGCGTGCCCGGGTGGTCGCTCGCCGCCTGCCGATGGCCGCCCGGCGGTGGCTCTTCCGCAGGATCCACCGGCAGCTCGGCGGAAACCTCAGGCTCCTCGTGTCGGCCGGGGCGTTCCTCCCGCCGGCAGTCCAGCAGGGGTGGGAGGACATCGGGATCGTCATCATGCAGGGCTACGGTTCCACGGAGACGGGCTCCGGGGCATGCACCACGTGGCGGGATCATCCGCTGGGCACGGTCGGTCGCCCTGTCCCGGGGATGGAGATCCGCATCGCCGAGGACGACGAGGTCCTGTTCCGGGGCCCCAGCGTGACCAGCGGCTACTGGGAAGACCCAGCGGCAACCGCGGCCGCGTTCACGGAGGACGGCTTCTATCGCTCGGGCGACCTGGGCAGGCTCGACCGACGGGGCCGGCTCGTCCTCCACGGCCGGAAGCTCGACATCATCGTGCTGCCCAACGGCCTCAACGTGTTCCCGGAGGACATCGAGAACGCGCTCCACGTTGCCGGCATCCGGGATTCGATCGTCCTCGAGACCGAGCCCGGAAGGATCGAGGCGATCATCCTCGCGCCGGTCGCGGCGCAGCGGCTTGCCGAGGCCGGCGCCGCCGACGCGCCCAGCGGCGCGTTCGACAAGGACGCCGACATCGCGCGCGCGCGCGCCGAGATCGACGCCGCCGTGAAGGCAGCGAATGCGACGCTGGCCGTCCACGCCAGGGTCACCGCGTGGCGGTTCTGGCCGGACGTGGACTTCCCGCGCACCCTCACCCTGAAGGTGAAACGCGACCAGGTGCGCGCCTGGGCGGCGGTGTCCGCGCCGCTCCCGGTCACGGAGGGCACCTAGCCCCCGGTAGCGGAGACGGGCCGGGGCACGCGTCACCCGGGCGGGATCGGCACCTCGGACCCCACGGACGCGAGCGCGGCCGCAAGGCCCGGTGTCTTCGGGTCCGGCGACGAGGCGGGAGACCACGGGTAGAAGACGATTGTCGAGCCGACCTGGCGAAGGACGAAGCGGACGTCGGGCGGGTACTGGACCCGGCCCGGGCCGCTCGTGATGTACGCGGCCAGGTCGCGACCGCCGTCCGCCGCGAAGGCCAGGTCCGGGAACTCGTAGATCACGAAGTAGCCGCCGGCCGGGTCGTCGGGGAGCACGGCCTGGAACGGCCAGCGCGCCACGCTGGTGAACGAAGGGGGCTCGGCGGGGCGGACGGTCGTGAGCGTGGGCAGGAGCACCAGCCCGTTGGCGCGAAGTGCGCGGTCGATCTGCGCGAGCGTGGCCTGGACGGCGGGCGAGGCGGTCGACCGCGCAGTCGCGAGCGACTCGAGGGTGCGATCGGCGGGGGCAGGACCGGCGCATCCAGCCAGGAGGCCGCCGGTGACGACGAGGACGGCGACCAGCGCCCGGCTCGCAGGGTGCGCCGCGCCCGGGCGAGGCGCACCCGTCATCCCGGGGGCCAGTGCATCGCGCGGCCGCCCAGCAGGTGGACGTGGAGATGGCCGACCGTCTGCCCGCCGTCGTTGCCGGCGTTGACGACGAGCCGGTAGCCGCCCTCGGCGATCCCCTCGGTGCGCGCGAGCGCTGCCGCGACCGACAGGAGCCGCCCGGTCACTGGCGCGTCGGCCTCGGTGAGGTCGAGCGCGGATCCTACGTGCGCACGGGGCATGAGCAGGAGGTGCACCGGCGCCACCGGGTGCAGGTCCCGGATCGCGATGACCAGGTCGTCGTCGTGCACCCTGGCGGCCGGGATGTCGCCCGCGACGATCCGGCAGAACAGGCAATCGGTGCTCATCCCTGACCTCCACTGGACGCGCCATTCACCGCCGTGCGCTCCGCATCGAGAGCGACCCAGTCGCCCTCGACATCGCGATGGACGACCGCCAGACCCGCGGCGGCGAACGCCGACCGGACATCGCCCTCCCGGTCGGCGAAGATGCCCGACGCGAGCATCCGGCCGCCCACCCGGAGCTCGCGGCAGAGTCCCGGCGCCAGGTCGATGAGCACCGACGCGATGAGGTTCGCCGCCACGAGGTCGAACGGGCCCGCGCCCGACGGCACGGATCCCTGCCAGGCCCGTACCCGCCGGGTCAGCCGGTTCCGCCGGGCGTTCGCGAGCGTGGCTTCGACCGCGATCGGGTCCGTGTCGACGCCGACCAGCTCGCCGGCGCCCAGGAGGCCCGCCGCGACGGCCAGCACCCCCGACCCGCAGCCGACGTCGAGGAGCCGGGCGCGCCCATCCGGCGCGGAGCCGTGCGCCAGAAGGCCGCCGTCCGCCCAGCGCTCGATCCCGGCCAGGCACAGGCGCGTCGTGGGGTGGAGGCCGGTCCCGAACGCCATCCCGGGGTCCATGGCGATCACCACGTCGCCGGGCGTCCGGCGGTGACGCCGCCACGTCGGCCGGATCACGATCCGGCGCCCGATCCGCATCACGCGAACGTGCTGCTTCCAGGCGGTGGCCCAGTCGGATTCGTGGACCACGGCCGTGACGAGCTCGCCGATCTCGCACAGGCCGAAGGCCGCGAGATGGCCAAGCGCGGTGTCGGCCGTGGCGACGGCCACGCGGACGACCCCTGCGTCGCGTGCCGGGAGGTAGGCCCGGACGGTGGCCGGCCGGGAAGGGTCCGCGACCGCTCCGAGGCCGTCGTCGATCAGGCGGAAGCCCGGCTCGACGCTGACGCCGCCGGGTGCGACGCGCGAGAGGATCTCGCTGACGGCTTCCACCGCCTCCGGGTCGCAGGTGACGGCCAGCTCGAGCCAGGTCTGGTCGCCGACGAGCCCGTCCGCCGCGGGATCGCCGGCCTGCGGCCGGGTCACCCCAGCGCGTCCTTGAGCCGGTCGAGGACCCCCGCCCTGCCGGTTCCCAGCCCGGTCTCGCCCGAGGCCATCGCGAACGCCTCCAGCGCCTCCCGCTGCTCCCGGGTCAGCTTCGTGGGGATCTGGACGTCGACCAGGACGTGCAGGTCGCCGCGCGCTCCCGCCCTCCGGAGATGGGGAGCGCCGCGACCGCGCAGCCGGATCTCGGTGCCCGGCTGGGTCCCCGGCTTGATCTCGAGATCCTCCTCGCCGTCGGCCGTCGGGACGCGGACGGTCGTGCCCAGCGCCGCCTGGGCGATCGTGAGCGACAGGTCGCAGAAGAGCTCCGTCCCTTCGCGCTTGAGCGACGGGTGCGGCGTGACGTGGATCGCGACGTACAGGCTGCCGGGAGGGCCGCCGCGCGGCCCCACCTCGCCCTCGGCCGAAAGTCGGATCTGGTGCCCGTCGTCGATCCCCGCCGGCACGCTGACGCGGAGCCGTTTCGTCCGCTCTCGCCGGCCGTCGCCGCCGCAGTCCGGGCAGGCTGCCTCGACGACCTTGCCCTCCCCGCGGCAGCGCGGACAGGCGACCACGTTCACCATCTGGCCGAGCATCGTCTGGCGGACGTGGCGGATCTCGCCGCGACCCTGGCACTGCGGGCAGGTGATGGCCGACGAGCCGGCCTTTGCGCCGCTCCCCGAGCAGGTGGCGCAGCGATCCAGGACCGGGAACTCGATCTCCTTCTCGGTGCCGCGGATCGACTCCTCGAAGCTGACGCGCAGGTCGTAGCGAAGGTCGGAGCCGACAGCTGCCCGGCCCCGCCGCGCGCCGCCGCCGCCCGCGGCCGTGCCGCCGAAGAACGCGTCGAAGAGGTCGGAGAAGCCGCCGAAGCCCTGCTGGCCGCCGCCGAAGCCGCCGGACCCATTGACCCCGGCCGCCCCGAACATGTCGTAGGCCTGGCGGCGCTGCGGATCGGAGAGGACCTGGTAGGCCTCGTTGATCTCCTTGAAGCGGTCGTCGGCTCCGGAGTCGCGGTTGACGTCCGGGTGCCACTGCTGGGCCAGCTTGCGGAAGGCGCGCTTGACGTCGGCATCGCTGGCCGTGCGGGGCACCCCGAGGATCGTGTAGTAGTCGCGTTCGGTCGCCATTCGCCGGCAAGTCTACGGGAGGGACGCTGATGAGCGTCCTCCGGGCCCGCTGAAGGACCGCATGTCGAGGGTGTCGCCGAACCGGCGCGACCGGATCAGCGCGTCGGCTGGTCCTCGATCACGAGCGAGGCCGCGACGTCGGCAGCCTGCGCACTGGCGCGAGCGCCGTCGCGACCCGCCTGGCGCGGGTCGACCGCCGCGGGGTTGGCCGCGTCCTCGCGGGCGATCACGGCCGCGGCGATCCCGACGTCGGCGGCGGCGAGCGCCGCCCCGACGATCCCCGAGGTGTTCAGGTACTGGGCGGTGACGATCGGCGCATGCGCGGTGAGGAACTTCGAGTACTTCGCGTACTCCTTGCTGACGCCGCCGCCGAGGATGATCAGGTCCGGCCAGAACCAGCGCTCGAGCAGCGCCATGTATTCGCTGAACTCGCTGCCCCACTTCTTCCAGCCGATCCCGCGGCGCTCGCGAGCGGCGCCGGAGACGAGCGTCTCCGCGTCCTTGCCGCGGTAGGTGACGTGCCCGAACTCGGTCGAGTCAAGCAGGTGGCCGTCGATGAAGAGGGCACTGCCGATCCCGGTCCCGATCGTGAGCAGGAGCACGGTCCCCATCACGCCCTTGGCCGCCCCGAAGGTCGCCTCCGCGAGGCCGGCCGCGTCCGCGTCGTTGACCAGCCTCACGGGGCGGCCGAGCCGGGCGGAGAGCATCGACTCCGCGGGCGCCCCGATCCAGGACTTGTCGATGTTCGCGGCCGTCATCAGCCGGCCGGCCTTCACGACACCGGGCAGGCCCGCGCCGGCCGGCATCCCGGACGTGACGTGCCCATCGGCGACGAGCTGGTCCACGATCCCGCCGATCGCGGCGATGACCGCTTCCGGCGTCGCGGGCTGGGGCGTCTTGACCCGGAGCCGGGGCGAGGCGAGCTCGCCGCTGGCGAGATCCACGACGGCGGCCTTGACGCCGGTGCCGCCGACGTCGATGCCGATCGCTGTCCGGGGGGCGGCAGGTGCGGGGCGTTTCGGTCGGGGGCTCATGGCGACGCAGGATACGCCCGGCGCCGGAGACCTGCTCGGCTGCAGACCTGCTCGGCTGCCTCCCCGTCGCCCGACCGCTTCCGCGCCCCTACTTCAGGAGCAGCCGCTCCAGCCGCCGCGACGTGATCGCGAGGCCGATCAGGCCCATGATCGCCAGGTAGGCGACGTGGACGAGGATCACCGGGCTGACGATCCCCGTCGTGAGGCTCCGGATCAGGTCGACGCCGTGGTAGAGCGGCGTGAGCTGGACGAGAAGGCGCACGGCATCCGGGTAGGTGTCGAGCGGGTAGAACGTCGCCGAGAACAGGAAGAGCGGCAGGATCACGAGCTGGACCATGTCCATGTCCTGCCACGTCCGCATGAACGTCGTCGCCGCCATCCCGGCCCCGGCGAACGCAAAGCCGATCAGGACCGCCGCCGGCAGCGCCAGGATCGCGAGAGGGCTCCGGACAAACCCGAGGACGAACATCACGAGCAGGAACGTCGTCGCGTAGATCGCGCCCCGGATCAGGGCCCAGCCGATCTCGCCCAGCGCCACGTCGCCCACGCCGATCGGCGTGGCGAGGATCGCGTCATAGGTCTTCGCTTCACGCAGCTTGTAGAAGACGTTCATCGTCGAGTCGTAGATCGCGCCGTTCATGGCCGATGACGCCATCAGGGCGGGCGCGACGAACACCGTGTACGGCACCTGCTGGCCCCCGAACGGCACCGCACCGATGAGCGCACCGAGGCCGAATCCGATGGACAGGAGGTACAGGAGCGGCTCGAAGAACCCGGACACGATAACCATCCACGTGCGCCGGTAGACGAGCAGGTTGCGCTCGATCAGGAGGCCGGCTCGGCGGCCTCCGAGCCGGGCGGGGGGCGCGAGCCGCGCGAAGAGGGTCATTGGCGCAGTCGGCGCCGCAGCGCGATCGACGCCAGGCCAAGCCCCAGGGCTGCCACCCCCACCAGGTAGGCGACGTGGACCAGCGCGCCGATCGGGGTCGCCGTCCCGAGGGCGAGCGTCCGGCACAGGTCAACGCCGTGCCAGAGGGGCGTGGCGAACGCCACCGGCTGGAGGAACCCGGGCAGCTGGCTGACCGGGAAGAACGTCCCCGAGAACAGGAAGAGCGGGATCACGCCGAAGCGGAAGAGGCTGTTGAACCCGCTCGGATCCTTCCGGCTCGCCGAGAACGCGATGATCGGCGTCGCGAAGGCCAGGCCCGTGAGGATCGCGGCCGGGATGGCGAAGAACGCCTGGGGACCGGTCGCCGCACCGAAGACGGTCATCACGCCGAAGAAGATGCAGGTCGCGAGCGCCAGGCGCAGGCAGATGTAGAGCAGCTTTCCGACCAGGATGTCGACCACGCCGATCGGGGTCGCGAGCATCCCGAAGAACGTCCTGTCCCACAGGATGCCGCCCATGATGGGGAACGTCGATTCACCGGCCGCGACCTGCATCGCGGTGGACGCCAGGAGCCCGGGCGCCAGGAACGCCAGGTAGCTCACGCCGCCGAGGAGCGCCGCCGAGGCCGCCGCGCCGCCTTTGCCCGTCGCGACGTACGCGCCGAGCCCGACGCCCATCGCCGCCAGGTAGAGAACAGGGTTGAGGAACGAGCTCACGAGCGTGCCCCGGAACGCGCGGCGGTAGAGGAGCAGCTCGTGCTCGAGCACCCGGATCGCCGCTGGCGTGGCCACCGTGCCGTCAGTCCACCAGGCTCCGGCCGGTCAGCCGGAGGAAGACGTCCTCGAGCGAGGAGCGCCGGACGAGGCTCATCTCGGGCCGCAGGCCACGCTCGTGCGCCGCGGCCGCCGCCGCATCGCCGTCATCCGCATAGACGAGGACGCGGTCGGGCAGCCGCTCCACCCGCTCGCCGAGCCCCTCGAGCGGCCCGTCAAGCGTCTCCTGCACGCCGACGGGGAAGCGCATCTCCAGGACCTCGCGGCTGCTGTGCTCCTCGATGAGGCGGCGCGGCGAGCCCTCCGCCACGATCCGCGCCTTGTCCATGACGACCAGCCGATCGCACAGCTGCTCGGCCTCGTCCATGTAGTGCGTGGTCAGGACGAGCGTCACCCCCTTCTGCTTGAGCCGGTAGAGCCGGTCCCAGAGCAGGTGCCGGGCCTGCGGGTCGAGGCCCGTGGTCGGCTCGTCGAGCAGGAGCAGGTCCGGCTCGTTGATCAGACTCCGCGCGATGGTCAGCCGCCGCTTCATGCCCCCGGAGAGCGACTCGACCTGGTCGCGCGCCCGCTCGGAGAGCTGGACGAAGTCGAGGAGCTCGGCGACCCGCTCCCGGATGAGGCCCCGCGGGAGGTCGAAATAGCGACCGTAGATCGCCAGGTTCTCGGCGACCGTCAGCTCCATGTCGAGCGTGTCCTGCTGCGGCACGACCCCGAGCCGGGCGCGGATCCGCGGCCCATCCGCGCGCGGGTCCATTCCCAGCACGGACAGCTCCCCGTCCGAGACCGGCGAGACGCACGCGATCATCCGCATCGCAGAGGTCTTGCCCGCGCCGTTCGGGCCCAGGAAGCCGAACGATTCGCCGGGCGCCACGTCGAAGTCGATGGCGTCCACGGCCGTGAACGCCCCAAAGCGCTTGGTCAGCGCGCGGGCACGGATGAGCGCCGGTGTCGACGGATCGGGCATGGACGCGGAGTGTATCGGGTCGGACGGCGGGGCAGGCCGGGCCGCCCCGGCGGCCGCGCTGTCCGAATCGTGAGGCCCGGCGGCGGCCCGGGAATCGCGGGGCCCGGGCGACGGCCCGGGCCCGCGGGTTGGGCGCCGCCGGACTGCCCGGCGGCACGCGACCCTAGACTTCCTTGAACTCGCCCTCGACGGTCTCGTCGTCGGCGTCCGGCGCAGCCCCGGGCTCGGTGCCGGTGCTGCCTTCCGGGCCGCCTGCGCTGCCGCCCTCGGGCGTGCCGCTTGCCGCGTACGCCGCCACGCCTACCTTCTGGAGGAGCTCGGCGAGCTCCGTGGCCCGCGCCTGCACGACGTCGGCCGATTCGGTCTTCAGCGCGTTGCGCACGTCGGAGACCTTCCCCTCGACCGCCGCCCGGTCCTCGGGCGAGACCTTCTCGCCGAGGTCCTTGAGCGTGCGCTCCGCCTGGAACGTCAGCGCCTCCGCCTGGTTCCGGGTCTCGACCTCCTCGCGTCGCTTCTTGTCCTCGGCCGCGTGCTCGGTGGCCTCGCGGACCATCCGGTCGACGTCCTTCTTGTCCAGCATGGATGAGGCGGTGATCTGGACCTTCTGCTCCTTGCTGGTCGCCCGGTCCTTCGCCCGCACCTCCACGATGCCGTTCGCGTCGATGTCGAACGTCACCTCGACCTGGGGGACGCCGCGCGGGGCGGGCGGGATCCCGTCCAGGATGAACCGGCCCAGGGTCTTGTTGTCCGCCGCGAAGTCGCGCTCGCCCTGGAGGACGTGGATCTCCACCTGCGGCTGGTTGTCCGAGGCAGTGGAGAAGACCTGGCTCTTCGAGGTCGGGATCGTCGTGTTCCGCTCGATGAGCTTCGTCATGACGCCGCCGAGCGTCTCGATGCCGAGCGAGAGCGGCGTGACGTCCAGCAGGAGGACGTCCTTTACGTCGCCCGCCAGGACGCCGGCCTGGATCGCGGCGCCGACCGCCACGACCTCGTCCGGGTTGACGCCCCGGTTCGGCTCCTTGCCACCGAACATCGCCTTGACGGCCTCGATGACCGCGGGCATCCGGGTCATGCCGCCCACCAGGACGACCTCGTCGATCTCGGCCGCGCTGAGGCCCGCGTCCTTGATCGCCTGGATGACGGGGCCCCTCGTCTTCTCGACGAGGTCGCCCACGAGGTCCTCGAGCTTGGCCCGGGTGAGGGTGACGACGAGATGCTTCGGGCCGGCGGCGTCTGCGGTGACGTAGGGCAGGTTGATCTCCGTGGAGATCGACGACGAGAGCTCGATCTTCGCCTTCTCGGCTGCCTCCTTGAGGCGCTGGAGCGCCTGCGGATCGGAGTGCAGGTCGATTCCCTGGTCCTTCTTGAACTCGGCGAGGAGCCAGTCCATGACCCGGATGTCGAAGTCGTCGCCGCCGAGGTGGGTGTCTCCGTTGGTGGACTTGACCTCGAAGACGCCCTCGCCCAGCTCGAGGATCGAGATGTCGAAGGTGCCGCCGCCCAGGTCGTAGACCGCGATCTTCTCGTCCTTCTGCTTGTCGAGGCCGTAGGCGAGCGACGACGCGGTGGGCTCGTTGATGATCCGCTTGACGTCCAGGCCGGCGATGCGTCCTGCGTCCTTCGTGGCCTGGCGCTGGGTGTCGTCGAAGTAGGCGGGGACCGTGATGACGGCCTCGGTCACCTTCTCGCCGAGGTAGGCCTCCGCATCCGCCTTGAGCTTCTGCAGGATCATCGCGGAGATCTCGGGCGGGGTGTAGGTCCGGCCGTCGGCGAGCGCCACGCGGACGCCATCGGACGCCGGGTCCTTCTCCACCGTGTAGGGGACCAGCGCCCGCGAGTGCTTGACCTCCGGGTCGTCCCAGCGACGACCCATGAAGCGCTTGATCGAGTAGACGGTGTTGGCCGGGTTCGTGACCGCCTGGCGCTTCGCCAGCTGGCCGACGAGGCGCTCGCCGGTCTTCGTGAAGGCAACCACGGACGGGACGGTCCGACCGCCCTCGGCGGACGCGATGACGGTCGGCTCGCCGCCCTCCATGACCGCGACGACGGAGTTCGTCGTGCCGAGGTCGATGCCGATGATCTTGCCCATTGGGTGGTGTTCTCCTGGTGTCGTGGGGTGGATTGGGGCGAATGGGTGGTCAGTTGAGCCGCGGGCTGCCGTCGCTCACGGCGACAAGGGCCGGCCGGAGCACGCGATCCCGCAGGTGATAGCCGCGCCGGATCTCCAGCACGACCTCCCCTTCGGGGACCCCACTCCCGGCGACCTGGCTGAGCGCCTCGTGCTCGTTGGGGTCGAAGGGCCGCCCGAGCGCCTCGATCGGGGTCACGCCCTCGCGCTCGAGGAGCGCCCGGAGCTTGCGATCGATTGCGACGATGCCCTCGAGCCAGGGGTTGTCGCGCGCCTCCGGCGGGAGATGCTCAAGCGCAAGGTCGAGGTCGTCGGCGAGCCCGACGACCCGCGTGAGGAGGGCTTCGCGGGCGCGGTCGAGGTCGCGCTCCCGGTCCGCCTCGGAGCGGCGCTTGAGGTTCGCGTAGTCGGCCGCGGCCCGCTGCGCGGTCACGAGGTTCTCGTCGGCCCTCGCGAGCGCCGCGTCACGCTCGGCGGTCAGTGCCTCGATCTGGGCAAGGAGCGCGGTCGGGCTGGTGTCGAGCTCCGCGATCCGGTCGTCGGCCCGGGTGCGGCGGCGCGGCGCGGGATGGTCTGGGCTGTTCGGCATCTGTCGTCCTCGTGCTTCAGGCGTAGAGGTGGTCCACGAGGTCGTTCATCAGGCTTGACACGAAGCGCACCGTCCCGATCGCCTGGGGGTAGCGAAGGCGCGTGGGACCCAGCACGCCGACGAACCCCACCGCGGCCCCGGGTCGCCCGTAGGGCGCGAGGACCAGGCTGACGTCGGCCATCTCCTCGGGGCGGTTCTCGCGGCCGATGTAGACCCGCAGGCCCCCCTCGACGGTCACCGTGTCGAACAGCTCGGCGAAGTAGCTCCGGTTCTCGAGCGCCTCGAAGACGCGACGAAGCTTCTCCGAGCTGGCGAACTCGGGCGCCGCCATGACGTTGAGCAGCCCGTCGCTGAAGAGCTGCTCGACGGTGTCCGCGTCGAACTCGCGCAGGAGGCGCAGCGCGCGGTCGCCCGCCCGGCGGACGAGGCCGAAGATCGCGTCGTCGGCGGGCGCCTGGTCGAACCAGCGGAGATGCTCTGCCACGTCGGCGGCGCTGCGCCCGGAGCAGGAGGCGTTGAGGCGGCGGACCGCCTCCTCGATGTCCTCCACGCGCGTGCCGGCATCGAGCGTGAAGAGCGTCTGCTTCAGCGTCCCCTCGTTCAGGACGATGATCAGGCTGGCCATCCGGTCGCCGATCGGCACCAGCTCGAAGCGCCGGATCCGGGCGGCGCGCGGCTTGGCCGGCGTGGCGATCCCCGCGGACCGCGTGGCGGAGGCGAGGGTGGTGGCAGCCAGCCGGAACCACTGGTCGGTGGCGAACTCCACCTGTCCGAACTGGTGGCGGATCATGAGCTGCTCGATGGGCGAGATCGGCGCCTCGCCCATCAGGCTCTCGACGTAGAAGCGATAGCCTGCATCCGTGGGCACGCGGCCGGCTGACGTGTGCGGGTGGAAGAGGAGCCCTTCCATCTCGAGCTCCGCGAGGACGGCCCGGACGGTGGCGGAGCTGACCTGCAGGCGATAGCGCTCCACGAGTGTCTGCGAGCCCACCGGGGCCGCGCTCGACGTGTATTCCTCGATCACGGCACGCAGGATCGCCTGGGCTCGATGGTCCAGGGGACCGGCGCTGTGTCGAATGCCACGTGCCACGGGTGCCTCGCTCATGCTGGCACTCATATGGTGCGAGTGCCAGATCTTGTTAGCACTCTCAGCTACCGAGTGCTAACCACTGCGACGGATCGTAGCAGGAGGTGCTCACGGGTGTCAATCGCGCGGCCGGTCGGCCGCGTCGGCCCGATCTCTAGACAAGGCGGGCGAACAGCTCGTTCGAGAGGAGCCGTCCGCGGAGCGTGAGACGGACCCGCCCGGGCGGAATCTCCTCCACCAGGCCGTGCTCGGTCGCCCACGCGAACACGTCGATCCGACCGAGTACGGCTTCCCGCGGAACACCACGCGCGAGGCGGAGGCCCAGGAACAGGCGCTCCGCGTCCGCTGCCGCCGCGTCAAGCTGCTCCCAGCCGCCGGGCGGCAGCGCGGACGGGATGCCGGAGGAGGCCGGCATGAGCGCCGCCATCCACGCGTCGAGGCGCGCCCCGCTCCAGTGCCGAGAGGCGCCGTCGAACGAGTGCGCCCCGGGGCCGGCGGCCGCGTACGGGCGCCGCTCCCAGTAGACGAGGTTGTGCCGGCTCTCGTGACCGGGACGCGCCCAGTTCGAAAGCTCGTACCAGGGATAGCCGCTCGCCTCGAACAGCGCGTCGGCGAGGCCGTATGCACCGGCAGCCCGGTCCTCGTCCTGGCCGGCGCGCGCCGTCTCGCGCCAGCGACGTGCACCGGACGGGGTCGGGAGATGGTCGCCGGTCGGGCCCGTGAGGCCCTCGGCATCGGGGTCGTCCAGCGTCAGCGCATAGGCCGACACGTGGTCGGGCCCCAGCTCCAGGGCCGCCTCGAGCGTCTCCGTCCAGCTGGCGAGGGTCTGGCCGGGGATGTCGTAGAGGAGGTCGAGGCTCACGCTCGCGATGCCCGCGTCTCGCGCCGCGGCGACGGTGTCGGCGACGTCGCGCGGGACGTGCCGCCGGCCCAGCGCCCGGAGCTCGTCGGGCACGAGGCTCTGGGCCCCGATCGAGACGCGGTTGATCCCCGCCCGCGCGAGGCCGGCAAGATCGCCGCGATCATCCGGTCCCGGGTTCGCTTCGAGCGTCACCTCGGCGCCGGGCGCCAGCCCGAAGCGAGCGCGGACCTGGTCGAGAAGCGCCGAGACCGCCGCGGCCGGCAGGAGCGACGGCGTGCCGCCACCGAGGTACACGGTCTCGAGGGCCGGCCGCGCGGCATCGCCGGGCTCGCGGAACGCCACGTCCAGCGCGTCGGCGCGCAGGTCCAGCTCCGCGGCCACGGCGCGCAGGTACGGAGTGACGCGATTGCGCGGACCCACGGCCGCGGCGCCCGAGACGACCACGAAGTCGCAGTACGGGCAGAGGGAGCGGCAGAACGGGACGTGGATGTACAGCGCCACGGGGGCCGCGAGCGCCGGCGCCTCGCCGGAGGTCATCGGCCCGTCCGCGCCTCCTCGCCGGGCCGGTCCATCTGCCGCCAGCCGTCGGGCGGGCGCCGGGACTCCCAGGCCTCCTCGACTTCCTGGCCGCGCGGCGCCGGCTGGCCGGCGTGGCCGGTGCACACGAAGACGGCGATCCGGGTAATGGCATGACCCAGGAATGCGGCGCCGATCCCGCCGGTGAGCGTGGTGAGCCAGCCACCGGCGATGCCGACGAGGAGTGCGAGTCCGAAGACGTAGCGGCTTCGACCCGGGGCGCCGGTCCGCGTCGCGAGGACGTAGAGGAACGCCTGCGCGAGGATCGCAAGGGCGGGGTCGATCCCGGCAAGGAGGAGGAGGCCCAGCACGGCGCCGCGGAAGGTCGCCTCATCGATGAACGCGGTCCCGATCGCGTTGAGGATGGCACCCGGGTAGGACCACAGCGGCGGCATGCGGAGGCGCGTGTAGCGAACATAGGCGAAGAGCATCGCCAGGGCCGTGCCGATCGCTCCGAGCCCGAGCCCGCCGAGCAGCGCCCCGGCCCGGTTGCCCAGCCCCAGCCCGAGATCACGGGCGGGCGCCGGGTGGATGATCAGGATCGCCGCAATCAGGGCGAACCCCAGCAGGTACCACTCGATCCGCAGCCGGACGGTGCTCCGGCCACCGTCTGCGACCGGCTCGTCGTACTCGGCTGCACCGAACGTGGCCGCCTCGAGGCGCAGGAGGCACAGCAGGCCGGCGAGACCCAGCGCAACCAGCTCGCGGAGCTGCGCCTCCACGGATCGGGCCTCGCGCCTAGCCCGCGTCGCCCATGCGCAGGACGGCGAGGAAGGCTTCCTGCGGGATCTCGACCGAGCCGACGCGCTTCATGCGCTGCTTGCCTTCCTTCTGCTTCTCGAGCAGCTTCCGCTTTCGCGTGATGTCGCCACCGTAGCACTTGGCCAGCACGTTCTTGCGCATCGCGCGGATCGTTTCCCGGGCAACCACGGTGGACCCGATCGCCGCCTGGACGGGCACCTCGAACATCTGGCGCGGGATGAGCTCCTTGAGCTTCTCGGTCAGCTGCCGGCCGGCGGTCTGGGCCTTGTCGCGGTGGACGATCAGCGACAGGGCGTCCACCGGCTCGCCGTTGACGAGCACGTCCAGCTTCACCAGGCGCGCTGCGCGGTAGCCGATCTCCTCGTAGTCCATCGACGCGTAGCCCTGGCTGCGGCTCTTGAGCTGGTCGAAGTAGTCGATGATCAGCTCCGCGAGCGGCATCTCGAACGCGAGCAGGACCCGCGTCGGGTCCAGGTACTCCATGCTCGTGAACGTGCCGCGGCGGTTCGTGGAGAGCTCCATGAGCGGCCCGATGTACGTGGACGGGGTGATCACGGAGAGCTTCACCCAGGGCTCCTCGATGGTCTCGATCTCGCCGGCCGACGGCATCAGGGCCGGGTTGTCGACGGCGAGGACGCGCCCGCCCCCCATCGGCGTGACGCGGTACTCGACGGACGGCGCCGATGCGATCAGCTCCAGCGAGAACTCCCGCTCCAGGCGCTCCTGGACGATCTCCATGTGGAGGAGGCCCAGGAATCCGCAGCGGAACCCGAAGCCGAGCGCGATCGAGCTCTCCGGCTCGAACGAGAAGCTCGCATCGTTGAGGTGCAGCTTCTCCATCGCGTCGCGGAGGAGCGGGTAGTCCTCGCCGGAGATCGGGTAGATCCCCGCGAAGACCAGGCTCTTGGCCGGCAGGTACCCGGGCAGCGGTTCGGAGGCGGGGAGGGCGGCGTCGGTGACCGTGTCGCCGACCTGCGCGTCGCGAACGCTCTTGAGGCCGGTCGCGATGTAGCCGACCTCGCCCGCGCCGAGCTCGATGACGGGGACGAGCTGCGGGCGGAAGACGCCCAGCTCCAAGATCTCGGTCTCCACCCCAGAGCCCATCATCCGGATCCGGGAATGCCCGTGGAGTCTCCCTTCGGCCAGCCGGACGTAGGCGACGACCCCCTTGTACTGGTCGTAATGGGAGTCGAAGACGAGCCCCCGGAGCGGGGCCCGCGGGTTCCCCTTCGGCGGTGGCACGCGCGCAACGATGGCCTCGAGGATCTCGACGATGCCGATCCCCTCCTTGGCCGAGGCAAGCAGCACCTCCTCGCGCGGGATGGCGAGGACGTTCTCCAGCTCGTCCATCACCACGTCCGGTTGCGCCGACGGCAGGTCGATCTTGTTGATGACCGGCACGATCACGAGGTTCTGGCGGAGCGCGAGATGGACGTTGGCGAGCGTCTGCGCCTCGATCCCCTGGGAGGCGTCGATGACGAGGATAGCGCCCTCGCAGGCCTGGAGGCTGTGGCTCACCTCGTACGCGAAGTCGACGTGGCCGGGCGTGTCGATGAGGTTGAGGCCGTAGACCAGGCCGTCGGCGGCCGTGTACTCGATCCGGACCGCGCGAGCCTTGATCGTGATGCCCTTCTCGCGCTCGAGATCCATCGAATCGAGGACCTGGCTGGTCATCAGCCGGGGATCGATCGTGTGGGTCGTCTCGAGGAGCCGGTCGGCGAGCGTGGACTTGCCGTGATCGATATGGGCGATGATGGAGAAGTTGCGCAGGCGAGACTGGGGAATCGACATCGGGAGCCGAGTGTAGCCGACACTGTCGGCCCCGCGAACGGACGCCGACGTCCAGTCCCGGGCACCCGCCGGCCGCTGGCGGACCGCATGTCGGTGTGTCTGGTACCATTCGCGGTCGCGCCGTCGCGGTGTCCTCTCCCGCTGCGCGGCACCCGCCCACGGACCATCCTTCCCCACCAGAGGACAGAACGCCAGTGGCTCACTCGCCCCGCGGCTGGACCGGCACACGGACGCCGTCCGGCCTGAAGCGGGTCCGTCAGGCCGAACGTCGCGAGGCGATCAACGCCCCGCGACGCACGAAGGCCAAGACCCTCGTCACGAAGACCCTCAGGATCGCGACCGGCCAGGCCGAGGGTGACGCGACCGTCACGCTCGCCGAGGCCATGAGCGCGCTCGACAAGGCTGCCAAGGTCGGCGCCATCCATCCCAACACGGCCGCGCGCCGCAAGTCGCGTTTGGCCCGCAAGGTGGCGGCGGCGATCGGCGGCGCATCCGTCCAGACGGCCGCGAAGATCACGAAGACGACCGGCGCAGCGGCCGCTGCGAAGGCTGCCAAGGCCCGCATCGCGGCCGGCAAGGCCGAGAAGGCGAAGGGCGCCCAGACGGCGGCCGGGAAGGCAAAGGCGGCGATCGCGCGCGCCGGCCGGACCGACGTCGAGGCGACGAAGGCCGCGCCGGAAGCTCCGGTGGCAACTCCCCGCGCGCGTACGCGCGTGGCGTCGAAGCCAGCTTCCGCTCCCGCGGACAAGGTGGCGACGAAGGTCGAGCCAAAGGCTGCCGGTCCGGCGAAGGCCGCAGGCAAGCCGAAGGCTCCGGCCAAGCCGAAGGCTCCGGCCAAGCCGAAGGCTCCGGCCAAGGCTGCGCCGAAGGCGAAGGAAGCCGCCGCCAAGGCCCCGGCCAAGGCGAAGGAAGCCGCCGCCAAGGCCCCGGCCAAGGCGAAGGCGACACCGAGGAAGAAGGCCTAGTAGGCCACCCGGCGCCGGCCACGCCGGCGCCGCTGCCGCGCACCACCGGTTCGACCCCGGGCACCGAGCCCGGGGTCGAACGATTCGCGGCGCAGGCCACCGGGACGCGGCCCGGTGCCCGTACACTCGCGCGATGCCGCTGGCCGCGACCGCGCTCGTCCTGGTTGCCGCGCTGCTGCACGCGACGTGGAACGCGTCCGTCAAAGGATCCGGCGAGCCGCTCCGCGCAACCGCGCGCGCGGTCTGGCTGGGGACGGCGGTCGCGACGCCGTGTGCGGCGATCGCCTGGCTGGCCGGGGGCCGGCCCGGGCTCACCCCGGATGCGTGGCCGATCGCGGCGACGTCGGTGGCCCTCGAGGTCGTCTACTGGGTGGCCCTCGGGATCGCGTACCGGGACGGCGCGCTCTCCACCGTCTATCCGGTGGCACGCGGATCGGCTGCCCTGCTGGGCGCGCTCCTCGGGATCGCGGTGCTCGGCGAGCGGCTGGCAGCACTCCAGCTGGCCGGGGTCATCCTCCTGGTGGCCGGGACGCTCGCCGTGGCGGTCCCCGGGGCCACGCGGCGCTCGGTCGGCCCGGCCCTGGCGATCGGCGTCCTGATCGCGGCGTACACCCTGGTCGACCGGCTGGGAGCCCGGACCGGACCCGCCTGGCTCTATGGCTGGCTGATCTTCGCGGGTGGGAGCATCCTGCTTGGCGCGGTCCTGGCCGTCGCGCCGCTCCGCGTCGTCGGTCCCCGGCCGATCCCCGGGAGCGCGGCCGACCCGGGCTGGCGGCGCCCGCTGGGCGCCGGGGTCTTCATGGTCGCCGGCTACACCCTCGTCCTCACGGCCCTCGCGATCGCGCCGCTCGCGGGCGTGGCGCCGCTGCGGGAATCCGCTACCGTGCTGGCGGCCGGCTGGGGCGTCCTCCGTCTCGGCGAGCGGGACGGTGCGGCGTGGCGCCTGGCCGGCGCTGGGTGCATCGCGGCAGGGGCGATCCTCCTGGCGTCCGGCGGCTGAACGGCCGCACCGGCCGGATCAGGCGATGGGACCTCCCGGCATAGCTGCCGGGCGCTGGGCCCTCGGTCGGGCGAACCCGTACATCGCGGCGCCGAACACGCCGCCGGCGCAGCACAGGATCGTGACCGTGCCGGTGGTCCCGAGCTGCTCGCGCCAGTAGAAGGCCGTGAACGACGAGACGTCGGTGATCCCGGCCTGCTGGAACTGGGCGGCCTTGCCCGGCTCGGCGAGGTAGCGCTGGTAGACGCAGTCGGCGCCGGACGTGCAGCCCGCGATCGGGCCGCCCTGGCTCGCGTCGCGGTAGCCGTCATCGGCGGAGAAGAAGATCAGCTTCGTCCCCACGAAGAGGACCGCGAGCGTGAGCGCGGTGAGCACGGCGGCGTAGATCCCGTTGAGAAGGATGCGGCGCCAGGGGCCGTCGCGCCGGTCCGCCCGGGCGTTCGCGTAGTAGCCGATGAGCAGGCCCGCCAGTGGCGACATCAGCCAGAAGACGGGCTCGATGGGGATCACCAGCAGGAAGCTGACGACGATCGTCATCGCCATGCCGACGCCCACCCAGCCGGCGAAGATCGCGCCGCGGTCCACGAACCGACCCACGAGGCGGGTCACGCGGGCACCCGGCAGGAGCGGCCGGCGCCTGCCACCGCCCGGAAACGAGCGCTCCCGGCCGGCAAGCCGGCCGGGAGCACGAGGGCTTCCAGGGTCACGCGTGGACCGGAGGCGCGCCGGCCAGCGCGTGCCGGCCAAGGTACCGGGCGCCGTCGCCCAGCTCCTCCTCGATCCGCAGGAGCCGGTTGTACTTGGCGACGCGCTCCGAGCGCGACGGGGCCCCGGTCTTGATCTGGCCCGTTCCCATGGCCACGACGAAGTCGGCGATCGTGGTGTCCTCGGTCTCGCCGGAGCGGTGGCTGACCATCGCGGTCCAGCCGGCCCGCCGGGCCATCTCGATCGCGGCCATCGTCTCGGTGAGGGTCCCGATCTGGTTGAGCTTGATCAGGACCGAGTTCATCGCCTTTTCTTCGATGGCGCGGGCGATGATCTCCGGGTTCGTGACCACGATGTCGTCGCCGACGAGCTGGATCCTGCTTCCCAGGCGGGCGGTCAGCTCGCGCCAGCCGGCCCAGTCGTCCTCGGCGAGGCCGTCCTCGAGCGAGACGATCGGGTACTTCGAGACCCAGCGCTCCCACAGGTCGACCATCTCGCCGGAATCGAGGGTCCGACCCTCGCGCTCCAGGAGGTAGCGGCCCGTCACGTCGTCGACGCCCGTCCCCTCGACGAGGATCGAGCTCGTGGCCGGGTCCAGCGCGATCGCGACGTCCTCGCCCGGCTGGTAGCCGGCCTTCTCGATCGCCCGGAGGATCACCTCGACCGCCGCCTCGTTCGACGGAAGCGACGGGGCGAAGCCGCCCTCGTCGCCCTGCCCCACCGAGAAGCCGCCCTCGTGCAGGATCGCCTTGAGAGCGTGGAAGACCTCGGCGCCGGCCCGGAAGGCCTCGGCGAAGGTGGGCCGGCCGATCGGCGCGATCATGAACTCCTGGAAGTCCGTGGAGTTCACGGCGTGCTTGCCGCCGTTGAGGATGTTGAAGAACGGGACCGGCACGATGCGGGCGCCGGCGCCCCCGATGTAGCGGTAGAGCGGCAGGTCGTGCGCCGCAGCCGCTGCGTGGGCGCAGGCAAGGCTGACGCCGAGGATGGCGTTGGCGCCGAGGTTGCTCTTGTTCGGCGTCCCGTCGAGCTCGATGAGCGCGGCGTCGATGCCGGGCTGGTCGGCGGCGTCCGCGCCGAGCATGGCCGGGGCGATGTTCTCGCGGACGTTCGCGACCGCCTTGAGGACGCCCTTGCCGCCGAAGCGGGCCTTGTCGCCGTCGCGCAGCTCGACCGCCTCGTGGACGCCAGTGGAGGCGCCCGACGGCACGCCGGCTCGACCCACCGAGCCGTCGGCGAGGACCACGTCGACCTCGATCGTCGGGTTACCCCGGGAGTCGAGGATCTCGCGAGCTTCGATGAGCTCGATCTCGGTGTTCACGATGCACTCCCGGCAGCGTCGGCGGGATCGCGGTCCGGCAGGATCGCGATCCCGGGCAGCGTCCGCCCTTCGAGCAGCTCGAGCGAGGCCCCGCCGCCCGTGCTGATGTGGGTCATCCTGGAGGCCAGCCCCTGCTGGGTGACGGCCGCGACGGAGTCGCCGCCGCCCACGACCACGGTCGCGCCGTGGTCGGCCATCTCGGCGAGGAGGTTCGCCATCGCCTTCGTCCCGGTCGAGAACGCCGGGATCTCGAAGACGCCGAGCGGGCCGTTCCAGAAGATGGTCCGGGCGCCCTCCAGGGCGGCCGCCATCTCCGCGAGCGATGCCTTGCCCAC
Organism: Candidatus Limnocylindrales bacterium; assembly: GCA_036834865.1. Lineage (GTDB taxonomy): Bacteria > Chloroflexota > Limnocylindria > Limnocylindrales > CSP1-4 > CTSoil-043. The sequence continues at coordinate 8,456 of DAITNC010000004.1, read as the reverse complement.
GTCCACGATGTGCCAGCTCGCGGGGAGCTTCTCCGTGGAGAGGGTCTTGTACTCGGACCCCTGGGTGACCTCCTTGGAGATCACCACGTCGACGGGGAGGATCAGCTTGACGCCGCCTGCCTGGGCCGCCGCCATGATTCGCTGCGCGTCCTCGACGCGATCGGGCTCGGCCAGGCTCTTGCCGACCGCCTTGCCCTGGGCGAGGAGGAACGTGTTCGCCATCCCGCCGCCGACGATGAGGATGTCGACCTTCTCGAGAAGATTGAGCAGGACCTTGATCTTGTCCGAGACCTTGGCGCCGCCGATGATCGCGGCGTAGGGTCGCTCCGGGTCCTCGATGAGGCGGGAGAGGTAGGTGATCTCCTTCTCCATGAGGAACCCGGCGTAGGCCGGCAGGAGCTGGGCGACGCCGTAGGTCGACGCGTGGGCCCGGTGGGCCGTCCCGAACGCGTCGTTCACGTAGACGTCCGCGTACGACGCGAGCGCCTTGGCGAACCCCGGATCGTTCTTCTCCTCTTCCGGGTGGAAGCGGAGGTTCTCGAGCAGGAGGACCTCGCCCGGCTTGAGCCGGCGGACGGCGTCCTCGGTCCCCTGGCCCAGCGCGTCGCCCGTGCAGGGGACGCTCACCCGGAGGAGCGCGGAGAGCCGCTCGGCAACCGGTCGAAGCCGCAGGCCGTCCTGGACCTTGCCGTCCGGGCGACCCAGGTGGCTCGCAAGGATCACCCGGGCGCCCTGATCCATCAGGTACTTGATCGTCGGGATGGCCGCCCGGATCCGGGTGTCGTCGGTGACCTGCCCGTCCTTGAGCGGCACGTTGAAGTCGACGCGGACGAAGACGCGCTTGCCCGACGCGTCGAGGTCGCGAACCGATCGCTTGTCCATGGCAGGCTGCTGCCTCTGCTAGCGGGGGTTGCGGAGCAGGCTGATCGCGCCGGCGATCAGAGCCGCTCGGCGATGATCTTGACGAGGTCCGCGACGCGGCAGCTGTAGCCCCACTCGTTGTCGTACCACGCGATGACCTTCACGAAGTTGCCGCCCAGGACCATCGTGCATGCGCTGTCGATGATCGAGGAGCGCGTGTCGCCGCGGAAGTCGGTGCTCACCAGCGGCTCGTCACTGACGCCGAGGATGCCCTTCATGGGGCCTGCTGCAGCTGCCCGGAAGGCGGCGTTGAGCTCATCGACGGACGTCTCTCGCTCGAGCTCCGCGGTGAAGTCGACGACCGAGACGGTCGGGGTGGGGACCCGCAGGCTGAAGCCGTCGAACTTGCCCTTGAGGTCCGGGATCACCAGCGCGAGCGCCTTCGCGGCGCCGGTCGTCGTCGGGATGATGTTCAGGGCTGCGGCGCGGGCGCGGCGCGGGTCCTTGTGCGCGACGTCCAGGATCTTCTGGTCGTTCGTGTACGAGTGGATCGTGTTCATCAGGCCGCGCCGGATGGTCCAGCCGTCGTGGACGACCTTGGCCGCCGGGGCGAGGCAGTTGGTGGTGCAGCTCGCGTTGCTGATGATGTTGTGCTTCGCCGGGTCGTAGGCTGCGTCGTTCACGCCGAGGACGATGGTCACGTCCTCCTTCTTGGCGGGAGCGCTGATGAGCACCTTCTTCGCACCGGCTTCGAGGTGCACGCGGGCCTTGTCGGCGTCCGTGAAGCGCCCCGTCGACTCGATGACGATGTCGACGCCGAGCGCCTTCCACGGCAGCTGCGAGGGGTCCGCGACCTGGAGCACCTTGATCTCGCGGCCGTCGACGATGATGGCATCGTCGGTGTGCTCGACGGTCCCGGCGAAGGCGCCGTAGGTAGAGTCGTGCTTGAAGAGGAGCGCGTTCGTCGGGACGTCGACGATGTCGTTGACGGCCACGACCTCGATGTCGGGCGCGCGCTCGAGGAGCGCCTTGAGCGACTGCCGGCCGATGCGACCGAACCCGTTGATGCCCACTCGTACGGACATGGCTCGAACCTCCGCTCTGCGGCTAGATGGATCGGTTGAACCCGCCCGCGACGTGCGCGGCGGGATGGGATGCACGAGGACGCGTGGGTGGCGTTGCGCCGCCGATCCGCGAGGGGCAGGGGGCCAGCGGCCGCTGTGGCCGGCGCACGGCGCGTTGGTCGCCAGCCGCCACCGGGCGGGTGGAGCGATCAGCGGCAGCGCATGACGGCGTTCCCCCGGCGCAGGGGGTGGAATCAGGCCGTGAGGACACTGGACCTCGTGAATGCGACGGGAACCAGGCGCATTCTACCAAGCGTCCCCGACCGGGCCGTCGGGCCGACCGTCCCACCGTGGCGGTCCGAACGGCCCGCGGCGCCGCGCCACCCGGCCGTCGCCGGCGGGTTCGAGGGCACCGGGTGCCCCGCGCCGCGCGCGGGGTCCCGGCCCGTCTCGCGCCGGTCGTGGACCGGCCCAAGACGCGATCGAGCCCCCGCCGTCTCCGGCGAGGGCTCGAGGGATCGCGAGCCTAGGTCAGCCGCCGATCCGGAACATCTTGGTGCCGCAGACCGGGCAGGTGCCCTGGGCGGCGGGCTTGCCGTTCTTCATCGTGATCTGCTGCGCGTTCTTCATCTCGCGCTTCGCCTTGCACTTCACGCAGTACGCTTCGGCCACTCCGGGAGCCTCCCTTTCGTCACGGTGGACGTCGTCGGGCCCGTGCCCGGCGCTCGTCCGATACGAGCGATACGGGTTCGTCGCAGCCATCTTGTGCGGGTCCCTGTGACCCGACAGATCCGGGGCGGCGCGAACTCGCGCAACGGTAGACCGCGCCGCATCGGAGCGTCAAGCCGATTCCCGAATGATCTGGCCCGCCGAATCGGGTGGCGGCGCGGGATCCTCCCCGTTTCCGACCTGTTCGGGCACCGCCGCGGCCGTGAACGGGGCGCCGATCCCGGCGAGGCGTCGCGCGATCCGCGCCTGCACGATGCGCCGGTCGCGGCGGCGACGAACCAGCAGGAGCATCCCCCCGGCGGTGGCGAGCGCGCCGATCGAGCCGGCGCCCGACGTCATCGGCGCAAGGGCGCCGTTGCCGGCGACGCCCGTCGAGACCGCCTCAGGAGACGGCGACCGTGCGCCGGGATCCTCCAACGGGGGCACCGGCGCGTAGTCCGCAGTGACGACGTCGTCCGAGAGCGGAAGCGGCTCCCCGAGATCGCCGAGCCGCACCAGGTCGGCCGCGTCGTTCACCCGGACCGCCGGCGGCGTGCCGGCCGCGACGACACCGGCAGCGCCGACGGCATCACCGGGTCCCAGCAGCGACAGCAGCGAACGCACCTCGTCGGCAAGATCAAGTCGCACGGTGCCGGTCCCGTCGTCCAGGACGAGCCCGGTTGCGTCCACCGCCACGACGAGGCCGCCGACCCGGACGGCGCGGCCCGCGAGCCCGGCGAGGTTCGCGACGTCGGCCGACACGGGCGCGGCGGTGCCCGCGGCCGTTCCAGCCTGGCGGGACGCGGCAGACGACGACGCGCCCGAGCCGCTCGAGCCAGGGCCGGATCCGGCCGTCTGCGAGAACCCGCTTGCGCTCGCGCCGGCGAGCACGCGGATGTCGGCAGGTGACCGAGGCACCACGACGAAGTGCTGGTCAGTCGCGGCGGGGTTCGGGCGACGCACGATGCCGACGATCCGGACGCGGCTGCCCTCGACGAGAGCCGTCGCGAGAATCCCGGCGCCCGGCAGCCCGGCAACCGGGATCGACCCGGCGGTTGCCCCGACCTCCGCGCGCCAGCGGTCCCCGAGGCGGCGCTGGTCCGTGACGGTGCCCTCGATGATGACGAGACGCCACTCCAGCGCGACGGACGGCGGTCCGGCCAGCGTGGCCGGGTCCGGCGCCGTGGCGCGCCCGAGGACGGTGAGGGTGGCGGCGGTGAGCCGCGGCGCGCCGTATGCGCGGCCGACGGTCCCGACGACGCGCACGCGGTCCCCGGGACGCGGTGCGGATGCGTCGCGGGGAACCAGGACCTCGATCGCTGCGGTCGCGTCCTGGACGATCGACCGGCGACCGGTCGTGTCGAGGAGCGTGCTCGCGACGGTGACGATTCCCTCGACCGCGACGCTCCCGCTTCCCAGGCCGATCGCCGTCGCGATCGTCGTGAAGGGCGGCGCCGACGTCCCGGGCCGCGGGCTCGTTGTCGCACCAGGCGTTGGTGTCGGACTGGCCGCGGCACCCGCCGACCGGGCCAGGTCGCCCGGGTCGCGCAGCCAGAGCCGGTAGCCGTCGAGCGCTCCGCGAACGGATGCCCGCTGGCCGACGATGCCGACGAGGCGCAGCCGATCGCCACGCTGTGCAGCGGTCGCCTGGAGGCCGCTTTGACGGGTTGCGCGGGCGACGAACGCCGCTCCGGCCGCGTCGCGCAGGCGGAGCACGAGATCGCCGCCCGACTCGCGGACGATGGCCGCGTCCAGGGTCGCATCGAGCGTGACCAGGCGCGCCTCCACGAGCTCGCCCAGCGAAGCGGCCCCGATCGGCAGTGGGAGCGCGGGCGCGGCGGTCCCGAGGAGCCGGACACCCGCAGAGGCCGGCCGGATCTCCAGCTGGCCGTACGGGTCGAAGAGGCGCCCGACCACCTCCACGAGCGCGCCACGGACGGGCACCACGCCGTCGGGGAACCGGACGAAGATGGCGCCGGTCTCGTCGGCGACGACACCGAGGGGCGGGAGACCCACGCGCCCGGGCTCGGCGGTGACGGTGCCACGCACGCGCACCGTTGCACCGACGGACGCGCTGCGCGCGGCTCCGATGGACGCGGCTGCGTCGGTTGGCGCCGGGGTGGGCGACGGTGCCGGAGTCGGCGTTGGAGACGGTGCCGGAGTCGGCGTTGGAGACGGCGTGGACGTGGGAGACGGCGACGGGGCGGCGCTCGGATCGGGCGTCGGCGACGGGCTCGGCTCTTCGGACGGGGTCGGCGAGGGCGAGGGCTCCTCGGTGACGTCGAGAGGATCGACAACGAAGAGCCGATACCCGGCGGCGCCGGTCCCCGAAGAGTCACGCTGCCCGAGCGAACCGGCGACCGAGACGAGGCTGCCGCGAGCCGGCACGAACGGCCCAGCAGTCCCGGCAAGGATGACACGGAGCGGCCCGGACCCGTCGTCCACCGTCACCGCCGGACCGTCGGCGAGGATCGTCGGCGCGTCGATCACGGTACCGCGGACCCGGATTCGCAGGCTTTCGAGCGCCTCGGCAGCGGCGCCGGTGGCCGTCTCCCTCGCGGACGGCACCGCGCCCAGGGCCAGGAGCGTGGGTGGATCTACCGTCCGAATCGTGCGCTGGCCATAGCGGTCGTCCACGACGCCGGCCACGCGAACGAGCGATCCCGCCGGCATCGGGTCGGCGGCGGATGCAGCGTAGATGGCGATCCCCGTCGCGTCGTCCTGGAGGAATGCGCTGCGGCCGTCCTCGAGGAGGCCGAGCGGCGTCGAGAGGACCCCTTCGACCGTGACCGAGGTTCCATCGGGTGCCATGCGCGCACCCGCGATCGAGACGATGGGAGCCGGCGTCGGGGTGGGCGTCGGGGTCGGCGCGGACGAGGGCGAGGGCGAGGGCACCGGGGTCGGCACCGGGGTTGGCGATGGCGACGGCGAGGGCTCAGGTGTGGGCGTCGGCATCGGGCTGGGCGACGGCACCGGCGTCGGGCTCGGGTCAGGTGTGGGGGTCGGCGAGGGCTCGGGTGTCGGCGTCGGCGACGGGCTGGCGACCGGCGACGGGGTCGGCGACGGGTTCAGCGACGCGGACGGCCCCGGGACCGGCTCCGCCGCGAGGTTCTGGGGGAGCGGCGCCGCGAGCACGGCCCAGTCTGCCGCGTTCTGGTTCGTGTCGGTGACGTTGCCGCCGCTCCCGCCGGGGCGGCGTTCGATGCTCTGCGCGGCCGGGGGAGCCGGGGCGGCGGCGCCCTCGACGAACGCGTTCGTGGCATCGCCCCAGCCGACGGCGTCGACGGGCATCCCGCCAACCGGGCGCAGGACCAAGGAGCCGCCCGTGGCCGCGAGCCCGCCCGAGTACGTCGCGTCGGCGGTCGCCGCGAAGGATCCGAGGGCGTTCGCGACCAGCAGGTGCTGTCCCTGCGCGAGGAGCGTCAGCTGGCTCCAGGTGGCCTTCCGGGTGACGGTGGATCCCGACGACGTGACGTAGGCCAGCTCCATGCCCGCGAGGTCGGCCGGGGCAGGACCGGCGTTCGTGATCTCGACGTATTCGTCCGACGCAGAGGCGCCGCCCGTCACCACCTCCGCGATGAGCAGGCCGGCGGAGGGCGGCCAGGCGACGGCCGCGGCGGGGCGCAGGTTCGCGAAGGGAGCAGGCGTCGCCGCGGGCCGGGGCGAGCCGCCGACGAGCGTAGCGAGCAGGAACAGGCTGGCGAACGCGCCGAACGCGGCGCTCCTGGGGGCGCGCATGGACGACCTCCCGGCGGGCAGCTGGTGGCGGCGGGGTGGCCGGCGGGCCGGGCGTCGGGGCGGCAGCGGTGCGACCGGTGTACCACGCGTCGCTCACCCACCGCTTATCTGCAGCCGCGCTACGATGCTCGGCGCGGCACGCACTCCGCCGCACCCCACCAGGACGACCCAGGAGGATCCGTGGCCCGCGCCAAGAGGACGCAGCGCGCCGAAGCTCGCCGCCGTTACCGCGCCGTCGAGGGAACGACCGAGAACCCGGACCTCGAGATGGACGAGGCCGACGCGTTGGACACGCCGGCCGATGCGCCCGCCCGCGGCAACCGCACGAGGAAGACCGGGGCCGGCGGGACGGGTCGTGATGCGGCCGCGCCGCCGCCTCGCACCGGGTTCATGCCGGCGCTCCGCCGCGCCGCGGCTCCTGCAGACATCCGCGCCGACCTCCGGGCGCTGCCGTCGATCGCGATCCACTCGAAGGCGCTCTGGGTGCCGCTGGCGGTGATCGCCGGGGTGACGGCGCTCTTCTTCATCCCCGGGGTTTCGCGGAACCCGCTCGTCGCGCTGCTGGGAAACCTGGCACTCCAGCCGCCGCCGATGATCCTGCCGTTCCTGGCCGGCATGCTGGCGCCGCGGGGCGCGTGGCTGGCAGGCGGGATCGTGGCGCTTGCCAACGCGGTCGCGTATGGGCTGCTTTTCGGGGTCTTCACGAACTCGGTCCAGACCGGGCTGGGCTTCACGTACCTCATGACCACGGACCAGAAGGTCGGGGTCATCGTCAACGCGATCGTGACCTCGGTGCCGTTCGGCCTGCTGGTGGGCGCGTTCGCCGGGTTCTATCGCCGGTTCCTGGCGATGTCCGCGCCTGCCCGGCCCGTCCCGGCCAAGTCCGCCCAGGGTCGGTCGAAGCGCCGCTGACCACCGGCCCGTCCGGCCTGCCGGACGTCCGCGTGACGCCGGGCCAGCTGGTGGCTCGTCAGCCGAGCCGACGCATGCCCGCGTGGCCCAGCTGGCGCACGCCGTCGGGCCGCTCGGGGCCACCGGCTGGTCGGGCCATCTCGACGAGAGGGCGGACCTCGTGGGCGATGACGTTCACGACGCTCGACTCGCGTTGCAGGCTTCCGTCGACCACCAGGAGCGCGTTGCGCCGGACCACCCCCCGCAGGCGCGCCCACGCGGACGGCCAGAGCGTCACGTTGACCATCCCGGTCTCGTCCTCGAGCGCCAGGAAGACGGTTCCCTTCGCCGTCATGGGGTGCTGGCGGGTCACGACCAGGCCGCCGATTCGCACCCGTCCCGGCCGCCGCTCCGCGAGCGTCGCGTTCGTGACCGCACCCAGCCGTTCCAGGGCCGGGCGGAAGAGCCCCACCACCTGGCGCCGCGCGTCGAGCGAGAGGATCGCGTAGCTGTCCCCGAGCCGTTCCAGCTCCGTGAGCGGTGGGAGGTCCGGTGCCGGAATCGCCGGGAGCCGCAGGTCCAGGGGCCGGCCGGCCACGCGGCCGCCTCCCCGCGGTGCCCCCTTCGCCGGCCGCGCCACCTCTCGCAGCTGCCAGAGGAGCTCGCGGCGCGGCCGCCCCAGCGAGTCGAGCGCACCCGCGCGGATCAGCCGCTCGAGCACCTCCTCGGGGAGGCCGGTCCGTTCCACGACGTCCGGGAGCGACGTGTAGGGACCGCGCGCCCGCTCCGCGTCGAGGTGGGCGGCGTGCTCCTCGCCGATCCCCTTCACGAGGTGGAGCCCCAGGCGGACGCCCCAGCCGACGGCGCCCTCGGCAGCCCATCGCGCCCGCGCCGCGGAGGCCGGGACCACGCAGGCCGGCGAGCGCACCGGGCGTGGCCGCACGGCGATCCCGGCATCGGGCGGGAGCGGCTCCCCCGGGTCGCCATCGTGGCGTCCGCCATCGCCGGCCGGGCCGGCGAGCGCCCAGCCGGGCCGGCCCGCCCACTCGGTCGTGGTCCGATGGAAGGACGCGTTGACGTCCACGGGGAGAACCGCGACGCCGTGGCGCTTCGCGTCGTTCACCAGCACCTCCACCGGGTAGAAGCCCATCGGCTGGGCGTTGACCAGGCCGACGAGGAACTGGGCCGGGTAGA
>DAITNC010000003.1:52603-53660 GCA_036834865.1 Candidatus Limnocylindrales bacterium | reverse complement strand
CCTCGGTGGCCCCGTGCGCGTCCCTTCCTGCTTCAAGGTGCGGCAGAACGGAGCGCCGGGGGCCGTGACCCGGAGCTGGCGGAGGGTGATCTCCCCTGAATCCGCTTACGCAACCGCCGCCAACGCAACAGTAATCAAGTCGGGCACGACGATCCGGGCTGTGGAACCTGGAGGTTCAAGTCCAATCGCCCCGACCAGATCAGCTGCTTCGAGACGTGCGAGCCACAGCAAGCGATCGCCGGATTGATCCGACCGCGCGGTCCCTGTACCGGCCGGTCTCTTCCACCAGCCTTCGCCCAGACGCTTCCACGGGCAACGCCCCCGGATCGCTCCGGGGGCGTTGGTGTCCTTCTCGCCTACGCCGCGGTCATCCGAGCGCCACGAGGGCAGCGCGGCACGCAGCGGCGTCGGCCCGAGCCCCGGCGAGCAATCCTCGGCCCGTCCGAAGGCTCGTCCGTGAGCTGGCCAGGATCGGCCTGGCCGTCCCGGCGTTGTACTGGGCAGGCGTGAGGGGCAGCACCGACGCCGGGATTCCCTGGACCAGCGGCGACACCCCGAGCACCTTCGCCTGCAGCTCGTCGAGGTCCGACTGCGCCTGCGCGATGTCCTTGCCGGCCGCACTGTCGGCGGCGATGCGAGCCTGGAGCCTCGACTCCACCGTCCCCAGCCGGGTGACGGCCGCGAGCTCGGTGTCGGCCGTGATCACCTCGGCGGTCTTGGGGACCATGAGGACGTAGACCCGGAAGTCCGTGACGATCGTCTTGAGATCGGCGCGCAGGGTCGTGACGTCCGTCTCGCCATCGACCTGGGCGCGCAGGGTCGTGAGCCCGCTGGTGTCGGCCGCGAGCTGCGACTGGAGCGCGGCCCGGTCGGCATCGGTCAGGCCCCCGGCCGCCGCCACCCGGCCCTGCAACTCCGTGATCGTGACGAGCCGCCGATCGATCTCGCAGTCACCGAGCTTGCGGAGATTGCCGACGCCACTGTCCCTGGCAGCTGCCAGCTCCGCCGCGCACTGCCGCGCTCCGGGGGCCTGGTTGCCCTCGGGCGGCAGCGGCGA
>DAITNC010000003.1:0-52503 GCA_036834865.1 Candidatus Limnocylindrales bacterium | reverse complement strand
CCGCCGCGCACTGCCGCGCTCCGGGGGCCTGGTTGCCCTCGGGCGGCAGCGGCGACGCCGACTGGGCGGCGGATGCGGACCCGACCGTTCCGATGACGAGCAGGCCGCCCACGGCGACCGCGGCGAGGGTTCCTCGAGATGCGAGCTTCATGGGACTGATCTCCATTCGACGTGTTACCCGACGGACGTCCCGCCCCCGTTCGACAGGTGCGCCGGATGCCGTCCTGCGGCACGATCGAGCGGCTGTGTAAGGGCGGCGCGGTGGCCAGATGAACGCGACGTAAGGGGCGCTTCGCGCCGGCCAGGTGTCTGGTCCGTCCGACCTGCGGCCAGGGTGGGCAGACGGCGCTATCGTTGGCGCCCCCCGGGCTTCCGGGCGCAAGGAGGGGAGCCGCGATGAACGCGTACCTGATCACTGTGGACGACCGACCCGGCCTGGCCGCACGACTGTTCGAGGCGGCTGCCGCACGCGGGGTGAACGTCGCGCCGGCCTACGGGATGTCGAACGGCACGACCGGCATGATCGTCCTGGGCTCGGACGATGAGGCGGGGCTGCAGGCGGCGATCGCCGACGCCGGCCATACCGCCACGGCCATCGAGGTCGTCGTCGTGGAGCTCGAGAACCGGCCGGGGACCGGCGCCGAGGTGATGCGGAAGCTGGCCAGCGCGGGCGTCGACCTGCGGCTCGTGGTCCCGGTCGGCATGAACGGCGAGCGCGTCCAGCTGGGGCTCGGGGCGACCGACTCGGCCCTGCTCAGGCGCACGCTCGGCGCCTGACGCGCTCGTCGCGGGGAGCGGGGTGGCGCGGCCGGCCGGCGCCGGCTGTCACGTACCATCTCCCGGTGCCGCTCGAACCCGCGCCCGCGCCCGTGTCGGGCACGCCACCCGACGTGCCCGTCCTCGAGCTCGCGGGCGTGGGCGTCCGGCGCGGGACGGCCTGGCTTCTCGCCGACGCCTCGCTCGTGGTCGCGCCCGGCGAGCGGTGGGTCGTCGTCGGCCCCAACGGCGCCGGCAAGTCGACGCTCCTGGCCGTCGCCGCCACGAACCTCTACCCGACCGTCGGGAGCGTCCGCGTGCTCGGCGCGGAGCTGGGACGGGTGGACGCACGGGCCATCCGCCCGCGGATCGGCCTGACGAGCGCCGCGTTGGCGGAGCGCTTCGACCTGCGCCTCCCGGCCCGCGAGGTGGTCGTCACCGCGCGCACCGGCGCCCTGGCGCCGTGGTGGGACGTGTACGCGGGCCGGGACCAGGTGCGCGCCCTCGAGCTGCTTTCGGAGCTCGGCGTCGGCGGCCTTGCAGAACGGGCCTTCGGCACGCTCTCGACGGGCGAGCGCCAGCGCGTGCTGCTCGCGCGGACCCTCCTGCCGGACCCGGAGCTCATGCTCGCGGACGAACCGGCGGCGGGGCTCGACCTCCGGGCGCGCGAGGAGCTGGTCGATGCGCTCGCGCGGCTGGCGGACCTGTCGAGACCGGCAGGGATCGTGCTCGTGACACACCACCTCGAGGAGATCCCGCCCGGCTTCTCGCACGCGATGGTTCTCGCCGGCGGGCGCGTGGTGGCCGCCGGCCGGATCGAGACAGTCCTCGTGGACGCGACGCTGTCGTCCGCGTACGGGATCCCACTCCGGGTCGAGGGCCGCGACGGACGCTGGGCGGCCAGGCGCGCCTGAGGTCTCCCGCCGCACGCTTGCCGGCCCGGTCAGGCGGCGCCCGACTCCCGTGCGATCCGCCGGAGCACGGCCGGGAGGATCCCGCCCTGCCGGTAGTACTCGACCTCGATCGCGCCGTCGAGGCGGCACTCCACGACGAAGCGGGTCTCGCGCCCTCCGTCGGCGCCGTCTGCCGTGGCGACGACGGTCAGCCGGGCCCGCGGGGCCAGGCCCTCCCCGAGGCCGGCGATCGTGTAGCGCTCGCGCCCCGTCAGGCCCAGGGTCACGGCGCCCTGGCCCGGCAGGAACTGCAGCGCGAGCACGCCCATCCCGACCAGGTTCGACCGGTGGATCCGCTCGAAGCTCTCCGCGATGACCGCCCGGATCCCGAGGAGCCGGGTGCCCTTGGCCGCCCAGTCGCGCGAGGAGCCGGACCCGTACTCGCGGCCCGCGAGCACGATGCTGGGCACGCCTTCCGCCTCGTAGGCCATGGCGGCGTCGTAGATGAACGCCTCCGATCCGGCGGGGAAGCACAGCGTGTACGGCCCCTCCTTCCCGTCGACAAGGCGGTTCCGGAGCCGGATGTTCCCGAAGGTCCCGCGCATCATCACCTCGTGGTGGCCGCGGCGGGCCCCGTACGAGTTGAAGTCGAGCGGCGCGACGCCGTGCTGCTGGAGCCAGGCGCCGGCCGGGGACCACGCGGCGATGGAGCCGGCGGGCGAGATGTGGTCCGTGGTCACCGAGTCGCCGAGCCAGGCAAGCACCCGCGCCCCTTCGATGTCCCGGACCGGGTCCGGCGTGAGGGTCATGCCGGCGAAGAAGGGCGGATCGGCGACGTACGTCGAGCGCGCGTCCCAGGCGTAGCGGTCGCCGTCCGGGATCGGGAGCGCCCCCCAGCGGGCGTCGCCCTCGAACACCGACGCGTACGCGGACCGGAAGAGCTCGCCGTCGACGGCGTCGGCGATCACCGCCCGGACCTCATCCGCAGATGGCCAGAGGTCCGCCAGGAAGACCGGCGCGCCGTCCGCCCCGACGCCCAGCGGCTCGCTCGAGAGGTCGATGTCGATCCTGCCGGCGAGCGCATACGCCACGACGAGGGGTGGCGACGCGAGGTAGCTCGCGCGAGCGAGCGGGTGGATGCGGCCCTCGAAGTTGCGGTTGCCGGACAGGACCGCCACCGCGGTCAGCCCGTGGTCCTCGATCTGGCGCGCAACGGCTGCGTCGAGCGGCCCGGAGTTGCCGATGCAGGTGGTGCAGCCGTAGCCGGCCAGCGCGAACCCGAGCTCGGCGAGCGGTTCGGTCAGCCCGGCCCGCTCCAGGTAGGCGGTCACGGCGCGCGAGCCGGGCGCGAGCGAGGTCTTGACCGCCGGGTTGACGCGGAGCCCCCGTGCCACGGCCCGCGCGGCCAGCAGCCCCGCCCCCACCATCACGGTCGGGTTCGACGTGTTCGTGCACGACGTGATCGCCGCGATCACGACGGATCCGCTGCGGACCTCTCCCGGCGCCGCGGCGGGGGTCCCGGCCGCGGGCAGCGCGCCCGGGAACGCGGACTCGAAGCTCGCCCGCGTCTGCGGAACCGGCACGCGGTCCTGGGGCCGTCTCGGGCCCGCAAGGCTCGGCTCGACCGACGCGAGGTCAAGCTCAAGCGCCACGTCGAACTCGGGCCCCGCGCCCGGCAGGCGCCAGAGGCCCTGGGCCTTCGCATAGCGCTCCACGAGGTCCACGAGCGCGGCGCTCCGGCCGGTGAGGCGGAGGTAGGCGAGGGTCTCGTCGTCGATCGGGAAGATCGTCGCAGTTGCCCCGAACTCGGGGCTCATGTTGCTGATGGTGGCCCGGTCCGCGAGCGCAAGGCCGGCCAGCCCGTCACCCGCGAACTCCACGAACGAGCCGACGACGCCCTGCGCGCGCAGGCGTTGCGTCACGGTCAGCACGAGGTCGGTGGCGGTGGTGCCGAGCGGCATCGAGCCGTGCAGCCGCACTCCCACCACGTGCGGCATCGGCTGGTAGAGCGGCTGGCCGAGCAGGACGGCCTCGGCCTCGATCCCGCCCACGCCGTACCCAAGCACGCCCAGCGCGTTGATCATCGTGGTGTGGGAGTCGGTCCCGACCAGCGTGTCGGGGAAGGCGAGCCGACGGCCATCCTCGTCGGCGACCGTCACGACCGTGGCCAGGTACTCGAGGTTGACCTGGTGGACGATGCCGGTCCCGGGCGGAACGACGCGGAGCCCGGTGAAGGCCCGCTGCGCCCAGCGGAGGAGCTGGTAGCGCTCACCATTCCGCTCGTACTCGCGGTTGACGTTGAAGGCGAACGAGTCGGCCGTGCCGGACCGATCCACCTGGACCGAGTGGTCGATCACGAGGTCGGCCGGGACGAGCGGGTTGACCCGGGCCGGGTCGCCGCCGAGGGACGCCATCGCGTCGCGCATCGCGGCGAGGTCCACGACGGCGGGCACGCCGGTGAAGTCCTGGAGGATTACGCGCGCGGGCAGGAACGGGATCTCTGCGGTGCCGCCGCCGCCGGGCCGCCAGGCCGCCAGGCGATGGACGTCCGCCTCGGTCACGATGCCTCGCCCGGCGTGGCGCAGGAGATTCTCGAGCAGGATCTTCACCGTCACCGGCACGCGGTCCAGGTCGATCTCGCCCGCCAGCCCGGCGAGGGGCACGTAGTCCGGGAGGCCCGTGCCGAGGCTGGCGCGGGCGCCGATCGGGTCGCTGGTCGGCACGGGTTCCTCGCTCATGGCCCGGGCGGCACGGGTGCCGCGAGGGGCGGTACGCTGTGTGCGCCAAGAGTACCCCGCCGCGGCGCGACCCCGCGCCGATAGACCACGACAGGCCGGCGAGCAACCGGCCAGCAAGGAAGCGCGCGTGCGAGCCTGGAGCGACGCCACCCCGCCTCCGCTGGGCGACCCGGCGACGCTCGAGGAGCTGCGTCGTGCCGTCGGGGCGGATTCTGTCGCCGCGGACGCCGTCGCCGGGGGGGAGGCGGCGGCTCTCCCGGCGACACCCGGGGATCCCGGCACGCTGCCCGGTGATCCTTCGCTTCCCGCGGGGGCGCACCGGCACGGCGACACGGTGCACCTCGAGGCGCACGCGCATCCCCACGTGACGGCGCCGGACGACGGCCGCCCGGTCATCGGGATCGTGGGAGGCGGTCCGGTCGGCCTGAGCCTGGGCGTGGCCCTCGCCGCGGCCGGCTGGCAGGTCGGCGCGGTCGCGAGCCGTGACCCGGCGCGCCGAGAGCGCTTCCGCCGGCTGGTCCCGGGCGCCCGGGCGTTCGGTGAGCCTGCCGCGGTCCTGGACGAATGCCATCTCGCGATCATCGCCGTCCCGGACGACGCGATCGCCGCGGTCGCTGCCCGCATGCATCTCTATTCCGGGCAGGCGCTGGTCCACACGAGCGGCCTGCACGGCACCGAGGTGCTGGTGGAGGCCCGGGCAGCCGGCACGTCCTGCGGGTCCTTCCATCCGCTCGTGGCGTTCGCGGACGTGGATCGCGCCGTGGCGGCGCTCCGGGGCGCGACCGTGGCCATCGAGGGCGACGAGGACCTCCTCGACGTCCTGGCCGAGATGGCCCAGTCGATCGGCGCGCTGCCCGTCCGGCTGCCCCCGGGCTCGAAGCCCGCCTACCACGCTGCCGCCGTGCTCGCGGCGGGCGGGCTCGTCGCGCTGCTGGACGTGGTCGCGGAGGTCGCCGCGCTGGCCGGCCTCGACGAAGCCGGCACGCTGGCCGTCTACGGCCCGCTGGCGGCCCAGGCGCTGGGGAACGCCCGGGCGCTCGGGATCGCGCCCGCTCTCACCGGTCCGGCCGTTCGCGGGGACGCGGGGACGCTGGAGGCGCACCTCGGGGCGCTCGAGCGCGGCGCGCCCGCCGTGCTCGAGACGTACCGCGCGCTCGTTCGTCGGCAGGTGGCGATCGCCGAGGCCCGGCGCGCGCTCGCGCCGGAATCGGCCGCCCGCCTGCGTGCCGACCTTGCAGATCGCGGCTGAGGCGCTACGATCTGCACATGCAGCGAAGTTTCGCCGCGAGGTTCGCGGTTCGCCCGGCGGTCAGCTACCCGACGCCCCCGCCGCGGCTCCGGGAGCGCCGGCTCGGCCTCCACCGCTCGGCCGGCTTCAGGGCATCGACCGACCGCCCGACGATCGTTCGCCGGACGGATCTCGGGCCGGTGGTCCTCCTGCGGGCCGACTGGCGCTCGGTCACGGCCGTGCGATCACGCGGCGGGCCCGCTGGCGCGGGCCCGCTGGCGGGCGTCCGCTGGGCCAAGCTCGAGGTGCGGGGCCCCGGTCGTCGCGTGCGAGCCGCCTCGGCACCGTGGCGCGGCTGAGGCGCGCCACCGCGACCTCCGCGGGCGGCGTCGTCGTCCGTATCATCGCCGGCGTTCCGCATCTCGTCGCCGGCCGCCGCCGTCGCGAACGCGATGGCGGTTCATGGACCCTCCCGAAGGGAACGCCGAACCCGGCTGAGACCCTGGAACAGACGGCGCTCCGCGAGGTCGCCGAGGAGACCGGGCTGGAGGTGCGCATCGTGGCCCCGATCGACCGGATCGAGTACGTCTTCGTCACGGGCGGCGCGAGGATCCACAAGACGGTCCATTACTGGCTCATGGAGGCGACCGGCGGCGACCTTGCCGGCCACGACCACGAATTCGACGAGGTTCGCTGGGTGCCGCTCGCGGAGGCGCCCGGGCTGCTCACGTTCGAGACGGAGCGCGCCCTCGTCGAGCGAGCCGCCGGCATGATCGCCGGGTCCCCGGAGGCCAGGGCATGAGCCAGACGGTGCCCCCGGCTGGCGGATCGCGCGCCACGCCCCTCCTGTCTCGCCACGTCGCGCTCGGCGCCCGGATGATCGACTTCGGCGGCTGGCAGATGCCCGTCCAGTACACCTCGATCCTCGCCGAGCACCGGGCAGTTCGCGAACGGGCGGGCCTCTTCGACCTCTCCCACATGGGCGAGCTGTTCGTGGAGGGTCCCGACGCGGGCGCGGCGCTCGCCGGCGCCCTCGTGACGAACCCGCCGTCGCTGGAGGTGGGCCGCGCCCACTACTCCATGATCTGTGCCCCCGACGGCGGCGTCATCGACGACCTGATCGTCTACCGGCTGGCCGATGACCGGTTCCTCGTCGTCGCGAACGCCTCGAACGCTCCCGTCGTCTCCGACGCGCTTGCCGAGCGGATCGACGCGAGTCGCTCCGTCCTCGACGACCGTTCTCTGGCGACCGCGCTCGTGGCCGTGCAGGGACCGGCGGCGCGGGGAATCCTCGGTCCCCTCACCGACGTCAGCCTTGCGGCCCTCCGCTACTACGCGATCGCCGAGGGCACGGTCGCGGGGATCCCGGCGCTCGTCGCGCGGACGGGTTACACGGGAGAGGACGGGTTCGAGGTCTTCGTCGACGGCGGGGCCGCCGGCGAGCTCTGGGACATCCTCATGGCGGCCGGCGCGCCCGCGGGCCTCGTGCCGGTCGGGCTGGGCGCCCGTGACACGCTCCGGCTGGAAGCCGGCATGCCGCTCTACGGCAACGAGCTGGATCGCAGCACGACCCCCTTCGAGGCGGGTCTGGGGCGTGTCGTGAAGCTCGCGAGGGCAGGGGACTTCGTCGGCCGCGACGCCCTCGCGCGCGCCGCCGCGGCGGGCCCGCGGCGGCTTCTCGTGGGCCTCATCGTTCGCGGCCGCGGGATCGCGCGCCATGGATACCCGGTCTGGGCGGGGGATCGACGGACCGGCACGGTCACGTCGGGGACCCAGTCGCCCACCCTGGGCCTGCCGATCGCGATGGCGTATGTCGCCCCGGGCGATGCCGTCGCGGGTACGATGCTCGACGTGGAGATCCGCGACGCCCGGGCCGTCGCGGAGGTCGTTCCACTGCCGTTCTACACCCGGGCCCGATGACCCGCCCCGCCGTTCCCCGCGGAGGGCGACCCAACGTTCGCGCGGCAGCGACCGCGCCAGCACGGAGGTTCCCCGGCCGATGATCCCGTCCGATCTGCGCTATACCAAGGAGCACGAGTGGATCCGCGTCGCGGGGGACGAGGCGACGGTCGGGATCACCCAGCACGCCGCGGACCAGCTGGGCGACATCGTCTTCGTCGAGCTGCCCGAGCCCGGCCACCGGCTCGAGCAGTTCGCGACGTTCGGCGTCGTCGAGTCGGTGAAGGCGGTCAGCGACCTGTTCGCGCCCGTGTCGGGCGAGGTCCTCGAGGGAAATGCCGGCCTCAATGCGATGCCGGAGGTCGTGAACAGCGACCCGTACGGGGCCGGCTGGATGCTGCGGATGCGGCTCTCCGACCCCGGCGAGGTGGAGCAGCTCCTCGACGCGGCCGCATACGAGGCACTGACCGCGGAGGGCTGATCCCATGGTGTACGGACCGCACACCCCGGACGACCGGTCGCGGATGCTCGCTGCGCTCGGGATCGCCTCGGTCGACGAGCTCTTCGAGGTCATCCCGCCGGCGGTCCGTGCCCGCCCGATGGACCTTCCGCCGGGGCTCACGGAGCTCGAGCTGATGGCCCGGCTGCGGACCCTGGCCGGCCACAACCGGGTGGACCTGGCCAGCTTCCTCGGTGCGGGCGTCTATCGCCATCACCTGCCGCCGGTCGTCGACCAGGTCCTCCTCCGCGGCGAGTTCTACACGGCGTACACGCCGTACCAGCCGGAGATCAGCCAGGGGACGCTCCAGACGATCTACGAGTACCAGTCGCTGCTCGCCGAGCTGACCGGCCTGGACGTGGTCTCCGCCTCGCACTACGACGGTGCCACGGCGACCGCGGAGGCGGCGCTCATGACCTGCCGGGCGACCCGGCGCGAGCGGGTGCTCGTCTCGCGTGGCATCCATCCGCAGGCCCGCCGGACCCTCGAGACCTATTTCGGGGGTGGAGACCTCGAGTTCGACGAGGTGCCGCTCGTCACCGAGGGACCCGATGCCGGCACGACGGACCTCGCGGCGCTCGGCCGCCTCCTGGCCGATCCTGCGCGGCCGGTGGCAGGTGTCCTCGCGGCGCAGCCCAACGTCCTGGGCTTGCTCGAGCCGATGGCCGAGATCAGCCGGCTCACGCACGCGGCCGGCGCGCTGTTCGTCGCCGCCGTGGAGCCGATCTCCCTCGCGGTGCTCGCGCCGCCGGCGGCCTACGGGGCGGACATCGCGGCGGGGGAGGGCCAGCCGCTGGGCATCCCGCCGCAGTACGGCGGCCCGTACCTCGGGATCCTGGCCTGCCGGGACTCCCTCGTCCGCCAGATTCCCGGGCGCCTGATCGGCATGACCAGCGACGAAGAGGGCCGTCGCGCCTACGTGATGACGATGCGGGCGCGCGAGCAGGACATCCGTCGCGAGAAGGCGGCCAGCAACATCTGCACGAACCAGGCGCTGTGCGCTCTCGCCGCTGCGGTCTACGTGGCGGCCCTCGGGCCCGGGGGCCTCCGCGACGTCGCCGCGACGGGGGCGTCGCGGGCTGCGGAGCTGGCCGCGGCGCTCGAGGAGGCGGGGGCGCCCCGCCTGCACCCGGGGGCGTACCTCAACGAGTTCGCGGTCCGGGTCCCCGATGCCGTGGCCGTCCACCGTCGGCTCCTCCGGCGCGGGATCCTTGCCGGGATCCCGCTCGCGGAGCTGGAGCCGGGCGACCCGTCGCTCGTCGACGGCCTCCTCGTCTGTGCGACGGAGTGCACGACGCCCGAGGAGATCGAGCTGTTCGCCTGGGCGCTCCGCGACGAGCTGGGCGCCCGGCCGGGCGTCCCGGTCGCCGCGAGCGCGGAGGGGGTCCGATGAGCGTCACCGGCCCGAAGCTCCAGCCGACCCTCTTCGAGCTGTCCGGGTCCGGCCGGGCCGCAGGACGGAGGATCCCGGCCCCCCCTGCCGACGCGCTGGACCGGCTCCCGGCTGCCGCGCGCCGGGTCATCCCGGCCGCGCTCCCCGAGGTCGACGAGGCGTCCCTCGTCCGCCACTACGTCAACCTCTCCCAGCTCAACTGGGGCGTCGACACCGGCTTCTACCCGCTCGGGTCGTGCACCATGAAGTACAACCCGAAGGTCAACGAATGGGCCGCCCGGCTGAACGGGTTCGCGGCACTCCATCCGCTTGCGCCCGACGAAACCGCCCAGGGAACGCTGGAGCTGCTCTGGGAGCTGGAGCGGGACCTGGCGGCGATCAGCGGGATGGACGCCGTCACGCTCCAGCCCGCGGCCGGCGCCCACGGCGAGCTGACCGGCATCCTCGTGGTCCGGGCCTATCACCGGGCGCGGGGAGACCTGGAGCGGACAGAGGTCCTGGTCCCGGACTCGGCCCACGGCACGAATCCCGCGACCGCGTCCATGGCCGGCTTCCGGACCGTCAACATCCCGTCCGCGCCCGACGGGGGCATCGACCTGGACGCATTCCGGGCGGCCCTCGGGCCGCGCACGGCCGCGATCATGATCACGAACCCGTCAACGCTGGGCCTCTTCGAGCGTCGCATCGTGGAGCTGATCGAGCTTGTCCACGCGGCCGGCGCGCTCGCCTACATGGACGGCGCCAACCTCAACGCCATCCTGGGACGCTTTCGGCCCGGGGACGCCGGGTTCGACGTCATGCACTTCAACGTCCACAAGACGTTCTCGACGCCGCACGGGGGCGGCGGCCCGGGAGCCGGACCGGTCGGCGTGCGTGCGCCGCTCATCCCGTTCCTGCCGGCGCCGCGCGTCCTCCGGGAGCCCGACGGCACCTTCCGGCTCGAGCGCGAAGGCGAGCGACCGGCCAGCATCGGCCGGGTCCGGGGCCACGTCGGCAGCGTGGGCATCCTGGTCCGGGCGTGGGCCTACATCCGGGCCCACGGCGCGGACGGGCTCCGGGAGGTCAGCGACGACGCGGTGCTGGCCGCGAACTACCTCCGCGGCCGGCTGGCGGCCGACGGCGCGTACGAGGTCCCGTACCCCGGGCCGTGCGCCCACGAGTTCATCGCGTCCGGGGCCGGCCTCAAGCGGGCGACCGGCGTTCGGACCCTCGACGTCGCGAAGCGGCTCATCGACAAGGGCTACCACCCGCCCACGATCTACTTCCCGCACACGGTGGACGAGGCGATGCTGATCGAGCCGACCGAGACCGAGCGGCTCGAGACGCTCGACGCGTTCGCGGACGCGCTGCTCGAGATCGCCCGCGAGGCACGCGACACGCCGGAACTCGTGACGTCCGCCCCGCATTCGGCGCCCGTCCGGCGGCTCGACGAGGCCACCGCGGCCCGCCAGCCGAACCTGCGCTGGCGGCCCGCCTCCATCGCGCCCGGGGCGGACGCGTGAGCCGTCCGGCTACGGAACGCTCCCGACTCGCGCCAGCAGCACGCGCCGACCGGCGCGGATCGGAGGTGACCGAAGCGTCGACCTAGCGGGACCGCGGTGCGCCAAGCGGCGGATTCCTTGACCGGCGCGAACGGCCGCACCCTATAATGCGCGCACGACTGCGGGCGTTTCGCCGGCAGCGCCCGAGCGTGGGGCGCGGCTGGATCGCCTGCACAAGGAGGAGCGGGCCGCGCGGCGAACGCCGCGAGGACCCGGGAACAGGAGGACAGATCTCGATGAGCTTGAGACTTCGTGGTCTCGCGCTGCTCGGGGCGCTCGCCATCGTCGCAGCAGCGTGCGGCGGCTCTGCGACCCCATCGCCCGCAGCGCCAGCCAGCGCGGCGCCCCCGGCGTCCACGGCCCCGGCGTCCACGGCCCCGTCGCCATCCCCGTCCGCGGCGGCCGGGCCTAGCATCACTGGGACCGCGTACCAGGCCGTCCCCGTGGCAAACGTGGCGACCAAGCCGCTCGTCGTTGCCGAGTGGCAGAGCCCCGACACGTTCAACCCGTACTACGCGCAGGCCAACGTCGACATCGAGATGGCGACGCCGGCGCTCCTCGGCCTGGTCAACACGGCCGACGACCTCAAGTACTTCGGCGACATGGTCACCGAGGTCCCGCTCGTCTCGAACGGCGACGTCGTGGTCACCGGGACCGGCATGACGGTGGACTACAAGCTCAAGCCGGGCATGAAGTGGTCCGACGGCTCCGCGATCACGTGCAAGGACGTCGAGGCCACGTGGAAGTGGCAGATGGACAAGGACCAGGTGGGCCTTGCCGGTGGCACGATCGGGTACGAGAACATCACCGGGGTCGACACCTCCTCGGACACGAATTGCGTCGTCACCTTCAACGCGGTCTACGAGGGCTACCTCGGCCTGTTCAGCCCGCTCCTCCCGGGGGCCTACATCGCGACGGTCCCGGTCAAGGACGCCCCGACGAAGCTGTACCCGCTCACGAACCTCGCGAGCGGCGTCTATAGCGGCCCGTACATGCCGACTGAGTACAAGGCCGATGCCCAGATGAACTACACGGTCAACCCGTCCTACGCGACGATCCATCCGGAAGCCAAGCTCGGGTTCCCCGGGATGATCTTCAAGATCTATGGCAGCGCCGACGCCATGAAGGCCGGCTACGACGCCGGCGAGTACGACCTCGGCATGGACATGAACATGTCCGACCTCCCGAGCCTCCAGGGCAAGAACAACGTGCTCGCCAAGGACGGCACGACCTACGAGCAGCTCTCGATCAACAACGCGACCCTGACCAAGAAGTTCGGCGCGGCCGACCTCTCCACGATCAAGCAGGCTATCGCGCTCGCGATCAACAAGACCGACATCACGGGTCGCGTGCTCGGCGGCACCGTCGACCCGGCCGCGAACAACGTCTCGCCGCTCTACTGGTACCACGTGGACGTGCCGGCCAATGCGTTCGACCCCGCCAAGGCCAACTCGCTGCTCGATGCGGCTGGCTGGGTTCCTGGCTCTGACGGCATCCGCGCCAAGAACGGCGTCAAGCTTGCGCTCAACTTCTGCACCACGACGCGCGCCTACCGCGCCGACTCGCTCTCGGTCTACGCCTCCGACATGAAGGCGATCGGGATCCAGGCCAACATCTCGGCTCCGTACGGCGCGGTCACCTCCACCGTGCTCTTCGGTGGCTGGGACGCGGAGGCCGCTGACACGCCGTGCAACCTCATCCACGGCACCTATGACGTGGGCATGTTCGCCTGGGTCTCCCCGCTCGATCCCCTGGGCAGCTACAACGTGTACACCTGCGGCGGGATCCCGGATGCTGCGCCGCACAACGGCCAGAACGACACCCGGACGTGCGATCCGGCGGTCGACGCGATCTGGAATGCGGTGAAGGACAACGTCGATTTCGCCAAGGTTGGGGCTGCGATGGCCCAGTGGCAGCAGTACTACAACCAGAACGTCGTCGAGATCCCGCTCTTCCTCTGGAAGGACGTCTACCTCGTCAACCCGAAGCTCCAGAACGTCACGGGCAACCCGACCACGTCGGGCGTCCTGTGGAACGTCCAGGACTGGTGGCTCCAGCCCTAGGGCGGACGCCACCTAGCTCGCGCAACCGACTGCGGGGCCCCGGCGGGGCCCCGCAGTCGTACCGTCCCCGAGCGGAGACCGGCACCTTATGAGCCGCTATATCGTCCGCCGCGTGATCGGGGCGATCCCGGTCCTGTTCCTGATCTCGTTCATGATCTACGGCATCCTGCTGATCGCTCCGGGCGGGCCGGAGGCGCGCTTCGCCCAGAACCCCAAGATCACCGCAGGCCAGATCGAGGCGTTCCGCAAGCGCTGGGGCCTCGACCAAGCGCTCCCGGTCCAGTACTGCCGGTGGCTGGGCGCGTGCAATCCCGACAACACCGGGCTGGCGGTCTTCATCAGCGACCAGGGATGGCCGAACTTCCTGCCGTCGTTCCTCGGGGGCGGCGACAACGGAATCCTGCACGGTGACCTGGGCTTCTCGATCAAGGACGGCCGGCCGGTCACGGTCGTGATCGGCGAGCGGATCCTCCCGACCTTCATCCTCGCCGGGACGGCCTGGGTGATCTGGCTGACCATCGCCCTCCTCGCCGGGATGTACGCCGCCGTCCGGAGGTACGGCCTGTTCGACTCGGTCATGACGGTCGTGTCATACGTCGGCCTGGCCCTGCCGACGTTCTGGCTGGGGATCATGCTCCTGACGCTCTTCGCCTCGGGGCTCAAGTGGTTCCCCGCCGGCGGGATGTTCAGCTCACGCGACGTGCCCATCTTCGGGACGCCTGACTACTGGGCATTCATCGGTCAGCAGCCGGTGTTCGCGTTCGTCGACCTGGTCAAGCACCTGGTCCTGCCCGTGATCACGCTGGTCGTGGTCAGCATCGCGGGCGACTCGCGCTTCGTGCGGGCCGCCATGCTGGACTCGCTCGGCCAGGACTACGTCCGGACCGCCAGAGCCAAGGGCGTTCCTGAGCGGAGCGTCGTGATGAAGCACGCCTTCCGCAATGCCCTGCTGCCGATCGTCACGAACATCGGCCTGGAGATCCCGTTCCTGTTCACCGGCGCGATCGTGACCGAGACGATCTTCTCGTGGCCGGGCATGGGCCGGCTGTCCATCGAGGCGACGAATGCCTATGACTACCCGGTGCTGATGGGCGTCCTCCTGATCGCCGCGCTGCTGACGGTCTTCGCCAACCTGCTGGCCGACGTCGTGTATGCCCTGGTGGACCCGAGGATCTCGTATGGCTGATGGCAAGCGCCCCCGCACCAGTGGCGCCCCGGTCTCGTCGCTGTCCCCAGCCGACCTCGAGGCGATCGAGGACACGCTGGACTTCGAGGTCCAGCTGGAGTCCCTCAACCAGTGGCAGCTTGCCTGGCGACGGTTCAAGAAGCACCGCCTGGCGGTCATGGGAAGCGGGATCTTCCTGTCCATTGTCGCCGTGGCAGTCGTCGGGCCCATCTTCAACCCGTTCGACTCGACGTCGATCGGGTTGCCCGACAAGATCGTCTACGCGGGCCGCCCGCCGTCCTGGGTCAGCGGGGAATGGAGCCCGCTGCTCCTGATGGGCGAGACGGGCCGCCTCCAGCGCGACGTCTTCCAGCTGGTGATCAACGGGGCGCGCCTATCGCTGGTGATCAGCGTGCTCGCGACGACGATCTCGGTGATCATCGGAACGGCCTGGGGCGGCGTGGCCGGGTACTTCGGCGGTTTCCTTGACACCGTCCTGATGCGCATCGTCGACGCGATCCTCTCGCTGCCGTTGCTCTTCGTGATCCTCGTCGCGTCGAAGTTCCTGGGGTCCGGGAGCTGGGTGACGGTGACCATGATCTTCGGACTGCTTGGCTGGGGCGGGATCGCCCGCCTGGTCCGGAGCCAGTTCCTGAGCCTGCGGGAGGAGGCGTTCGTGGACGCTGCGCGCGCGGTGGGCGTCTCCGATTTCCGGATCATCTTCCGGCACATCTTGCCCAACTCCCTGTCTCCGATCATCGTCTCGGCGACCCTGTCGATCGCCGGCGTCATCGTCGGCGAGGCGTTCGTCAGCTACCTCGGCTTCGGCGTCGACGTGACCCAGCCGACCTGGGGCAACGTTCTCTCCAACTCGCTGGAGTTCATCACCCAGGGCAACTGGTGGTGGCCGTTCTTCCCCGGCATGGCCATCGTCCTGACGGTCCTGGGGATCAACTTCATGGGCGACGGCCTCCGGGACGCCCTCGACCCGAGGTCTCGAATGTGAACGGCGTGCCGGCGCAGCCAGGGTCCGGGGCCCCGATCCTCAAGGTCACCGACCTGCGGACCTACTTCCACACCCTCGATGGGCTGGTGAAGGCGGTCGATGGTGTGGATTTCGAGATCCCGCGCGGTGGGCGCCTGGCCCTGGTCGGCGAATCCGGCTGCGGCAAGAGCGTCACCTCGCTTTCGATCATGCGCCTGATCGACACGCCGCCCGGCGAGATCGCCTCGGGCGAGATCGTCTTCGACGGGCGGGACCTCCTCGAGCTCAGTCGCGAGGAGATGCACAAGGTCCGCGGCGGGGAGATCGCGATGATCTTCCAGGAGCCGATGACCAGCCTCAACCCGGTCCTGACGATCCAGAACCAGCTGACCGAGGCCATCCTCCTGCACAACAAGGTGACCAAGTCCGAAGCCGTGGGGATTGCCCTCGATGCGCTTCGCGAGGTGGGCATCAACTCCCCGGAGCGACGGCTGAAGGGCTACCCGCACGAGCTTTCGGGCGGCATGCGCCAGCGCGTGATGATCGCGATGGCGCTCGCCTGCCGGCCGAAGCTCCTGATCGCCGACGAGCCAACGACCGCCCTCGACGTGACGATCCAGCGCCAGATCCTCGACCTGATCAAGGAGATCCAGGTCAGGACGGGCACGGCGCTCCTGCTGATCACGCACGATCTGGGCGTGGTGGCCGAGACCGTCGAGCGCGTCGCGGTCATGTACGCCGGCCGGATCGTCGAGACCGGCTCGGTGGAAGAAGTGCTCCTGCACCCGCGCCACCCGTACACCCGGGGCCTGCTGCAGTCGATCCCATCGCGCGGGACGAAGGGCAAGCCCCTCGCCGTCATCAAGGGCGTGGTGCCGAACCCGCTCCGGATGCCGCCGGGCTGCAAGTTCCAGCCGCGCTGCCCCTACGCCTTCGATCGATGCGTCGAGGAACCCGAGCTCATCGAGATCCGCGACGGTCGCGCCACGCGCTGCTGGCTCCAGGATCGCGCCTACACGTCGCGCCTCGACAGCTACCTGAACGAGCCTGGGGCCGCCGGCTCGACCGTCCTGGCCGCTCCCGGTGAAGGCACCGGCCTGGCCCAGTCCGCCGCCCCGATTCCGCCCATTCATCGCCAGCAGGAACGTGCATGACCGTGATCGACGGCTCGGCGACGCCGAGCCCCGCTCCCGCTCCGGCCGCCGGGGAGACGATCCTCGAGATCCGGAACCTTACGACGTATTTCCCGATCCGTGCCGGGCTCCTCCGGCGCGTCATCGGTCACGTGAAGGCCGTCGACGGCGTCAGCTTCGAGATCCGGCGCGGCGAGATCTTCGGCCTCGTCGGCGAATCCGGCTGTGGGAAGACGACCCTGGGCCGGACGATCCTTCGCCTCGTGCCGGCGACCTCGGGCTCGGTGGTCTTCGAAGGCGAAGACGTCCTGGCGGCAAAGGGCAAGGACCTCAAGCGGCTGCGCCGGCGGATGCAGGTCATCTTCCAGGACCCGATGAGCAGCCTCAACCCGCGCATGCCAGTCAGCGACCTGATCGCCGAAGGACTCCTGGCCCAGGCTGACACCGAGAACGGGTGGGGCAAACGGGCGGTCCGGGACAAGCGCGTGGGCGACGCCCTGGAGGCGGTCAAGCTCCGCCGCGACTACTCCCGCCGCTACCCGCACGAGTTCTCCGGCGGCCAGCGCCAGCGAATCGGCATCGCCCGGGCACTCGCCCTCTCGCCGGAGTTCATCTTCGCCGACGAGCCGGTCTCCGCCCTCGACGTCTCGATCCAGTCGCAGGTCCTGAACCTGCTCGCCGACCTCCGCGACCGTTTCGACCTGACCTACCTGTTCGTGGCGCACAACCTGTCAGTCGTTCGCTATATCGGCGATCGGCTGGGAGTGATGTACCTCGGCATGCTCGCCGAGATCGGGGACGTCGACGAGGTGTACGACAACCCGCAGCACCCGTACACGGTGAGCCTCATGTCGGCCGTCCCCGATCCTGACCCGACCGTCCGCAAGCGACGGATCGTCCTGAAGGGTGACGTGCCGTCTCCGGCAAACCCGCCGTCCGGCTGCCGGTTCCATACGCGCTGCTGGCTCCGTGAGCGACTGGACAACCCGAAGGAATGCGAGACGGAAGTTCCCGAATTCCGCGAGATCCGTCCGGGGCACCGGGTGGCGTGCCATTTCGCCAAGGAGGTCACGCCGGAGGCGATCGCAGGGGCCGCCCGGTCGGGCGTCGCGCCGGCCTGATGGGCATCGCCGCCTCGGGTTCGGGTCCGAGGCAGGTGACGTCCCGACTCGTGATCCGAGCGTGCACGGTCTCTTTGTGAGCCCGCGAACTCACCGGGTTATCGGCGTGCTCGCCGCGGTCGCGATTGTCGCGAGCGCGTGCGGCACACCCGCGCCGAGCGAAGGAATCCCGGCAACCCCATCCGCGACCACAGCCGCGGGCGCGTCCGCGGACCTCCGCTTCGCCATCGACGGCGAGCCGACGTACTTCTCGCCGTCGAGCACGGACGAACCGACCTCGTGGGTCAACCGCCTCATCTACACGGGCCTCTACCGCGTCAACAACACGGGCGACGTCGTGCCCGACCTCGCCACGGCCATGCCCGAGATCGGCACCGACGGCCTGACCCTCACGATCAGGATCCGGACTGACGCCACGTGGCACGACGGGTCGCCGGTCACCTCGGCCGACGCCAAGTTCACCTTCGACCTCGCGATGTCGCCGAAATGCTCGTTCAACCCGACAACGTGCTCGGCTTGGCGCGTCAACGTCGGGTCGGTGGCGGCGCCCTCGCCGGACACGCTCGTCATCACCCTGAAGAAGAAGTACGCGCCGATCTACACCTTCGGCCTGACGCAGGGTCTCGTGCCGATGGCCGCAACCGAGGCCTCGTATGCGAAGTTCGTGACAGGGTCGCGCGCGGTCGACGCGGCCGCCGTCAAGGCGCTCGCTGACAGGATCTCCGCGGCCCGGGGTGGCGACGTGTGCGCCGGTGCGGCGCCGCCCGACACCTGCAACGTATCGACCTACACCGCCGACATCGAGGCCATCCTGGCCATCGCCGGGGTCACCCTCCCCGACAAAGCCCGGTTCGTCGGCACGGACGGTACGCTGGATACCGGCGCCTACGCCGCCGCGCTCCTGGCCCAGCTCAGCGATCTCAACACGACGCTGCAGGCCACCCAGGCCGACAAGCTGGCAGCCGCCTACCGCCTCCTCGACATCAACCTGCAGCCGGTCGGCACGGGGCCCTACAAGTTCGTGAGGTACACGCCCGGCCAGAGCGTCGAGCTTGCCCGCTTCGACGGCTATTACCTGTTCAAGCCCGGCCCCGCGAACGTCCTGGTCCTCGTGATCAAGGACGCCACCGCGGCAGCCCGCTCGCTCCTGTCCGGCAAGATCGATTGGGAGCCCGAGGTCACCTCTGCCAACGGGCTCGCGGCGCTGAAGGGCAACCCCACGGTCGTGCTCTCCGAGTACGCCGACCTCTCCTACGTCTACCTGGGCTTCAACGTCCGCCCGGGCCACGTGTTCTCCGACGTCGTCGCCCGCCAGGCATTCGCGATGTGCATCGACCACGCAGGGACGGTCCAGGCCGCAACCCAGGGCGGCGCGGTCCCGCTCAACGCCAACGTGCCGCCGGGTTCGTACTTCTACGACCCGTCCGTCCCGGACTACACGTTCGACGTCGGCGGCGCCAGGACGCTCCTCGAGAGCAACGGCTACGCCCTCCAGGGTGGCGTCTATGAGAAGGCAGGGAAGAAGCTCCAGGCCGACCTCTACGTGCGCCAGGACAACCCGCAGCGCGTGAAGTTCGCCGAGCTCGCGAAGGACCAGCTCGCCCGGTGCGGGATCGACATCACGGTCCAGGAATCGGACTACGCCACGGTCCTCGTGCCCCTTCTGGCCTACCCAAACAACTTCGACATCTACCTCGGCGGATGGGGTGATCGGACCGACCCCGAGGACTCGGACCTCTTCGGGTGCAAACATGTCACCACCAGAGCCAACCCGTACGACAACAACTTCACGGGCTACTGTGATCCGAAGCTCGACGCGCTCCTGACGGCCGCCGCCCAGGAGCTCGATCGGTCCAGGCGGAAGGCGCTCCTGGTGCAGATCCAGCTCTACCTGCACGCCAACGGTCCGTACTACTTCCTGTGGACGGATCTCGGTCATCGGGGCTACAGCGCCAACGTCGCCACGAACGGCACGCTGGGCCCAATCGACTACACGTCGTTCTACGACTACTGGAACCTGGACAGCTGGATCGTCAAGCCGTAACGAGCATCGCACCGGCACCAGGTACTCACGGTGTTCCGGGCGGTGAGTATCATGCTCGGGTCAATGGACCACCGACCGATGCCCGCGGGCGTCGCGACGGGGTCGACGTAGGAGGAGACACCATATGTTGCGTGCCCGTACCGGGTCACTGATCGCGGCCGCCGCGATCGTGTTCGCGGCGTGCGGCGGCTCGGCGACGCCGTCGCCCACCGCTGCCCCATCCCAGCAGGCGGCGCCGAGCGCCGCGGCAGCGTCCGCTGCACCGTCAGCCTCGCCGTCGCCGGCGGCCGGAACGCCGGTCAACGGCGGCAATCTCGTGGTTGCCCTCCAGGGCGACATGGTCTTCGCGGACCCGTCGCTCGTCTCCGACGGCAACTCCCTGTACGTGGCAACCCAGGTCGTTGAGGGCCTCGTGGGCCTCGCGCCCGGCACGATCAGCCAGGTGATCCCGGTCCTCGCCGCGTCGATGCCGACGGTGAGCGCGGATGGCAAGACCTACACCTTCACGCTGCGGACCGGCGTCACGTTCCATGACGGCACGCCCTTCAACGCCGCCGCGGTCAAGTTCAACTACGACCGCTGGAAGGCCTTCCCGAAGGGCGACCTCCAGGACAACGCCTACTACTACGGCGCCGTCTTCGGCGGCTTCGGTGCGGACTCCAACATCATCTCCGTTGACGCGCCGAACGACACCACCGTGGTCATGACGCTCAAGACCCCGCAGTCGAACTTCCTGCTTGCCCCGACCCTCCAGGTCTTCGGCATCGAGAGCCCGACGGCGCTCCAGGCCGCCAAGGCCGACACCACGCCGCTCGCCAACAACAACTACGCCCAGGGCAAGGGCCAGAGCATGGTCGGCACGGGACCCTTCATGTTCAAGGAGTGGGTCCCGGGCGACCACGTCACGGTCGTCAAGAACCCGAGCTACTGGGACACCGCGAACGCGGCCCACGTGGACCAGATCACCTTCAAGCCGTTCGGCGACCAGACGGCCACGCTCCAGGCGCTCCAGTCCGGCGGCGTTGACCTCGCGTTCGCGATCTCGTCGGCCGACATCGCGACGGCGCAGGGCGCCGGCCTCTCCATCATCGACCGCGGCCCGTCCTGCAACCTGGGCTACCTGGGCATGAACCAGGCCCTCCAGCCCAAGTCCGGGGGAGCCGCGACCCCGACGATCTACGCCAACAAGAATGTCCGCCTGGCGGTCGCCCAGGCCCTCAACAAGCAGGGCTACATCGACGCCCTGTTCGGCGGCCAGGGCAAGGTGGCCGACAGCTTCATGTCTCCGTCCACCATCGGCTACAAGGCGGAGAATCTCCCGACCTACGACGTCACGAAGGCCAAGGCGTCGCTCGCCGCGGCGAACCTGACGCCCGCCCAGCTCAAGATCGACCTGTACTACCCGTCGAACGTCAGCCGGCCGTACATGCCCGATCCCAAGAACGAGGCCCAGGCAATCGCCCAGGACCTGACGGCGATCGGCTTCACGGTCTCGCTCAAGACGATCGACTGGCATGCCGGCTACTACAGCACCGCCAACAACGGCCAGCTCGCCCTGTACCTCCTGGGCTGGACCTGCGACTGGGCAGGTGCCGACAACTTCCTCGTCACGGCCTTCTTCGGCTATTCGGGCGGCCAGCCGGCCAAGGCGTTCGGCTACAAGAACGACCAGATGAACAGCCTGTTCGGTCAGGCGCTCGCGGCCCCGTCCGTCGACGCGGCCAACGCGCTGTGGGGCCAGGCCCAGGACCTGATCGCAGCCGACCTCCCGATGGTCCCGATCGTCAACTCCACGCCTCCGGGCGCGTACAACGCGAAGATCCACGGTTTCGTCGGCGCGAGCAACGGGACCGAGCACTTCAACAGCGTCTGGATCCAGCCGTAACCGAGCGCTGAGCTCGGTCACCCCAGGCAGCGCGAAGCCGGCAGGCCCGACCGGACCTCGCCCACGCGCGCTGCGCCATCTCGCGACCAGGCCCCCCGGGTTCGTCAGACCCCGGGGGGCCTCTCCACAGGGAGGAACCTCGTCCGCCCGTGCTGAGGTTCATCGTCCGCCGAATCCTCGGGGCGATCCCGGTCCTCTTCGGGCTGTCCGTGATCCTGTTCCTCTTCCTTCGGCTGCTGCCCGGCGACCCAGCCATCGCCATCCTCGGGCAGCACGCGACGCCCGAGCTCGTGGCGCAGATCCATGCCGCGCTCGGCCTGGACAAGCCGATGTACGTCCAGTACCTGAACTACATGGGTCAGCTTCTCCAGGGCAACTTCGGGTCGAGCTTCATCGATGGGCGAGCCGTCGTGGACACGTTCGCGCTGCGATTCCCGGTCACGATCGAGCTGACGATCGGGGCCCTGATCTTCGCCGTCGGCCTGGGCATTCCCCTCGGCCGGCTGGCCGCGCGCCACCCCAACGGCTGGATCGACGGCCTCGTGACGGTCCTGTCGCTGTTCGGGATCTCGATCCCGATCTTCGTGCTCGGCTACACGCTGGTGTACATCTTCGGGGTCGAGCTGCACTGGCTTCCTTCATTCGGCCCGATCGATCCCCGCCTCAACGTGCAGCCGGTGACCCACCTCCCGATCATCGACGCGGTGCTGTCGGGGAAGCCGGGCAACGTCGTGGATGCCTTCGCCCACCTGGTCCTGCCGGCCATCGCGCTGGGCTCGATCCCGCTGGCGATCGTGACCCGGATCACCCGCGCCTCGGTGATCGACGTCAGCAACGAGGACTACGTGCGAACGGCACGGGCCAAGGGCCTGACCAACCGCCGGGTCGACGATCGCCACATCATGCGCAACGCCTGGCTGCCGGTGATCACGGTGATCGGCCTGCAGGTCGGCTCGCTCCTGGCCGGCGCGGTCCTGACCGAGACCGTCTTCAACTGGCCGGGCGTCGGCTCGTGGGTGGTGACCTCGATCCAGAACCACGACTACATCGTGGTCCAGTCGCTGATCCTCATCTTCGCCACGATCTTCCTGGTCGTGAACCTGGTCGTGGACATCGGCTATGCGTTCCTCAACCCGCGGATCAGGTACTCCTGAGATGGCTGCCGGAGCCACGTCCGTGGTCATTCGCGCGGCACCCCGAGCCAGTCGAGGCCTCTGGCGCGACGCGCTCTCACGGCTGTTCCGCAACGGGCCGGCCATCCTGGGCCTGATCTTCATCGCCATCTTCGTGGTGGGCGCCGTGCTGGCGCCGATCATCGCCCCGTACGATCCCACGGTCGGGACCCTCGCCCTCAGCAGGCACGGTCCCAACCTGACCCACCTCATGGGGACGGACCTCCTCGGTCGCGACGAGTTCAGCCGCGTGCTGTACGGGGCCCGGATCAGCCTGGTCGTGGGCGTGGTCGCGGTCGCCTTCGGCCTGGTCTTCGGGACGGCCATCGGCGCGATCGCCGGCGGCATGGGCGGCAAGGTGGACACCGTGCTCATGCGCGTCACCGACGTCCTGCTGGCGGTGCCGGGCATCCTGCTGGCGATCGGGATCGTGGCCTGGCTGGGCCAGGGCCAGATCCAGATCATGCTGGCCGTCGGGATCTCGTATGCGCCGATCTTCGCCCGACTGCTGCGCGGCAGCCTCCTGGCGCTGCGCGAGGCGGACTTCGCGACCGCGGCCCGGGCGGAAGGCGCCACGCCGGCGCGGATCCTCCTGCGGCACCTGATGCCGAACGCGCTCACCCCGCTGATCGTGCAGGCGACGCTGGCCCTGGCCACCGCGATCATCGACGTGGCGGGGCTGGGATTCCTCGGGCTGGGGCCCGGCGACCCCCGCGCCCCGGAGTGGGGGGAGATGCTCACGGATTCCGCGCGGTTCCTCCAGAACGCTCCCTACCTGATCCTGTTCCCCGGGGCCGCCATCGTGGTCAGCGCGATCGGCTTCAACCTTCTCGGCGACGGACTGCGCGAGGCAATCGACCCGCGCCTGAAGCGATAGGCGGCCATGCTGCTCTCTGTTCGTGACCTGACCGTCCGGTTCCGCACGCACGACGGGACTGTTTACGCCGTGAACGGCGTCTCCTTCGACCTCGAGGAGGGCGAGACGCTTGGTTTGGTCGGCGAGTCCGGGTCCGGCAAGAGCGTCACGAACCTCGCCGTGATGCGCCTGCTGCCGCAACCTGCCGGGCACATCGAGCGCGGCACGGTGCTGTTCGAGGAGCTGGACCTGACGAACGCCCCCGAGGCGTCGATGCGGGATCTCCGTGGTCGCGAGATCGCGATGATCTTCCAGGACCCGATGACGAGCCTGAACCCGGTCCTCACGATCGAAGAGCAGATGGTCGAGACCATCCAGGCGCACAAGCGCGTGACCGCCGCGGACGCCCGTGTCCGGGCGATCCAGCTCCTCGGGATGGTGGGGATCGCCGAGCCCGCCTCCCGGCTGCGGAACTACCCGCACCAGTTCAGTGGGGGGATGCGACAGCGGGTGATGATCGCCATCGCCCTGGCCCTCGAGCCCAAGCTCCTCATCGCCGACGAGCCCACGACCGCGCTCGACGTCACGATCCAGGCGCAGGTGCTGGAGCTGCTCCAGCGGCTCACCGCGGAGCGGGGGACCGCCGTGATCCTCATCACCCACGACCTCGGCGTCGTCGCAGGCATGACCGGCCGCATCAACGTCATGTACGCCGGCTACATCGTCGAGGCGGCAACCACGCCGGAGCTGTTCGCGAAGCCTCGACACCCCTACACCGTGGGGCTGCTCCACTCCATCCCGCGTCTCGACGCGGGATCCGACGAGGCGCTCATCCCGATCGAGGGCGTCCCGCCGGACCTTCGCCTCGCGCCGGTCGGCTGCCCGTTCGCGCCCCGCTGCGCATGGCGGACCGTCCAGTGCTGGACGGAGAACCCGGCGCTCAACCCGGTGGAGCCCGGCGGGTCGGTGCGGACGACCGGGCCCGAGGCGACCCATCGCATCGCGTGCTGGAACCCGCCGACGGCCGACGAAGCGACGGCGGGTGCGCCGCTCCGACCCGGCTTCGAGCCCGCCCCGCCGCCGGCGGGCAGCCCGCAGGCCACGGGTCCGTATGTGCTGCCGGTAGCGCCGGGCAACGCCGAGGTCCGCAGCGAGGAGGGCGCGGAGAGCGCCATGCCCGGGTCGCACGGGTTCCCCGAGTCGCCCGGATCGGGGAGCGGACGATGATCGAGACCAGGCCGGGCGACGCCACGCCGGGCGCGGCAGTCGGGGGCGAGCGACTTCTCGAGGTGAGCGGGCTGAAGGTCCATTTCCCGATCACCCGGGGGATTGTCATCGAGCGCCACGTCGGCGACGTCCGTGCAGTGGATGGTGTCAGCCTCACGCTCCGGCGTGGCGAGACGCTCGGCCTGGTGGGCGAGTCGGGGTGCGGCAAGAGCACGTTCGGCCGCGCGATTCTCCGCCTGTACCGCCCGACCGCCGGGCGGATCGTGTTCGAAGGGCAGGACATCACGACCCTCGAAGGAGCAGCGCTGCGGGCCGTGCGCCGGCGCATGCAGATGATCTTCCAGGACCCGTACGCGAGCCTCAACCCGCGCATGACCGTGGGTGGCATCGTCGGCGAGCCGCTCGATATCCATTCCATCGGGACGCGCAGTGAGCGGCGCCAGCGGGTCCAGGAGCTGTTCGAGATCGTCGGGCTCGACCCGGCGTACGCGGTACGCTATCCGCACGAGTTCAGCGGCGGCCAGCGCCAGCGTGTGGGCGTCGCGCGAGCGCTGGCCGTGAATCCCGACCTGATCGTCGCGGACGAGCCGGTCAGCGCGCTCGACGTGTCGATCCAGGCCCAGATCGTGAACCTGCTCGAGCGGCTCCAGGCCCAGTTCCAGCTTACCTACCTGTTCATCGCCCACGACCTGTCGGTGGTTCGCCACATCAGCGACCGGATCGCGGTGATGTACCTCGGACGCATCGTCGAGCTGGCTCCCTCGCGGGAGCTCTACGACGCGCCGCGGCACCCGTACACCGTGGCGCTCATCTCGGCCGTGCCCATCCCGGATCCGGCGGTGGAGTCGAAGCGACGCCGGATCATCCTGACCGGCGACGTCCCCAATCCCGCGGCTCCGCCGCCCGGATGCCACTTCCACACCCGCTGCTGGCTCCGCGAGCGGCTGGGCAACCCGGCCGAGTGTGTCGAGGTCGAGCCGCAGCTCCGGGTCGTGAGCCGCGGGCACG
Source organism: Candidatus Limnocylindrales bacterium (assembly GCA_036834865.1). Classification (GTDB taxonomy): domain Bacteria; phylum Chloroflexota; class Limnocylindria; order Limnocylindrales; family CSP1-4; genus CTSoil-043. The sequence goes on along the minus strand of DAITNC010000003.1, from coordinate 26,897 downwards.
AAGTCGCGTGCCACTTCGTGGAGCAGGTCGACCGTTCGGTGGAGCAGATACGGGCGATCGGTCACGCCGTGAACCCAGCCGCCGGATCCGCGGGGACGGGAGCGTCGCAGGACCCGCCAGTGCCGCCCCAGCGACCGATGGCACCCGCGCCGCCGTCGCCATCGGCCTGACCGGCCCGTGTCCCAGCTCCGGGCCACCTGCCGGCGGTAGACTCGCGGCGTGCAGACGCTCCGGATCGCCCTCGCCCAGCTCGCGCCGCAGCTCGGGCTTCTCGACGCGAACTTCACCCGCCATCACGAGCTGCTCGCGGAGGCGCGCGCCGCCGGCGCCGGGCTCGTCGTCTTCCCCGAGCTGAGCCTGACCGGCTACCACCTGCAGGACCTGGCGGCCGAGGTCGCGATGACGGTCGACGATCCGCGCGTCCTCGCGCTGGCCGCGGAGACGGCGGGCTGCTCCGTCGTGGTCAGCTTCGTCGAGGAGTCGGCCGATCACCGGCTGTTCATCGCGGCGGCGCTCCTGGAGGATGGGGGCGTTCGGCACGTCCACCGCAAGCTCTACCTGCCGACGTACGGGCTGTTCGACGAACGGCGCTTCTTCGCGGCCGGGGACGCCCTGCGTGCCGTCCCGTCGCGCCTGGGCTTCGACGTGGGGCTCGCGATCTGCGAGGACTTCTGGCACCTGCACGTGCCCGCGCTCCTGGCGCTCGACGGCGCGCAGGTCATCATCAACGTTGCCTCGTCGCCGGGACGAGACGTCGCGGCCGTCAGCGCGGGCGGGCTCGGGACCGCCGCTTCGTGGCGCACGCTCCTGCGCACCTACGCGCAGCTGACCACCAGCGTCGTCGTCTTCTGCAACCGGGTCGGCGTCGACGAGTCGGTCTCCTTCTGGGGCGGCTCGATGGTCCTGGGCCCGACCGGCGACGTGATCGTCGAGGGCCCGCTCTACGACGAGGCGCTGGTCGTCGCCGACGTGCCCCTGGCCGACATCCGGCGCGAGCGGGTCGGCCTGCCCCTCCTGCGCGACGAGCGGCCGGAGCTCCTGGCCCGCGAGCTCGGCCGGATCGTGGCGGAACGGGCCGGCCTGGCCGAGGACGGCACCGGCCTCCCCGCGGTGGACGGGTGAGCCTCGACCCCTCGCCGATGTTCGAGCTCCCGGACGAGCTTGCGATCGACACCGGCATCGCGCGACGAGTGACGACGGCGTTCATCCGCGCGCAGCTCGACCAGGCGGGCTTCGACCGGGCGGTGGTCGGCCTCTCGGGCGGGATCGATTCCGCGCTGGTCGCGTTTCTCGTGGCCGAGGCGATCGGCCCGGAGCGGCTCCTGTGCGTCCTGATGCCGTACCGGGCATCGTCGCCCGCGTCGCGGGAGGACGCCGAGCTGGTCGTCCGGCGGCTTGGCTGCCCGAGCGAGCTCGTGGAGATCACCCCGATCGTCGACGGGTACTTCGGGCACGACGGGATGCCGGGCGCCGGTGGCCAGCCGGCGCTCGAGGCCTCGCCGCTTCGACGCGGGAACGCGATGGCGCGGACCCGCATGCTGGTCCTCTACGATCGGTCGGCGGCGTGGCACGGCCTGGTCGTCGGGACGGGCAACAAGACCGAGATGCTGATCGGCTACACGACGCTCTTCGGCGACAGCGCCTGCGCCTTCAACCCGATCGGCGACCTGTACAAGAGCCAGGTCCGCCAGCTCGCGGCGCTGGTCGGCGTCCCCGAGGCGATCATCCGCAAGGCCCCGTCGGCGGACCTGTGGCCGGGCCAGACCGACGAGGCCGAGGCCGGCTTCAGCTATCCGCAGCTCGACCGGCTTCTCTACTGGATGGTCGACAAGCGGCGCAGCGACGAGGAGCTGGTGGCGATGGGGTTCGAGCCGGCGCTGGTGGACCGCGTCGGGCGGATGGTCGCGACCTCCGAGTTCAAGCGCCAGGTCCCGCCGATCGCGAAGCTGGGCCCCCGGACGCCGGGCGTCGACTACCTCTACCCGCGCCGCAGGCCGGGCTCGGCACGTCGGTGAGCCGGGACGCGGCCGCTCCGGCCGGGCCGCGCGGCACGCTGTTCGTGGTCGCGACCCCGATCGGAAACCTCGGCGACGTCACCCTGCGCTCGCTGGAGGTGCTGCGGGCCGCCCCGCTCGTCGCCGCGGAGGACACCCGGGTCACCCGGCGGCTCTTCGCGCGCTACGAGATCACCACCCACCTCGTGCCGCACCACGCGCGAAACGAGGAGGCCACGACCCCCGCCCTGCTGGCGCACCTGCGGGCCGGCCGGGACCTCGCGCTCGTCACGGACGCCGGCACGCCGCTGGTTTCCGACCCGGGTGCGGGGCTCGTGGCTGCATGGGCTGCGGAGGGTGGTGCCGTCATCCCGATCCCGGGCGCGTCGGCCGTGCTCGCTGCGCTCGTGGCATCCGGGATCGCCGGGCCGCGCTGGAGCTTCGAGGGATTCCTGCCGCGACGCGGGCGCGAGCGCAGGGAGCGCCTTGCGCGCCTCGCGGCGGACGAGCGAACCGCGGTGCTGTTCGAGGCGCCCGGCCGGCTCGCGGCGACACTCGCCGACCTCGCGACCGCCTGCGGTGACGAGCGACCCGCTGCGGTCTGCCGCGAGCTGACGAAGCTCCACGAAGAGACCCTGCGGGGGAGCCTGGGCGCGCTCGCGGCCGCCGCCGCGGCGGGCGCGATCGACCGGCGGGGCGAGATCGTCATCGTGGTCGGCGAGCGGCCGGTCGCCCAGCGGCGGCCCGCCGGGCCGCAGGCGCCCGCCATGCCGAGCGTCGCCGATGAGCCGCCGGACCCGCTGGCGGTCGGCAGGGCGGAGGTCGCCCGCCTCGTTGCCGCGGGCGTCGCCCGGGGCGAAGCGGCACGCCGCGTCGCGGCGTCGACCGGGCTCCCCAGGCGGCGCCTCTACGACGCCCCCGACGCCGGTCCTGCCTGACGCTGGTTCTGGCCGGCGCGCGGCCAGCGGAGGCCGGGACCTACCAATCGGCATAGTCGGCCTTACCGATCGGCATATTGCCGCAGGGCCATGTGGCCCCTACCTTCGGGCTCGTACCCCGCCCACTCGCCCCGCCCTCGTCCCGGGAGGACTCGTTGGAGCTCGAGCGCACCGAAGCGGTTCCCGCCGTTCCGTCCGTGGGAATCCCGGCGGGTCGGCGGACATTCCTCCGGTGGCTGCTGGGCTTCAGTGTCTTCTCGACGCTGGCCATGGTCGCGACGCCAGTGCTCGGCTTCCTCGTCCCGCCGAAGAGCACCAGCAATCAGGCCGGTGGTCGCGTCCTCGCCGGCACTACGGCGGACGTCCCGGTCGGCTCGGGCAAGGTCGTGGCGATGGGCAGCACCCCGGTGATCGTCACCAACACCGCCCAGGGCTTCCACGCGTTCTCGGCGGTCTGCACCCACCTGGGGTGCATCGTGGCCTTCGACTCCACGCTCGGCCAGATCGGGTGCCCGTGCCACGGCGGCGTCTTCAACGCGTCGACGGGGGCCGTGGTCTCCGGGCCGCCCCCGGCACCGCTGAAGCCGGTCACGGTGGTCGTCGAGAAGGACCAGATCTTCCTGGTGAACAGCTAGCCATGGCCGGGCGGGACGAGGTCCTTGGTGCCACGACGGCACCGCACCCCGCGGTGGGCGCGAAGCCGGCAGACACCTGGCTGGAGCGCCGGACCGGCCTCGGTGCGCTCTCCGGCGCGCTGCTCCACGTCCGGATCCCGATCGAGTCCCGGACCTGGTACCTGGGCGGGCTCACGCTCTTCCTCTTCGGGCTCCAGATCGCGACCGGGACCCTGCTTGCCCTCTACTACAAGCCCACGCCCGACGGCGCGTACGACAGCGTCAAGTTCATCACCAGCGGCGTCACGTTCGGGTGGCTGATCAGGAGCATCCACCACTGGGGTGCCAACCTGATGATCATCTGCATGGTCCTGCACGTGGTCCGGATCTTCTGGCAGGGCGCCTACAAGCACCGGCGCGAGGTCCTCTGGCTCGTCGGCGCCGGCCTGCTCGTGGTCACGATCGGCTTCGGGTTCACGGGGTACCTCCTGCCCTGGGACCAGCGCGCATTCTGGGCCACGACGGTGGGCACGGAGATCGCCGGGTCGGTCCCCGTTGTCGGCGACTCGCTCCTGAACCTGCTCCGTGGCGGGGCGGACGTGACGGAGGCAACCCTCAGCCGCTTCTTCGGGATGCACGTCCTTGTGCTGCCGCTGCTCCTTGCCGCCCTGCTCGCGGTCCACCTGACGATCGTCCACCACCTGGGGCTCGCCAACCCGAAGAAGGCCGAGCCCAACGGCCCGGAGCCCGGGGGCAAGCTCAAGCCGTTCTTCCCGAACTACGTGCTCGACGAGGTGATCGCCTGGTACGCGGTGCTGGCCATCCTCGTGATCCTCGCCTCGGTCCTGCCGGCGGGCCTGGAGGACAAGGCGAATGCGCTGGAGACCCCGCCGCACATCAAGCCTGAGTGGTACTTCCTGTTCCTGTACGAGCTCCTGAAGATGGTCCCGAGGCTGGTGGGGATCGTCCTTCCCGGGATCGCGCTGGGCGTCCTCGCGCTGCTGCCGTTCCTCGACAGGAACCCCGAGGTGCGGCCCCGCAAGCGCCCGATCGCGCTCGGCATCGGCCTGCTGACGCTGGCTGCCATCGCCGTGCTCACGGTCATGGGCGCCGGGTGAGGCGCGTGGCCACGGGATGATGCCGACCCCACGCCGCGACGTCTTCGCCCGGCTGACCCGCCGTGCCGGCGCGGTCGCCGCCATCTGCCTCTTCGTCGCGGTCGTCCTTGCCAGGACGGCCGCCGCCGAATCCCCGACGCCCGTTGTGCCGACACCCACGCCGAGCCCGGCGGCCAGCGCCGGGGCCTCGCTCGGCCCTTCGGCGAGTCTCGCCCCGATCGCCACCGCCGCGCCGGTCACCACGCCGTCGGGGAGCCCGGGCCCGACGCTCCCGCCGGTCCCGAAGCCGATCGTCCACCCGTCCGACGCGTCGTCCAACACGTGCTACGACTGCCACAGCGCGGTCAACGCGACGCAGGCCCAGATCTCCTCTCAATGGTCGGACAGCGTGCACGGCAAGAACGGCGTCGGGTGTGCCGACTGCCACGGGGGAGATCCGCGCTCGACCTCGATGTCGGTGGCGATGTCGCCGCAGGCCGGCTTCATCGGGAAGCCGTCGAAGGCCGTCTCGGTGGGCGTCTGCGGGAGCTGCCACTCGGACGCGGCCCGGATGGCCCAGTACCAGCTCGCCACCGACGAGTACGCCAAGTACGCCACGAGCGTCCACGGCCAGCTCCTCGCGGCCGGGGACAGCCGGGTCGCGGCCTGCATCGACTGCCACGGCTCGCACGACATCAAGAAGGCGTCCGACCCCACCGCGGCCGTCTATCCGCTCAACGTCCCGAAGCTGTGCTCGTCGTGCCACTCCAACACCCAGCTGATGCAGCCCTACGGGATCCCGACGGACCAGTACGCGATCTACTCGCAGAGCGTCCACGGCCAGGACCTCCTGCAGAAGGCGGATCTCCGGGCCCCGACCTGCGCGTCGTGCCACGGCTCCCACGACGCGAAGCCGCCGACGAGCAGCGACGTCGTTGACGTCTGCGGGAAGTGCCACACGGCCACGCAGGCGCTCTACGAGAAGAGCCGCCACTCGACCCTGGACGTCGGCCCGAAGTGCTGGACCTGCCACGGGACGCACGACGTCCAGCCCACCAGCGAGGACCGACTCTTCCACCCGACGCCCCCGACGGTCAACTGCACGATCTGTCACGACCCGGTCACGAACACGTTCAGGCTCAAGACGGAGCAGTTCGCGACCGATGCCGACCGGCGCTGCGACACCTGCCACCACTCGGCCTCGGCGGAGTACGCGCAGGCCAGCGGGATCCGTGACGCCCTGGTGAAGGCGAGCGCCACGTACGACACGGCCGACGCGAAGCTGCAGCAGGCCGCCGCGCTCGGGATGATCGTGACGGATGCGGACGTCGCGCTGACCGAGGCGCGGACCGACCTCATCCAGGCCCGGGCAGCGGTGCACACGACGCAGCTCACGGACGTCGCCACGCTCACCGACGCCGCGGTCGCCAAGGCGGGCGAAGCCGACGCCTTCGCCGACTCGAAGCTCAGCGAGAGCACGTTCCGTCGCGAGGCGATGGTGGCCGTGGTCATCGTGATCGCCCTCAACGTCTTCGTGCTCCTGGCCGTGCGCCGGCGGATCCACCGGGACGACCACGCCGCAGAGGGCGAGGCGCCCGTGGCCTGACCAGGGCGGGTGCGTCAGGCTCGCAGGCGAGAGGCAGGCCGCCAACCGTCGCGCGGCGCCCCGGATCGGGCGGGTGCGCCAACGGACCCGGCGACGCGCGCGTGACGCGAGCGTCGCCGGGCAGTCCGGTGCGGGAACGCGACGGGCGCCGGAGGGGAGGACGGCGCCCGTCGCGGCCGATGGGAACGTGCGGGATCAGGCGGCGAGGACCTCGTCGGCCGGCTCCGGGTCGCCGGGCGCGACGCTCGGCTCCACTTCCTCCTCGTCGTCGGTCACTTCGGGCGCTTCGGCCGGCTCGACGCCGAGCGCGTTCGCCCGAGCCGCCATCGCGTCGGCGGCGTAGTCCTTCTTGCGCCGGCCGGAGAGCATCTCGACTGCCGTCGCCACGATCTCGGTCCGCCAGTGGTGCGCGCCTCGGTCGTCGTCCCACTGCCGGGTCTGGATGCGGCCCTCGACCGAGACCGTCATGCCCTTGCCAAGGTAGCTGGCACAGATGTCGGCGAGCCGATCCCAGGTGACCACCGAGTGGAACTCGGCCTTCTCCTTGCCGTTCCCGACGTACTCGTTGGTGGCCAGCGAGAACGTCGTGACGTTCTTCCCGCTGGCCAGCACGCGGAGCTCCGGGTCGCGCGTGAGGCGTCCGGTTAGCAGAACCTTGTTCATCGGTCCGATCCCTCCTGGCCGGCCGGGTCTCCGGGTCCGGCCCTGCGTTCGCGCGGCGGGCGACTCGGCGGGCGGAGCGGCGGGCCCGGATGGACGATCGGTCGGGCCCGCCGTGACGCGCATCCTGGCGATGCTCGATCACCCGGCCCGCACCCGGCGATGCACGGGCGCTTACCTGCGCGGGGACGGCCCGGGAGGAGACGCGATCAGCTGGCGGCCGCAACCGTCCGTGCGCGCCGTCGGCCGTGGGTCGTGACCGGCGCCACGCTCCCGCCCAGCAGCGCCATGTCGGCCACCGGTCGCTCGGCCGCGTACAGGTCGCAGAAGACCGTGACCAGCTCGGGATCGAACTGCGTTCCCGCGTGGCGCTGGATCTCGCGGATCGCCTGGGCGTGCGACATCGCCCGCTTGTACGGGCGGTCCGCGGTCATCGCATCGTATGCGTCGGCCAGCGCCACGATTCGCGCTCCGAGCGGGATGTCCGACCCGCGGATGCCGTAGGGGTAGCCATTCCCGCCAAATCGCTCGTGGTGGTGGAGGACGATCGGGATCGCGTCGCGCAGCACCGACGCCTGCTCGAGGATCACCTGGCCGATCCGTGGGTGCTGCACGACCGATTCCCACTCGATCGAGGTGAGCGCGGATGGCTTCTCGAGGATCTCCTCGGGAAGGGCCAGCTTGCCCACGTCGTGAAGCAGAGCCGCGAGCCGCACGCGGTTGACCTCCGGGTCCGGCAGCGCCATGCGGCGGGCCATTCCAACCGACAGGGTGGCGATGAGCGCCGACGCGTGGCCGCGATGGTTCGCGTACGGGGTCAGGGTGGCGATGAGCGCCTCTTCGGCAGCCAGCTGCGCCAGCTGCGCCACGCCGGTCGCTCGCGCCCTGCCATCGGTTGTGATCGGCGCCCGCCGGACGCGGGCATCGTCGCTCGGCTCGGCGAAGACGTAGACCTGGTTGCGCCCGAGCGACTTCGCCGAGTACATCGCCGCGTCCGCGTCGCGCACGAGGGCGTCGAGCCGCAGGTTGCCGCCCGGGCCACCCGCGACGCCGATCGAGACGGTCACGTCCACGGTCAGCTGCTCGTCGACCCGGATCGGCGTCGTGCCCACGAGAAGCCGGAGCTTCTCGGCCAGCGACGCCGCGTCCTCGACGCTGGTCTCGGGGAGGATCAGCATGAACTCCTCGCCGCCGTACCGGCCGAGCATGTCGGTTGCGCGGAGGCTGGTGCGGAGCACGTCGGCGACGCTGCGGAGGACTACGTCCCCCACATGGTGACCGTGGCTGTCGTTCACGGACTTGAACAGGTCGATGTCGACGAAGCCCACCGCGAGCGGCCGGTTGTAGCGCGCTGCTCGCTCGATCTCGCCGAGCAGCATGCCCAGGAGCGCCGGGCGGTTCGCGATCCCGGTGAGGCGGTCGATCGTCGCCGCGTCGTGTGTCGTGGCGAGCGTCGCGCCGAGCTGGGCGACGGCCCGTCCCAGCCGGTCGTCGAGGCCGCTGCCCTGCGCTGGCACGGTGGTGCCGAGCTCGCCCGCGGCGAGGCGCTCCGCGGCGCTCACCACGGGGATCACCCGAGCGCGGATCCAGATGCTCGCCACAGCCGCGGTCAGACTCCCGCCGAGGACCGCGGCAACCACGATCACGGAGGGCTCCACGTCGCCGAGCGTCGCGTGGCCGAACGCGCCGACGAGGAGGATGAGCACGAGGAGGGCGACCGGAGCCAGCAGCCCCAGCCACCCGAGAGCGCGTATCACGGCCTCACGGTACGCGCCGCGAGGGTCGAGCAGGCCGTCCCAAAGGTACCGCCGGAGCCCCAGAAGGTCCCGGTCCGGCCGCCGGCCGGGAGCCCCCGGAGTGGCCGCGCCCGCGATGCCGGCTGATATACTTCGCGCGTCCCGACACCGCGGGCCGCCCGGTCCCCCGAAGGAGGCAGCGATTGTCCGAGGCCGGCATCTCGGTCGCGCCATGAGCCGAGTGGCCCCGTGCCCCACCGGGTGCCGCGCGGGCGGCGCCGTCCGGGCGGGGCAGACTACCTGGCAGGTCCCCGGCGCACGCGCCGAGGGCCTTTCTTGTTGCCGGCCGGGCACGAGCGTGGCAGGGGGGGACGCATGCCGGCCACGGTGATCGTGGGGCTCCAGTGGGGCGACGAGGGCAAGGGCAAGGCGACCGACTTCCTCTCCGAGCAGGTCCGCTGGGTCGTCCGCTACCAGGGGGGCGACAACGCGGGCCACACGATCATGCTGGGCACGGAGGTCTTCAAGCTCCATCTGGTCCCGAGCGGCGTGCTCTACCCCCACATCACGCCGCTCATCGGCCCGGGCGTCGTCGTGAACCCGGCAACCCTGATCGGCGAGCTGGACGGGCTGACGGCGCGCGGCGTCGACACGACCCGGGTCCGCGTCTCGCACGCCTGCCACGTGATCATGCCGTACCACGTGGCCCAGGACCGCGCCTCGGAAGCGCGCCTCGGCAGGGACGGGATCGGCACCACGCACCGGGGGATCGGGCCGGCCTACGCCGACCGGGCCTCGCGGGTCGGGCTCCGGATGGAGGACCTCCTCGACGAGGCCGCGCTCCGGCGGAAGCTCACGCGCCTGGTTCCCGACAAGAACGCGGAGCTGGTACAGCTCGGCGAAGAGGGCCGGCCCTTTGCCGTCGAGGCGCTCGTCGAGTCGGCCCTCAGCTGGGGCATCCGCCTCCGCGACCAGATCACCGACACCACGACGCTGGTGCAGGACGCGCTCCGGGCCGGGGACCACGTGCTCTTCGAAGGTGCCCAGGGGACGCTCCTCGACCTCGACCACGGGTCCTACCCGTTCGTGACGTCGTCCAACCCGGTCGCCGGCGGTGCCTGCACGGGCGGCGGGATCGGGCCGCTGCAGGTCTCGGCCGTGATCGGGATCATGAAGGCCTACACGACGCGGGTCGGGGCCGGGCCGTATCCGACCGAGCTGCTCGACGAGATCGGCGAGGGGATCGCGGCCCGCGGCCACGAGTTCGGCACGACGACCGGCCGACGCCGCCGCGTCGGATGGTTCGACGCCGTCCCGCTGCGCTACGCGGTGGACGTCAACAGCGTGAGCAGCATCATCCTCAACAAGCTGGACATCCTGTCCGGGATCGACGAGATCCTCCTCTGCGTTGCCTACGAGATTGACGGCCGGCGGGTGGAGCGCTGGCCCGCCTCCGCTGAGGAGGTTGCCCGCGCGGTCCCGATCTACGAGACGTACCCCGGCTGGCCCCAGGAGATCCACGCGGCCCGCACGCCCGACGACCTTCCCCCGAACGCCCGCGCCTACGTTGCCGCGCTCGCTGCACTGGCCGGCGTGCCGATCACCCTGGTCTCCGTCGGGCCGGAGCGCACCCAGACGGTGATGCTCGACGACCGACCGCTCGCGGCCGGCCGAGGCTGATGCGCGCCGTCGCGCCGACCCCGCACCGGATCCTCCTGGTGGGCGGGGGTGGACGCGAGCACGCGCTGGCGGTGCGGCTCGCCGGCGAGCCCGGGGTTGCGGCGGTCATCGCCGTTCCCGGCAGCGACGCGATCGCAGGCGTGGGCGGCGTCTCCGTGGTGGAGGGCGATCCGTGCGACCCGTCCTCGGTCGTGGCGGCCGCCCGGGCGGCGCGGGCCGACCTGGCCGTGATCGGCCCGGAAGCGCCGCTCGCGGCGGGGGTCGCGGACGCGCTGGCGATGGCGGGGTTCCCGACCTTTGGCCCGACCGCGGCAGCGGCCCGCATCGAGAGCTCCAAGGCGTTCTGCCATGTGCTCGCGGATGCGGCCGGCGTGCGGATGGCCCGGGCCGAAGCCTTCGGCAGCCGAATCGCGGCACTCGCCTTCGCGGCGTACATGTGCGCGAGCGGGCGGGGAGTTGTCATCAAGGCCGACGGCCTGGCTGCCGGCAAGGGCGTCGCGGTCTGCGACACGCTCGACGAGGCAGCGTCGGCGCTCGACGTCATCTTCGCGGTCGCGCCCGCGGACGGCCGTGCCGACGCTCCCCGGGTTGTCGTGGAGGAGCGGCTGCACGGGCCGGAGGCCAGCGTCATCGTCCTCGCGGATGAGACCGCCGCCTTCGCCCTCCCTGCGGCTCGCGACCACAAGCGCCTGGGCGACGGAGACGCTGGCCCGAACACGGGCGGGATGGGCGCGTACAGCCCGCTGCCGGACCTGCCGGATGCGCGTGTCGCCGAGATCGTGGCGGCGTTCCACGTGCCGCTCCTGGCCGAGCTGGCCCGACGTGGGACGCCGTTCCGGGGCGCCCTCTACGCCGGCCTCATCCTCACGTCGGACGGCCCCGCGCTCCTCGAGTGCAACGCGCGCTTCGGCGACCCCGAGACGCAGGTGATCCTGCCGCGCCTTGCCGCGCCGCTGGCGCCGCTGCTTCTCGCCGCAGCGCAGGGCCGCCTGGCCGCGGCCGCGTCGGAGGCAGGGATGACCGGCGTCCTCCTGCCCGCCACCTCGGACGCGGCGGTGGGCATCGTGCTCGCGTCCGGCGGCTACCCGGAAGCGCCCCTGGCCGGGGCCGCGATCGCCGGACTGGCGGAGGCGGAGGCGGGCGGCGCGCTGGTCTTCCACGCGGGCACGGCCCGGGACGGCGCCGGGACGTGGCGGGTTCGCGGCGGCCGCGTCCTGACCGTGGTCGGCCGCGGGCCGGACCTCGCCGCCGCCCGGGATGCCGCGGAGCGCGGTGCCGATGCGGTCACGTTCGCCGGGCTCCAGCGCCGGCATGACATCGCCGCTGGGCCGCTGGCCGCCGGCGCGGGGACCCGCCGGTGATCCGCCGCTACACGCGCCCGGAGATGGGCGCGGTCTGGTCCGAGGAGGCGCGCTTCGCGGCGATGCTCCGCGTGGAGCTCGCGGTGGTGAAGGCCCAGGTCGCGCGTGGCACCGTGCCGGCCGAGGCCCAGGCGGTGATCGCCCGGCGGGCCCGCGTGGACGTGGACCGGATCGCGGAGATCGAGCAGGCCACCGACCATGACGTGATCGCGTTCGTGAGCCAGGTGGCGGAGTCGGTCGGGCCGGAAGGGCGCTTCCTCCACCTGGGCCTGACGAGCAGCGACGTCGTCGACAGCGGGCTGGCACTCCAGCTGCGAGCGGCCGGCGATCTTCTCCTGGCCGGCGCAGGCGCGCTCCTGGCCGCGCTCGTGGCCCGTGCCCGGGCCGAGGCCGGCACCGTGATGATGGGCCGGACCCACTCGGTCCACGCGGAGCCCACCACGCTGGGGCTCAAGCTGGCCGGCTGGGCGTTCGAGCTTGCCCGTGACCGCGCCCGCCTCGCCCGCGCGTTCGAGGACGTGGCCACCGGCAAGATCTCGGGTCCCGTCGGCACGTACAGCCTGCTCGCCCCGGACCTCGAGGCCGAGGTCCTCGCCGACCTGGGACTCGCCGCCGACCCGGTCAGCACCCAGATCGTCCAGCGCGACCGGCACGCCGCGGTGATGGCCGCGATCGCGATCACCGGCGGTTCGCTCGAGCGCTTCGCCACCGAGGTTCGCAACCTCCAGCACACGGAGATCGGGGAGCTGATGGAGCCGTTCCGGGCCGGGCAGAAGGGCAGCTCGGCAATGCCCCACAAGCGCAACCCGATCCTGTGCGAGCGGATCGCCGGGCTGGCCCGGCTCCTGCGCGGCTACGCGGGCGCGGCGCTGGAGAACCAGCCGCTCTGGCACGAGCGCGACATCAGCCACAGCAGCGCCGAGCGGGTGCTCCTGCCCGACGCAACGATCCTCCTCGACTACATGCTGGCGAAGATGACCGGCCTGGTGGAGGGCCTGGTGGTCCGGCCCGAGCGCATGCGCGAGAACATCGAGCGCGGGCTCGGCCTCCATGCCTCCTCGCGGGTCCTCGTCGCGCTCGTCGACGAGGGCGGCCTGTCCCGCGAGGAGGCGTACGCCATCGTCCAGCGGAGCGCGCTCCGCGCCGCGGACGAGCGACGCCCGCTCCGCGACCTCCTGGCGACCGACCCGGGCGTGGCGCAGGGCCTGACCCTGGCGCGCCTGGACGCCTGCTTCGACGACGCGGGATTTCTTGCCCACGTGCCGGCCATCATCGCCCGTCTCGACGCCATCGACCCCGGGATCGCTCGATGACGCCCGCCGGGACGTTCATCCGCTCCGGCAAGGTCCGCGACCTGTACGCGGTCGACGCGGACCGGCTTCTCCTGGTCGCGTCGGATCGCCTCTCCGCCTTCGACGTCGTGCTGCCGACGCCGATCCCCGACAAGGGCAAGGTGCTCACGGGGCTGTCGCGCTTCTGGTTCGACGGGACGGCCGGGATCGTGCCCAATCACCTCATCGCGACCGATCCGGGCGCGCTTCCGACAGCGTGGGCGGGTCGCGCCGACGAGCTGCGCGGCCGGATGCTGCTGTGTCGGCGCCTGGAGATCCTGCCGGTGGAATGCGTCGTCCGGGGCTATCTCGCCGGGGGCGGCTGGAAGGACTACGCGGCGACCGGCGTGGTTTCCGGGATCCGGCTCCCGACCGGGCTGCGCGAGGGAGACCGCCTTCCCGCGCCGATCTTCACGCCCTCTACGAAAGCCGAGGCCGGCCACGACGAGCCGATCTCCTTCGACACCCTGGTGGGGCTCCTGGCGGCCCCCGGGCGCGAGGCAGGCGCGCTCGCGGAGCGAGTTCGCGATGTCGCGCTCCGCCTCTACGCACATGGCGCGGCCGCATGTACGCGGGCGGGGATCCTCCTCGCGGACACGAAGTTCGAACTCGGCCTGGACGGCGACGGCACGCTCGTCCTCGCCGACGAGGTCCTGACCCCCGACTCGTCGCGATTCTGGGAGGCGGCCGCGTACGCGCCGGGAGGCTCGCAGCCCTCCTACGACAAGCAGTACGTCCGTGACTGGCTGGAGGGCCAGTGCTGGGACAAGACCGATCCCGGCCCGGCCCTGCCCGACGGCGTGGTCGCCGGGACCCGCGCCCGCTACGTCGAGGCCTTCGAGCGTATCACCGGCGCCAGCTTCGCCCGCTATCTCCAGGAGGATGTCATCGCCCGATGAGCGCCGAGATCGTCGCCAGCCGGTTCCGCTTCGCGGTCAACATCCTTCCCAAGGACGGGATCCTCGACCCGCAGGGCCGCGCCGTCGAGCAGAGCCTCCCGCATCTCGGGCTCGCCGGGATCGGAGAGGTGCGGGTTGGTCGGCGCGTGGAGCTCGCGGTCGACGCGCCCGACGCCGCTGCAGCTCGCGCGCTCGTCGAAGAGCTTGCCCGCGAGCTGCTCTGCAACCCGATGATCGAGCAGTTCGCGATCGAGCCGCTCGGCGCCATCTCGGCCGCGCGCAGCGGGAGCGGCGGGTGACCGTCCGGGTCGGCGTCGTCGTCTTCCCGGGCTCGAACTGCGACGCGGACACGGCCTGGGCCCTGGCCCGGGCCGGAGCCGAGCCCGTCGAGCTCTGGCACGAGCATGCCGACCTGGGTGGCGTCGCCGCGGTGGTCCTGCCGGGTGGCTTCGCGTACGGCGACTCGCTGCGGGCCGGCGCCATCGCCCGCTTCAGCCCGGTGATGCGCGCCGTGGCCGGCTACGCCGCCGACGGAGGCCTGGTCCTCGGGATCTGCAACGGCTTCCAGGTCCTCGCGGAGGCCGGGCTCCTGCCGGGGGCGCTCCTGCGCAATCGCTCGCTCCGTTTCGTGTGCCGGGACGTGACGATCACGGCGACGCGCGCCGACACGCCCTTCACGCACCGGGTGCCGGACGGCCGTGCGCTCCGGATGCCGGTTGCCCACGGCGAGGGCTGCTACTACGCCGACGAGGCCACGCTCGACGCGCTGGAGCGCGACGGCCGGGTCCTCTTCCGCTACGCGGACGACGCGGGGAGCCCGGCCCGTGTCGAGGATCGCGCCAACCCGAACGGCTCGCTGCGCGCGATCGCCGGCGTCCTCAACGCAGCCGGCAACGTGGCCGGCCTCATGCCGCACCCGGAACGGGCCGCCGACGCGCTGCTCGGCTCGGACGACGGGATGCTGCTGCTCCGCTCGCTCGTGGAGTCGGCCGCGGCGCGGGCACGCGGCGGCGCGGAGGGGGGCGCGCCCACGGCTTCCGGGGCGGGGACATGAGCGCGGGCATGACACCGGCCGTCGCGACCGTGCCGCTCCACCGGGCGCTCGGGCTGACCGACGAGGAGCTCGCCGCAATCGAGGGGAAGCTGGGCCGCGGTCCCAACGACCTGGAGCTCGCGATGTTCAGCGTGATGTGGAGCGAGCACTGCTCCTACAAGAGCAGCCGGCCGCTCCTCCGCACGCTGCCGACGGGTGGCGACGACGTGGTGGCCGGCCCGGGTGAGAACGCCGGCGTTGTGCGGATCGGCGACGGCCTGGCGGTCGCCTTCAAGATCGAATCGCACAACCACCCGTCCGCGGTGGAGCCGTACCAGGGCGCGGCCACCGGCGTTGGCGGCATCCTGCGCGACATCTTCGCGATGGGCGCCCGGCCGATCGCCGTCCTCGACGCGCTGCGCTTCGGCGACCCGGCGGATCCACGGACGCGCCACCTCGTCAACGGCGTCGTGCGCGGCGTCGGCGGCTACGGCAACTGCGTGGGCGTCCCGACGGTCGGCGGAGAGCTGGTCTTCGACCCGTCGTACGCGGGCAACCCGCTCGTCAACGTCATGGCGATCGGGCTGGTCCGCGAGGACGCGATCATGCGGGCCGCCGCGCCGGGGCCCGGGAACCTGGTGATCCTCTACGGATCGGCAACCGGGCGCGACGGGATCGGCGGCGCCTCGGTCCTCGCCTCGGCGACGTTCGGCGACCAGGATCCCTCGAAGCGGCCGGCCGTCCAGGTCGGCGACCCGTTCGCCGAGAAGCTCCTGATCGAGGCGACCCTGGAGATCCTGGCCGCCGGACTTGCGGAGGGCCTCTCCGACCTGGGCGCCGCCGGCATCACCTGCGGCGTCTCGGAGACCGCGGACCGCGCCGGGACCGGGATCCGCGTCGACCTCGACGCGATCCCGCGCCGGGAGCCGGGCATGGCGCCGTTCGAGGTGCTGATCAGCGAGTCGCAGGAGCGCATGGTGGTCATCGCGCGGCCGGCCCGACTGCCGGAGATCGCGGCGATCTGCGCCCGCTGGGGGATCCCGTGCGCCGTGATCGGGCGAGTCACCGACGACGGCGACATCGCGGTGATCGAGGGCGGCCTGGATGTCGACGGAGCCCCCAACCGGGGCGCCCGGGAGCTGGCCCGGGTGCCGGCCCGGGCGCTTGCCTCCGAGGCGATCGTGTTCGACCGGCTGGCGGCGCCGCCCCCGCGCCGCCGGAATGCCCCGGCGCCCGGGAGCCCGGCGACGGCTGGTGCGGCCCTCCCGGAACGCGGCATGGATCCGGGCGCGGTCCTGCTCCGGCTGCTCGGCAGCCCCAACCTGGCCTCGCGGGCGTGGGTGGCGGAGCAGTACGACCGCCACGTCGGGACGAACACGGTCGGCGGGACGGGTCACGGGGCGGCTGTCCTGCGGGTCAAGGGCACGCGGCGCGCGCTCGTCGCCACCACCGACGGCAACGAGGCCGTCAGCGCGCTCGATCCGTACCTGGGCGCGGCGCTGTCGGTGGCCGAGGCCGCCCGGAACGTCTCGGTCACGGGCGCGCGGCCCCTGGGCGTCACGAACTGCCTGAACTTCGGCGATCCGACCCGACCGGAGGCTTTCTGGCAGCTGAGGGAAGCCGTCCGGGGGCTCGGTGACGCATGCCGGGCGCTTGGGATCCCCGTGACGGGCGGCAACGTGTCGCTCTACAACGAGGCGCCCGGATCCGCGATCGCGCCGACGCCCGAGATCGGCATCGTGGGCCTGCTCGACGACGTGGCGCTCCTGGTGGGGCCGGCGTTCGCGGCGGACGGGGACGTGGCCCTGCTCGCCGGGCTGACGGGGCCCGGGCTCGGCGGGAGCGCGTACGCCGCGCTCGCCGGCCTTGCCGCCGAGGATGGACCGCCGGGCCTCGATCTCTCGGCCGAGGCCGCCGTCCAGGCATTCATCCGCGCGGCGATCGCGGCGCGCTCCGTCACGGGTGCCCAGGACGTGGGGGGTGGCGGCCTCGCGGTCGCGCTCGCGGAGATGGCGATCTGGGGCGGCCGGGGCGGCAGCTTCCGGGTGGCCGTTGCGAGCGCGCCGGCCGTCGCGCTCTTCGGCGAGAGCCCCTCGCGCATCGTGCTGACGGCCCGCCCGTCGGACCTGCCCGCCGTCCATGCCCTCGCCTCCCGGCACGGCGTCCCGCTCGCGGAGCTCGGGACCGTCGGCGGGCCGCGGCTGTTCGTCGAGCTCGTCGGGGTGGGCGCCACCGGCGCCGCCGAAGGCCGCGGCGCGAGCATCGCCGATGCGCTCGAGGTCACGCTGGCCGACCTGCGCCACGCCTGGGAGCACGGGCTCCCGCGCGCGCTGGGCGAGGAGGCCTGACCGATGTGCGGCGTGTTCGGGGTCGTCGCACCCGGCCAGGAGGCCGCTAGGATCGCCGCGCTCGGCATCTTCGCGCTCCAGCACCGCGGCCAGGAGTCGGCCGGCGTGGCCGTCTCCGACGGCGAGCAGCTGATGCTCTACAAGGACCTCGGGCTGATCGCGCAGGTCCTCGACGACCGGCGCCTCCCCAGCCTGCGGGGTGAGCTGGCGATCGCCCATTGCCGCTACTCCACCACCGGCTCCACGATCTGGGAGAACGCCCAGCCGACGCTTCGCCTGGGACCCCGGCGGGCGCTGGCGATCGGGCACAACGGGAACCTCGTCAACACGCGAGAGCTGCTGGCACAGCTGGCCGGCGGACGTGCGCGCCTCCCGGCGAGCACGGACACGGAGCTCCTCACCGCGCTCATCGCGGACGAGCCGGCCGGCGACACGGTGGACGCGCTCCGCCGGGTCCTGCCCACGACGCGCGGCGCGTACAGCCTGGTCATCCTCGACGAGCGCCGCGTCATCGGTGTTCGCGACCCGTTCGGGTTCCGGCCGCTCGTCCTCGGCCGGCTGGCGCCGGCGGAGCCGCGCCCCGTCGGCCTGTGGGACGACCCGGACGGTGGGGTCGGCTGGGTGCTGAGCTCGGAGACAGCGGGCCTCGACGTCGTGGGCGCCGACTACGTGCGCGACGTCGAGCCGGGCGAGATCGTGATCCTGCAGGCCGGCAAGGCGCCCGTCTCCGTGCGGTTTGCCCCCGCCACGCCGGCGCTCTGCGTCTTCGAGCTGATCTACTTCGCCCGGCCCGACTCCTACATGGAGGGTGTCAACCTCTACGAGGCGCGCCGGAGGATGGGGATCCAGCTGGCGGGGGAGCAGCCGGTCCGGGCCGACTTCGTCATGCCGGTCCCGGACACGGGCGCCCCTGCGGCGGTGGGGTACGCCGAGGCGTCCGGCATGCCGTACCGCGAGGGGATGATCCGCAACCGGTATGCGGGCCGCACGTTCATCCAGCCCTCCCAGCCGATGCGCCAGCGCGGCGTCACCGTGAAGCTCTCGCCGCTTCGCGAGATCGTCCGCGGCCAGCGCCTGGTGGTGGTGGACGATTCGATCGTGCGCGGGACGACGACGCGCTCGATCGTCGAGCTGCTGCGCCGGGCGGGCGCCGCGGAGGTCCACGTGCGGATCAGCGCCCCACCCATCTACCACCCGTGCTTCTACGGGATCGACACCCAGGTCGAGACCGAGCTGATCGCCGCGACGCACTCGGTGGACGAGATCCGGGAGTTCATCGGGGCCGACTCGCTGGGCTACCTCTCGATTCGCGGCGTCCTCGCGGCGCTGGACCTGCCGTACGATCGGTTCTGCTTCGCCTGCTTCGACGGCCACTACCCGGAGCCCGTCCCATACGACACCGCGAGCCGCAAGTTCGCCCTCGAGGAGGGCGTCGGGAACCGTGGCTGAGGCGACGCGCCGGAGTGCACCCTCGGGCGCGCGGGAGCACGCCCCCCGCGACGCATACCGGGCCGCCGGCGTGGACGTGGACGCGGGCGAGCGGGCGGTCGCCCTCATGCGTGAGGCGGTCGCCTCCACGCGCCGCCCCGAGGTGGTTGGCGGCCTGGGCGGGTTCGCCGGGGCGATCGAGATCCCGGCCGGCTATCGGCGCCCGCTCCTGGTGGCGTCAACAGACGGCGTCGGGACGAAGACGGCCCTGGCGCGGGCGGCGGGCCTGCTCGGCGGCCTCGGGATCGACCTCGTGGCCATGTGCGCCGACGACGTGGTCTGCGCCGGCGCGGAGCCGCTCTTCCTGCTGGACTACGTGGCGGTCGGCCGGCTCGTGCCCGAGGAGGTCGCCGCGATCGTCGCCGGGGTCGCGTCGGGCTGCCGCGCGGCCGGCTGTGCCCTCCTCGGCGGCGAGACGGCCGAGCACCCGGGGACGATGGCGCCCGCCGACCTTGACCTTGCGGCGATGTGCGTCGGCGTCGTCGAGTACGACGAGGTCATCGACGGGTCGGCGGTCCGGGCCGGCGACGTGCTCGTGGGGCTCGCCGCGTCCGGGCTCCACAGCAACGGCTTCTCGCTGGTGCGCCGCCTCGTCGCGGGGGCCGGCCTCCGGCTGGACGCGCCGTTCGCGGAGATCCTGGCCTCCCGGGCGGCGGGCGTCGCGCCCGAGCCGGAGTATGCGGCTTCATCGCTCGGCGACGTCCTCCTGGCCCCCACCCGGATCTACTCCCGGGCCGTGCTGGCGATGCGGGCCGCGGTCCGGACCGCCGGCGGAGACCTTCACGCGGTTGCCCACGTCACCGGCGGGGGATTGCCGGGGGCCGTGCCGCGGATCGTGCCGGACGGGCTCGCGGCGCGGATGGACCCGGCGGCGTGGCCCATGCCGTCGGTCATGCAGCTGCTCGGGACGCTGGGCGGCCTCGGTGCGGCCGAGCTCCGCGCGACGTTCAACGGCGGCCTCGGGATGGTCGTGGCGGTGCCGGCCGCCGCGGTGGACGCGGCGCTTGCCACCGCGGCGGCCGCCGGGATCGGCGCGTATGTCGCCGGGGAGATCGTGCCGGCAGCGGACCTTGGCGGCAGGCGCTACGTGGAGGTGGAGCGGTGAGCGGTCGGATCGCGGTGGGCGTCTCCGGGAGCGGGAGCAATCTCCGAGCCCTCCAGGCGCGGATCGCGCGCGGCGCCCTTCCGGCCGAGATCGCGCTCGTCTTCGCGGACCGCGCGTGCCCGGCCCTTGACTGGGCGGCCGAGGCGGGCATCGACACCGCGCTCATCGAGGACCTCGGTGCCCGGAGCCCGGATTCCCGCGCCTCCGGCGATCGGACCCTGGCCGGGACGCTGAAGGCGATGGAGGTCGACGCGGTCGTTCTGGCCGGCTTCATGCGCCTCGTCGGCCCGATCCTCCTCGACGCGTACCCGAACCGCGTCCTCAACGTACATCCGTCGCTCCTCCCGAGCTTTCCCGGGGCGCACGCGGTTCGCGACGCGCTCGCGACCGGCGCCGCGGTGACCGGCGTGACCGTGCATCTCGTCGACACGTCACTGGACGGGGGTCCCATCGTCGTCGCAGAAGCGGTGGAGGTCCGTCCGGGCGACGACCGGGCGACGCTCCTCGAGCGGCTCCACGCGGTCGAGCACCGGCTCCTGCCCCGCGCGGTCGCGCTGCTCCTGGGCGGTGCGCTGACCGTGGGCGGATCGCGCGTGACGATCGATCCCGCCCGCGCCCTGGCCGCCCTGCCGCAACCGCGGCGTGCGCTCCTCTCTGTCTCGGACAAGGCAGGGCTCGCGGACCTCGGCGCCGGGCTCGTCGCGCGAGGCTTCGAGCTGGTCAGCACCGGTGGGACCGCGCGGGCGCTGCGCGAAGCCGGCCTCCCGGTGACCGACGTCGCGGCCGTCACGGGCTTTCCGGAGATGCTCGACGGGCGGGTGAAGACGCTGCACCCGCGGATCCACGCCGGGATCCTCGCCGATCGCGGCAACGCCGGCCATGTCGCCCAGCTGGCCGCCGCCGCGATCGAGCCGTTCGAGCTCGTCGTCGTGAACCTCTACCCCTTCGGCGCCGCGGCCGAGCGCGCGTCCCGCGGCGAGCTGGACCTTGCCGGCCTCGTGGAGGAGATCGACATCGGCGGCCCCTCGATGGTCCGGGCGGCCGCCAAGAACGCGGGCAGCGTCGCGATCGTGACGTCGCCCGCCCGCTATCCCGCCATCCTCGAGGCGCTGGACGCGCACGGCGGCATTCCCGTCGGCCTCCGGTCCGTGCTCGCGGTCGAGGCATTCCGGCGTACGGCCGCCTACGACGCGCGCATCGCCGAGGTCCTGCCCCGCGAGCTCGGCCGGGCGGGGATCCCGCTGCCCGACGAGCCCGGCCTTCCCGGGAGCGCCGACCCGTTCCCGGCGACACTGGCCGTCGGCCTCGAGAAGGTGGAGACGCTCCGCTACGGCGAGAACCCGCACCAGCCCGCGGCGCGCTACCGGCGACCCGGCGGGAGCGACGCGGACGGGCCGTTCGGGACGCGCGAATCGGCGCTCCAGGGCAAGCAGCTCAGCTACAACAACATCCTCGACGCATCGGCGGCGTCGGCACTCGGGCGCGCCCTGCGGGGCCCCGCCTGCGTGATCGTCAAGCACACCAACCCGTGCGGCGCGGCGGAGCGGGGGAGCCTCGTCGCCGCATGGGACGATGCGCTCGCCGCGGACCCGGTGAGCGCGTTCGGCGGCGTCGTCGCACTGACGCGGGACGTCGACCGGGAGGTGGCCGAGCGCCTCGCCGGCATCTTCCTGGAGATCGTCGTCGCCCCCGGGTTCGACGCCGATGCCAGGGCGGTCCTGGCCCGGCGGGCGAACCTGCGGCTCGTCGTGGACCGACGGCTGGCGGAGCCCGCGACGACCGCCCCGCCGGACCGGCTGGGGGCGTTCCGGACGGCCGGCGGCGCCGTCCTCGTCACGGCGCCGGACACTGCGCCGGACGATCCCGCCACCTGGGCGCAGGTCACCCGGCGCGCACCCACCGGGGCCGAGCGGGCGGACGTCGACCTTGCCTGGCGCCTCGTCCGCGGCGTCACGAGCAACGCCATCGTCCTCGTGCGGGACGGGATGCTGATCGGCATCGGCTCGGGCCAGACCAGCCGGGTGGACGCGGCCCGCCAGGCCGTCGAGAAGGCGCGGTCGATCCTCGGACCGGAGCGGCTCGCGGGGGCGGCGTGCGCGTCGGACGCGTTCTTCCCCTTCCCGGACGCGGTCGAGGCGTGCCTGGCGGCGGGCGTCAGCGCGTTCGTCCAGCCGGGTGGCTCCGTCCGTGACGCCGACGTCGTCGCCGTTGCGGACGCGGCCGGCGCGACGATGCTCGTGACGGGAACCCGGCACTTCCGGCACTGAGGGCCCGGGCGCGGCTCCGTCCGCCGGGGGACGGTCCCGCGGGGCGCGGTGCCCTCGCCGGCCCTGCTACGATCGGCCGGCCATGCCCGAGCGACCCGACCGCTTCTTCATCACCACCGCGATCGCCTACGCGAACAACCGGCCCGGACTCCACACGCTCTACGAGGTGATCGGGGCCGACGTGCTGGCGCGCTGGTACCGCATGTCCGGGGTCCCCACACGTTTCCTGACCGGCACGGACGAGCACAGCGTCAACATCGCGATGCGGGCGGCCGAGGAGCAGCGCTCGCCGCGGGACTTCGTGGACGAGCAGGTCGCGCGCTTCCGAGCCGCCGAGGGGGCCCTCGCAATCGCCCCCGACCGCTTCATCCGGACCACGGACCCGGACCATTTCCGCGCGGCCCAGGAGATGGTCCGCCGGGCGTACGCCAGCGGCGACATCTACCTCGGCATGTACGAGGGCTGGTACTGTCCCAACGAGGGGTTCCGCAACGCCACCGACGTCGTCGAGACGGCTCTCGGCACGATCTGTCCGAACCACCCGGACGTCGCGCTCCAGTGGCTCACCGAGCGGAACTGGTTCTTCCGGCTCTCGGCCTACCAGGAGCGCCTCGAGCGCTGGTTCGAGGAGCACCCGGACTTCGTGGCGCCCGACCATCGGCGCAACGAGATGCTGGGCTTCATCCGCGGCGGCCTGGAGGACTTCTCCATCAGCCGGCCCGATGCGGGGTGGGGGATCCCGTTCCCGATCCTCCCCGACGGGAGCAGCGCGCAGCTCGCGGACGGTTCCTGGGACCCGGCCGCCGGCACGATCTACGTCTGGTACGACGCGCTCATCAACTACATCACCGGGGCCGGCTTCCCCGACGACCCGGCGGACTTCGCGCGCTGGTGGCCGGCCGACCTCCACGTGATCGGCAAGGACATCGCGCGCTTCCACACGATCTTCTGGCCCGCGATGCTCTGGTCGGCCGGGCTCGAGGCGCCGCGGCGAGTGTGGGTCCACGGCTGGCTCCTGGCCCACGGCGAGCGGATGAGCAAGAGCCGCGGCAACTTCCTCGACCCGATCGACTTCGTGAATGCGTTCGGCAGCGACGGCGCGCGCTACGTCGCGCTCCGCGAAGCCGGCTTCGACCGCGACAGTGACGTCTCGTGGGACCTGTTCACCCGCCGTTACAACGCGGACCTCGCCAACGATTTCGGCAACTTCGTGAACCGGACCGTGTCGATGGCGGCCCGTTACCTTGGCGGCGAGCGGCCGGATCCGCGCGGCGCGGGGGAGAGCCCGCTCGGGGCGGCCTGGCCGGCGATCCGCGATTCGTACGCGGCGAAGCTCGAGGGGTGCCTCCTCCACGAGGCGCTTGCCGTGCTCTGGGAGTTCGTGGGGGCCGGCAACCGGTTCGTCGAGTCCGAGCAGCCCTGGGTCATCGCCCGGGCCGTCAAGGCGGGCGATGAAGGCGCCGCCGAGCGGCTCCGCGGGGTCCTGGGGGACCTCGTGGAGGCGTGCCGGCTCGTGGCGCTTGCCGTCGCCCCCGTCATGCCGGGCCTCGCGCCCCGCGTGATGGAGCAGCTCGGCCACGCCCACGGCTACGCCGCCGACGGAAACGGCGGGCCGCCGCTGCTCGACGAGCTGCGGTGGGGGGCCCACGCGGGCGAGGCCGGGGTCCTTGGATCGCCCATCCCGCTCTTCCCGCGCCTGGAGATCGAGGCCGTCGAGCCCGGGCCAGCCGAGGGCGCGGACCATGCGCCCGGGGGCGCCGCGCCCGGCTGATCGTGCGGCTCGTCGACACGCACTGTCATCTCCAGGCGGAGACCTTCGCCTCGGACGTCGCCGAGGTGCTGGTCGCCGCCCAGCTGGCCGGCGTCGAACGGATCCTCGTACCCGGCTGGGACGAGGCGTCGTCCGTCGCTGCGCTCGGGCTCATCGACCGCTTCCCGCGCCTCGCCGGCGTCGCGGTCGGGGTCCATCCGCACGCGGCATCTGAAGCCGATGCCGCGGCCTGGGAGCGGATCACGGCGCTCGCCGGCGACGCGCGCGTGGTCGCGATCGGCGAGACCGGGCTCGACTTCGACCGGATGTTCTCGCCGGTTGCAGCACAGCTCGCGAACCTGCGCCGGAACCTGGCGCTGGCCGTGACCACCGGGAAGCCCGCCATCCTCCACTGTCGCTCGAACGCTGGCGAACGGGACGCGCAGGACGCGCTGATCGACGAGCTCCGGGCGGCCGGTTTCGGGACCCGTCGGGTCGGCGTGGCGTTCGGGGAGCGGCCGCCGGCCATCCTCCACTCGGTATCCGGCCCGGTCGACTACGTCGAGGCGGCGCTGGCGCTCGGGTGCGCGGTGAGCGTGTCGGGCCTTGCGTTCCGACGCGGCGAGGAAGCCACCGCCGAGAGCGTCCGCCTGGTCCCGCCGGACCGGATCCTCGTCGAGACGGACGCGCCGTACCTTTCGCCGCCCGGCGCGCCGCGGCGACGCAACGAGCCCGAATGGGTGCGGGTCACCGCGCAGTGGGTCGCCGAACGCCGCGGCGAGGATCCCGACGAGCTCGGGGCGAGGCTGGTCGCGAACCACGACCGGATCTTCGGGAGTGGCATGACGGCCGCGACCGGCTGATCGCGCCCGCTCAGCCGAGGCGCCGCCAGCGAAGCGTCATCGACGCGATGAGCGGCCGACCGGGCTCGACGAGCGTGAACTGGCCCGTGTTCAGTCCGTCCGGCGGCCCCGTCTGCGGCTCCACGCAGACGCCGTCGGCATGCTCCGTGTAGACCACCCAGTACGCGGCGTCGCTCTCGAGCGAGATCTCAAGGGCGCCCGGCCAGCGGACCACCGGCGGGGACGTCACGCCCACGAAGCAGTCATCCCAGGGCCCCGGCGGGACCGGCACGACCTCGCCGGTCGGGAGGCCGTCCGCGCCGCGACGGAGCATCCCGTCTGCCCGCAGGTCGACCTCCGCGGGACCGCCCGCGGGGCCCGCCGGCCCGCGGAGCGTCCGGGGGAACCACGGGTGCCATCCCACGATGGCGGGGAAGGGCAGCTCGTCGGCGTGCACCTCCAGCGTTGCGGTGAGCGACGACTCGGAGAGGGACACGCTGTGCAGGACCCGGCCTCCGAACGGCCACGGGCGGCCGAGCGGCGCCTCGAGGATCGCGGCTGCGTGGCCGGTCGGCAGGCGCGTCGCCCACGCGGACTCCACGAGCGTCCCGTGGATGGCGTGCGGTGGCAGCAGGTCGGTCGGCAGGGTGTACGCCGCCCCGCGCCAGTGCAGGAGCCCGTCGCGCATCCGGCCCGCCCACGGGACCATCGGGTAGGCGCCCCAGGCCAGCGGCCCGGACCCTTCGGTGACCAGGAGGTCCAGGCCGTCGACGCGGAGCGCGGCGATCCGGCCTCCGGCGCCCGGGTCGAGGATCGCCTCCGCGAGGCCGGCTCGCAGGACCACTCGAGCATGGATGGTTTCCATGCCTGGGAGACTAGCGCGTCGCGGCCCACGGCATCGGGTGGATCGACGGTCCGGCGCACGGCCCGCGAGGTGCGGGCGGCCGAGATGGCGTAGAGCCGCCGCGCCAGGTGCCGTGCGCTTGACATCGGCGACCTCGTCCGGTAGATTGCTGGCACTCTTCAAGTGAGAGTGCCAGCAGTGCTGACAACCACCGTCGCGACCCTTCCAACCGGGTGGCCGCGGCCCCGGGACGTCGCTGCAGACAACCGCGCGGAAGTCCGCGCACGGGTCCATCGAGGGGTCCCGCCGGCAGGCCCGGCGGTTGAACGCCCACATTGCACAGGAGGGTCACCCGTTGGCCACCGCATCCAAGACGACGAAGCTCCGGCCGCTCGGGGATCGGGTCGTCATCAAGCCGTCGCCGCGCGAAGAGGTCACGAAGAGCGGGATCGTCCTGCCGGACACCGCGAAGGAGAAGCCCCAGGAAGGGCAGGCCCTCGCGGTCGGTCCCGGCCGGATCCTCGAGGACGGGTCGCGCGAGAAGATGGACGTCGCCGTGGGCGACAAGATCCTGTACGCGAAGTACGCCGGCACCGAGTTCAAGGTCGAAGGCGAGGACCTGCTCATCGTGAGCCAGAAGGACATTCTCGCGATCGTCGAGGACTGACGGGACCGCCCGTCACGTCCGGCATTCGCTCGTCATTTCCAGGAGGAAACCAAATCCGTGGCTAAGCAGGTCGTTTTCGACGACACCGCGCGTCGTTCTCTCAAGCGCGGCATCGACAAGCTCGCCGACGCCGTCAAGGTGACGATCGGCCCCAAGGGCCGCAATGTCGTCCTCGACAAGAAGTTCGGCTCGCCGACCATCACCAACGACGGCGTGACGATCGCGCGCGACATCGAGCTCGAGGATCCCTTCGAGAACATGGGCGCGCAGCTCCTCAAGGAGGTCGCCACCAAGACCGACGACGTCGCCGGCGACGGCACGACCACCGCGGTCGTCCTGGGCCAGGCGCTCGTCAGCGAGGGCCTCCGCAACGTCACCGCCGGGGCGAACCCGATGGTCCTCAAGCACGGCATCGAGCGCGCCGTCGAGGTCATCGTGGCCGAGATCAAGGCCGCCTCGCGGCCGGTCGACTCGCGCGAGCAGATCGCGGCCGTGGCGGCCATCTCCGCCGCGGATCCCGAGGTCGGCGAGATCATCGCCGAGGTGATGGACAAGGTCGGCAAGGACGGCGTCATCACCGTCGAAGAGGGCCAGTCGCTGGGCCTCGAGAAGGAATACACGGAGGGGATGCAGTTCG
>DAITNC010000002.1:0-63021 GCA_036834865.1 Candidatus Limnocylindrales bacterium | reverse complement strand
GCTGTCAACACGCGACGGAGTCATGAAGGTTCGTCATGTCCCCGGGCACCGCGACTGACGATTGCGGCTGGCTGATCCCGAAGCGGGCCAGCGCACAGTTCGCCCGCCCGGCGCACCTCGATGAGCATCTCGCCGGCCTTGCCTTCACCGGCTGCCGGAAGCTGCCGCGCTTTGGCCAGCCCGCACGGGGCCTACCTGTCCCGTCAGTCTCCGCCTGGGTGATCCCGTCGACGCGAATCCAGGACGCGACCTCGGGGTCGTCTCAGCGCGCAAGCAACACGCTCATGGCGTTGCCCGGAGGCCTTCATCGTTGTCCCGCGACCTCTCCGGACCCGGATGGACAGCCCGCCGGAGGTGTGGCCTACGGTGTGGCCTATGGCCCACACAACGGTCCAATCCCGGCGGTCCTGAGCCTGTCGGTGGTGCGGTTAGGTCATACGAGCGTGTTTCGAGGCCGCCGCATTCGACCGCGCTGCCACCGCTCCGCGTGGTCGAGGCCCGTCGGCGGACCGAGGGTACCAGCCCGCGTCGACGAAAGCGGCGGGCGCGGCGCAAGGCCCGGGCTCGGCCGGGGCCACTCTTCACGGACTTCGCATCGGCTATGCCGAACGGCGGTTGCGTCTTCGCCGCATCTGCCCGACTCTCTGCGCATGGCACTCCCGAACCCGGGCCGCATCCTCGTCGTGGACGACGAGGTCCCGATCCTCGACCTCGTCCGCGGGTACCTGGAACGAGACGGGTTCGAGGTCGACACGGCGGCCGACGGCCCGGCTGGCCTCGCTGCTGTGCGGGCGGGGAATCCCGATGTCGTCGTACTCGACGTCATGCTCCCCGGCATCGACGGAATCGAGGTCTGCCGGCAGCTCCGCGCCTTCTCGAACGCGTACGTCCTGATGCTCACCGCCCGCGGCGAGGAGATCGACCGGATCATGGGCCTCACCGTTGGGGCGGACGACTATCTCGTCAAGCCGTTCTCGCCGCGGGAGCTGGTTGCGCGGGTCAAGGCGCTCCTCCGCCGGCCCCGGAATGAGGCATCCGTCGCGCCGGCCACCCCGGCCGGCCTCGACCTTGACGAGCCGCGCCGCGCGGTCCGAGTGGACGGCACGGCCGTCGAGCTGACCGCCCTCGAGTTCGACCTGCTTGCCGTCCTCGCCCGCGATCCTGGCGTCGTCATCCGTCGCCAGGCGCTTCTCGACCGGGTCTGGGGCCCGGCGTTCGTCGCCGACGACCACCTGGTCGACGTGCACGTCGCGAACCTGCGGCGCAAGCTCGGCGACGACCCTGCCCGACCCCGCTTCATCGAGACCGTCCGCGGGGTCGGCTACAGGCTCCGGGAGCCCACATGATGCTGGCACGCTCGCTCCGGGCGCGGATGCTCGTGGCCTTCCTCGTCGTGGTCGCGGCCGCGATCGGCACCGTCGCCGTGGCCGTCCTGCTCGTGGGCCCGGGCTACTTCGCCGCGGCGATGGGCCACGCGCCGGGCGACCAGATGGGCGCGGCGATGGGCCAGGCCACCCAGGCGGCCTTCGCCGAGGCGATGCGCCAGGCGATCGCTGCCGCCACGATCATCGCGGTCGTCACCGCCACCATCGTGAGCCTCGCGGTCGCGGCCCGGATCGCGCGACCAATCACGACACTCGTCGGCGCTGCCCACCGGATCGCGCACGGCCACTATGCGGAACGGGTGCCGGCCGATGAACCGGGCGAGCTGGGCGACCTTGCGCTCTCGTTCAACGAGATGGCCGGCTCGCTCGAGGCGACCGAGCGGCGGCGCCTCCAGCTGGTCGGCGACGTGGCCCACGAGCTGCGCACGCCACTCACGACCCTCGACGGGTACCTGGAAGGCCTCGAGGACGGGGTCATCGAGCCCTCGGACGCGACGTGGCGGCTCCTTCGCGCCGAGACGCGGCGGCTCACCCGGCTGGTCAGCGACCTCGCCGAGCTCTGGCGTGCCGAGGCCCACCAGCTGCCACTCAGGATCGAGGCGGTGGACCTCACCGCGGTGGCCCGGGAGGTCGCCGATGGCTTCGGTCCGCTCGCCGCGCCGCGCGCGATCACGATGACGCTCGGGTCCGAGCCGGCAGTCGCGCGGGCCGATCGCGACCGCGTCGCCCAGGTCCTGGCGAACTACCTCTCGAACGCGATCCGCCACGCTCCCGACGGCTCGACGATCGTCATCACGGCGAAGTCGGGGCGCTCGACGGTGCAGCTGCGCGTGACCGACCAGGGTCCCGGCCTCGCCCCCGAGCAGCTCGAGACGGTCTTCGAACGCTTCTACCGCATCGATCCGGCACGCAGCCGGGCTGCCGGCGGGTCCGGGATCGGCCTCGCGATCGTACGTGCGCTCGCGGAAGCGATGGGGGGGAGCGCGTGGGCGGAGAGCGCCGGCACCGGAACGGGTGCTACGTTCGTGCTGGAGGTCCCGGCGGCCTGACCCGCGCCGCGCGGCTCCTCAGGCCGCCTGGTCGAGCCCGCTCGGGCCGGGCGCCGATGTGACCGGGGTCGGCGTCAGGTTGTCGTAGCCCTTCCAGCGGTAGACGAGGGTCGAGAGGCCCCAGCTGACCAGGAACACCGCGACGATCGCGACGCCGATAAGCCCGAAGTCAACGTTCGTCACCATGTTCCAGAAACCACCCGTGAGGCCGAGCTGGCGCCCGACGATCGAAAGGATCTCGATCCCACCGATGACGAACGCGATGATGACCGAGACGAGCGTGATGTTGAGGTTGTAGTAGAGCTTGCGGATCGGCTTGACGTAAGCCCAGCCGTAGGCACCGAGCATGAGGATGCCGTCGGTGGCGTCGATCGTGGACATGCCGGCCGCGAAGAGCGCCGGCAGGATGAGGATGAGCACGACGGGGACGTGGCCGGCGCCGGACGTCGCAGCAAGGCCCAGGAGCGCGACCTCGCTCGCGGTGTCGAACCCGAGCCCGAAGAGCAATCCGAGCGGGTACATGTGCCAGCTCTTCCTGATCAGCCGCAGCATGGGCCGCAGAAGTCGCGCGAGCAGGCCCCGGTTGTTCAGGAAGTCCTCGAGGCTCTCCTCGCTGTAGGAGCCGCCCGCTGACACCTGCCGGAACATCCGGTAGATGTCGAGCAGGACGACGAGATTGATGATCCCGATGACGATCAGGAAGGTCCCCGAAACCGCCGTGCCGATGAGGCCGCCGATCTGCTGGGCGGCTGGAATGTCGCTGACGATCCCGGCCGAGATCGCGACGAGGACCGTCAGGGCGACCACGATCGTCGAGTGGCCGAGCGAGAAGAAGAGCCCCACCCCGACCGGCCGCTGCCCGTCCTGCATGAGCTTGCGCGTCGAGTTGTCGATGGCCGCGATGTGGTCGGCATCGACCGCGTGACGGAGGCCGAACGTGTAGGCCAGGAACGCCGTCGGAAGCATGATCGGATACGAAGATGAAGCACCGACGGCGAGGCCCCATGCCGCCAGGTTGAAGAGAGCCAGGAATACGTAGACGCCGATGACCCGGTTCCGCAGGGCGCTGGAGGAGCCGAGGAGAGGACGGAGCGTGTTCAGCATCGCGGGGTCTCCGGGGGCGCTGGGGAGCAGGGGGTGAGCCTAACAGAGGAGGCTCGCTGTTGCATCACGTCGCATCTGGAAGTCAACGTGATCGACACCTTCTATACGCACCAGCCACCCGGGCAGATGTACGATCCGGGCTTGAACGTGGAACGCGACGCAGCCGCCGTCCTGGCGACCATCACGCGGGCGAGAGCGGAACTCCGCGAACGCGGCATGCGCTGGACTCCGCAGCGGCGTGCCCTCGTCGACGTGCTCGTGGGATCCGATGGCCACGTCACTGGGGTTGAGCTCGTCGAACGCTGTCGCACCCTCGACCCGGAGACGACGGCCTCGACCGTGTACCGGACCCTGGACGTGCTGGAGATGATCGGCCTTGTCCGCCACTCCCACGGGCTCGACGGACGCGAGGAGTTCCACGTCCTCCCCTCGACGGAGCACGGCCACCTGAGCTGTGAGGCCTGTGGGGGCACCTGGGAGATCGAGGCCGACGAGGCTCGCCGGCTCACGAAGACCCTCATCAACGACCGCCGATTCCAGGTCAACCTGTCCCACCTGACCATCGTCGGGCGTTGCGCGGAGTGCTCACGCGGCGGCTAGTTCGCCCCGCCGGAAGCGATCCAGCGGTCTCTTGACCAATTCTTGACCCGGGCGAGCATCGCACGAGAGGTGCCCCGGCGATCATTGGGCCAGGTCTTCGGAAGATCCGGGGCGCGTCAACGGTGAACCAACATGATGGGATATGGGACGGGGCTCGGGTTTGGGCTCGGCGGGATGCTCTGGGTGATCGGGTGCATCCTCCTGATCGTGGGCCTGGTGGCCCTCGTCGCGTGGGCGGTATCGCGAGCCACGGCTCCCGACCATCGGCCCGGGGCGCCGGCCGCCGGCATCGAGGCGCTCGACATCCTTCGCGTGCGTTTTGCCCGCGGTGAGATCAGCGAGGCCGAGTACACGCAGGCAGCGAACGTCCTCAGGTCAGGGCGATGAACGGCCGACGCGTGGCATGGCTCGGCACGGCCCTCGTGGTCGCCGGGATCGCGCTGATCGGGGCCGGCGCTTTGGTACCGCCCGCGGTCGGGGGCTCGGCGCGACCCGGCTGGGCAGCCACGGGCATGATGGGCGGCGGTTGGGCCGGCTCCGGCGTGATGGGCGGCGGTTGGGCCGGACCGGCGTCCGCGCCCGGGCCGGGCCAGGCCGGGTTCGTGGCGGGAACGCAGGCGAATCCGCGAGTCGTGCAGATCGTCGCCACCCCGCAGCTCCGCTTCGTGCCGGACGTGGTGACGATCCAGGCCGGCGAGACGATCACCTTCGAGGTCACGTCCATGGGCCCCGTGGCCCATGAGTTCATGGTCGGACCGGCTGCCGACGTGGCCGCCGACAAGGCCGGGACGCCCGAGATCGCGGATCTCGGCATGATGCGGACAGGGTCGCTCACCTACACGTTCACGGGCCCGGGACCCTTCTCGTTCGCCTGCCACGCTCCCGGACACTTCGAGGCGGGCATGAGCGGGACGATCGTGGTCCAGTAGACCCCGCGCGCAGGTTGCCGAGGGAAGGCTCGACCGCCCGTGGAGCCGGGCTCGCCGCTTGACCGGAACTTGAGGAAGGCTTGCGCCTGCCTGCATGGGACTGCGGGCACACATAGTCCACGCTCGTTCCGTCAGTCGGATCTCCGAAGGAGCGTGTGTCTCGATGTCCCGCCGCCACACCACGACCGCCTCGAACGCCCAGCGGCGGAGCGCGCCCGCGACCCCGGCCGTCGCGCCCGTGGCGGGTGATGTCCGGGAGCGCGAGCTCCTGTTCAGCCTCGAGGTCGACAGCCTGCTGGCGCAGATGGCCGAAAGCCGGCGCACCGCCCGCGACGACACGTCGAGCACAGGGGCGACGCCGGTCGGGATGGTCACGACCACGATCCCGGTGGCGGGGATGACGTGCCGTGCGTGCGAGAACCGCATCGCGCGCCACGTGGGCCGGATCCCCAACGTCGAGCAGGTGAAGGCCTCCGCGGTCCATGGCCGCGTGGAAGTCACGAGCTCCGCGCCGATCCCGACCGCGGCGATCACGAAGGCCATCCGCGCCGCCGGCTATGAGATCGGACGGACGCCGTGGCTCACGCCTGACCCCGAGGTCTGGATGACCGCGATCATGGGGATCGTCCTGGTCGGGGGCCTGGCGGTGCTGGTGTCGGTGACGGGCCTCGCCAGCCTGGCCTCGGGAGTCGGCGACCTGAACCAGGGTGGGATCCTCATCGCACTGCTGCTCGGGCTCGCCGCTGGCGTGTCCACGTGCGCGGCGCTGGTCGGCGGGCTCGTCCTCGCCCTGTCCGCCGCGTTCGAAACCCGCAGGACCGCATCCGGGACCAGCGATACGGCGATCACGGCGAAGATGCGCCCCGCGCTCGTCTTCATCGCCGGCCGGATCGCAGGCTACGCTGTGCTGGGAGCGGCTCTCGGTGCCCTCGGCGCGAGCGTGACGCTGCCGCCGCAGGTGACGGCCGTGCTGATGATCGGCGTGGCGGTCGTGATGACGATCCTCGGGACACGGCTGACCGGGCTGTCACCGCGGATCGCGACCTGGGCGCCGACCCTGCCGATGGGTCTCGGGCGTCGCCTCGGGCTTGGCGATGGCGCTGTCGGGGGCTACTCGGATGCCCGCGCGGCCGGGCTCGGTGCGGCATCGTTCTTCCTGCCCTGCGGCTTCACGCAGGCGGTCCAGATCTACGCCCTCTCGACGGGCTCGCCGCTGCTCGCGGGTGCCATCCTCGCGGTCTTCGCACTCGGCACGGCCCCCGGCCTGCTCGCGCTCGCGGGACTCCCAGTGGTTGTCCCGAGCACGTGGCGCCCGACCCTCATGCGCCTCGTCGGCGTCGTGGTGGTCGGCTTCGCGATCGTGAACGGCACAGCCGGGCTCCGGCTCTCTGGCCTCAACCTCCCGTTCGGTGTCTCGCCCGTCGCGGCCGCGGCGCCTCCGTCGGGGACCGTCACCGGCGGTATCCAGACCCTGACGACGTACCAGAACGTGGATGGCTACAGCCCGACCAACGTGTCCATCTACGCCGGGATCCCCACCCGCTGGACGATCCAGTCCACCAGCACGGGCTCGTGCGCGGCCTCCCTGGTCGTGCCGAGCCTGGGCATGTCGGTGCGGCGGCTCCACGCCGGCGTCAACACCATCGACCTGCCGGCCCTCCCGGCGGGAACCCTGTCCTACTCGTGCGCGATGGGGATGTACGGCGGCCTCATCACCGTCGTGGACCCGCCGACCGGAGGGGCCGCGGGCGGGTAGCGCGCGGCGTGCCGACAGCCCGCTTGCGGCCGCACCGTCGGATCAGCGCGGCATCGGGTCGATTCGCGGAGCCGCGACGGGCACCCAGGCCAGCCGAAGGGTCGCGGGATCGGCGTCCGTGCCGCCCGCCGGAACCAGCGCCACGACCACGAAGCGGACCCCGGCGGGCACGCCGGGGACGGTGAGCTCCTGGAGAGCGCCGGGCGTCGGGTCGCCTGGCCACGGCACGAAGGCCATCGTCGAATCGGCCGCGGCGCCCGGCAGCGTCGACAGCGTCCGGACGAGGATCCACGGGGGGAGCGCCGGCTGGCCGAGCTTGTCGAGCGTGGGCGGCGCCGGATCAAAAAGGAGACCGATCGACACGTCGCAGGCGGCGTCCGCCGGCATGATCGATGGGGCGGCGACGCCCGGCGCTGGCAGGGCCGGTGTGCCCGCGGCCGGCGCGGACGCCGTGGTGGGCACCGGAGACGCGAGGGCTTCATCCCGCAGGTCGGGCACGCTGAGCTGGGTGAGCACTGCACGACCGTCGGCGGGGACGCTGTAGAGGGCGGCCGCCGGCACGCTCCGCCCGATGGCGGCCGGGTCGCCCGCGAGGCGGATGACCACGACGGCAGCGGCGGCCGGCCGAGGCACCTGGACCGTGGCCAGCCCGCCCGGCGGCAGGTCCGCGCCCAACGGCACGCCCCCCAGGCGGATCGCATCTCCACCGGCCGAGAGCGGCAGGCTCCATGCCTCGACGATGGTCGGGGTGCCATCGGGGGCGGTTGCCGGGATCGCCGTGCGGCCGACGTTGCGAATGCTCGCCACGAGCGCTCCCGCCTGCGGCTCGGGCGCCGGGGCAGCCGCGAACGTCGTCGTCGGAGCGCGGTCGGCCGCGATCGCCGGGGGCGCCAGGTCAAGGCCAACGGAGATCGTGGCTTCGGTCGGCGCTGCGACGCGCACGGCGATCGACCGGATCGGCCGGGAGTCCGTGACGGGAAGCTGACGCCCGTCGGAATCTCGCGCCTCGATCTCGAGCCGCCACGAGCCGGGCACCGCCGGCGCCGCCACGGTCAGGTGGACCGACTTCCCTGCGCCCGCGGCCCGGCTCACGAGCGTCCACGAGGCTGCCGGCAACCCGGGCGCGATGGCGTCGCCGCCCTCGGCGAGGGCGACGGGCGTCCAGCGAACGGCGAACCGGATTGCCGCCGGCAGGCCGAGCGTCCGGCTGGTCCACGGGATCTCGACGCCCACGGACGAGCCGGCCGCCACGGCGGCGCCTGCCGCCACGGCGGCGCCTGCCGCCACGGCGGCGCCTGCCGCCGGCGTCGTGAGGCGCGGCGGGCCGAACTGGAGTCCTCGTTCGCGCAGCGTGAGGACGACCTGGTCGATCGCGTTCGCGAGGACCACGATCTTGTCGGCCCAGAACGGGTCGGATGCGTAGAAGCGGTTCACGCCGCGGAGCGTCGGGAAGCCCCGCCACCAGCGCCCATCCGGCGAGAGATATGCCGCGCGGATCTCGTCCGCGACGTAGCTGATGCCCGCGGCGAACGAAGGAAAGCGCAGGGCATACCGGGCCGGGTCGCGGTCGAACGCGCCGTACCCGAACAGGTTGTGCTTCTGCAGCGCAATCCACGAGGTGCCCCACCCCGTCTCGAGGATCGCGTGCGCGACGAGATACCGGGCGTTGATCCCAGTGTCGCGCTCCGCGCGCATGAACGCTGCGCCGAGCGGGGGCAGCGGCGTCGTCTCGTGCAGAAGCTCGTCGATCATCCAGGCGGCGTAGCCCGACGCCGACACGAGGTCCGTGTCCGCCGTGAAGCGCCTGTTCGGGTGGTACTCCACGACACGCCTGGGCTCTGCCTTGCGGACCTGCGCCGGGTGCGGGGAGGCCGCGACGGCGGGAACCGCGAGGAGCGCCGCGAGGAGCAGGCCTGCCATACCTGCCGCAACCAGGCGGCGAGGTCGATCGTGCATGAGGAGCTTGGCACTCGGAGGAGCGAGGGGAGGTGCCGGCCCTGGCGGGACGGCGGACGGTGATGCGCCAAGGATGGGCGGCGCCACGCCGGCGCTCCACGGCTCGCAGGTCCGGGTCCCCCCGGCACTATGGTCCCGGGGGTCGCCATCAGGGCGGCGGCGGCGCTCCGGCGCCGTCACGCGGTCGGGCGCAGGACGTCCGTTCCCAGGGAGGCCCGAAGCGGCTCGGGTACGCGGACGCTGCCGTCGGGCTCCTGGTAGGTCTCGAGGATCGCGGCCACGACGCGGGCGAGCGCGAGGCCCGACCCGTTCAGGGTGTGGACCAGCTCGGGCCGGGCGCCCGGGGCGGGTCGGTGGCGGATCGCCATCCGGCGCGCCTGGTAGTCGCGGAAGTTCGAGCAGGAGGAGACCTCCAGCCAGCGCTCCACCCCGGGCGCCCAGACCTCCAGGTCGTACTTCTTCGCCTGCACGAAGCCCATGTCCCCCGTCGCCATGAGGAGGACCCGGTACGCCAGCCCGAGCCGGCGCAGGAGATCCTCCGCGCGCCCGACCATCCAGTCAAGCGCCTCGGCGGAGGCGTCCGGCTTCTCGAAGAGCACCATCTCGACCTTGTCGAACTGGTGGACGCGCAGGATCCCGCGCGTGTCCTTGCCTGCGGCGCCGGCCTCCCGGCGGAAGCAGGGCGTGTAGGCCGCGTAGCGGACAGGCAGCTCGCCGAACTCGAAGATCTCGTCGCGGTGGAGGTTCGTGACCGGGACCTCGGCCGTGGGGACCAGGTAGAGCTCGTCGCGCGTCACGACGTACATCTGGTCTTCCTTGTCCGGGATCTGGCCGGTGCCCCGGGCGGACGCCGCGTTGACCACGGCCGGAGGCCAGATCTCGGTGAAGCCGTTCTCGCGCGTGTGGACAGTCAGGAAGAAGTCGATCAGGGCGCGCTGCATCCCGGCCCCCGCGCCGCGGTAGACGGGGAACCCCGAGCCCGCGATCTTCGCGCCGCGCTCCAGCTCGAAGATGCCCAGCCGCTCGGCGACCTCCCAGTGGGGCCGGCGCTCCCAGGGGGCCGCGGCGGGGACGGCCCTCGGCAGCGGCTCGCCCCACGTCCGGACGACCAGGTTTGCGCTCGCGTCGCCGACCGGCACGTCAGGGTCGGCCGGGTTCGGGATCCGCAGGAGCGCATCCTCCAGCTCGGCCTCCACGCGCCCGATCTGCGCGTCCAGCGCCGCGATCCGCTCGCCTGCCGCGACCGACACGGCGCGCAGGGACGCGACCTCGGGGCCGTCCGGGGCGGCGCCGCCCTTGATCGCCTCGCCGACCTGCTTCGAGGCGGCATTCCGCTCCTGCTTGCGCGCGTCGGCCTCGCCGAGAAGCTCCCGTCGGCGGGCATCGAGCGCCAGCGCGGCGTCCACGAGCGTGGCGTCCTCGCCCTTGTCCAGGGCTCCCTGCCGGATGACCTCGGGTTCGTCCCGGAGCCGCTGCACACCCACGCTCATCCCGCCGCCTCCGCCGTCCCGTGCGCCCCGGTCGCGCCGGGCGCGTCCTCCGCATGATCGCGCCAGCCCGCCGCGGCACGCAGGCGCGCCACGACGAAGCCCGTCTCCAGGCTTGCCAGGAGCCAGCCCGCCCGCGGCCCGTTCGTGCGGCCCAGGAACGCCATGTAGACGGCGCCGAACGCGCGGCCCGCCGGCAGAGCTGCCGCCGACGCAACCTGGAAGATCAGCGTCTGCCACGCGTCCCCGGACCGCGGTGGCGCGTCCCCGGCCGCGAGGGCCAGGGCACCGAGCCAGGCGCGCTGGTCCTCGCCGAGCGCCGCTGCCTCGGGCGGGAGGCCCTCCCGGCGAACCTGGATCCTGGCCTGCTGCGGGGCATAGGCGTCCAGCCAGCCGCGGACGGCCGCGCGCCGCTCCTCGAGGATCCGGATCTCCTGGGGCGCCAGGCCGCTCCCCTTCTCCGCGGCCACCCGCGCCGCCACGTCGACGCCGGGGATCTGCTCGAGCAGCGCCAGGTGCCCGAACGCCGGCCGGTAGCGGCCTGCCTCCGCGGCCGGGTCCGCGGCCGCGTCCAGGAGCGAGTAGCGGAAGATCCGGTCGGCGTCCGGCGGGAGCTCGCCCTTGACCTCGCGGCCGGCGGCCGCGGCTGCAAGCCGGTCGAACTCGTCGAAGACGCGGGGGATGGCGTCCGTGCCGTCAGGGTCGAACTCGATGGCCTGGTTCGGGCGCGGCCGGAGGAAGAGGAGCCGCAGCTGCTCCGGCGGGAGGACCTCGACGACCTGGTGCGCGGCGGCGCCGCGCCCCTTGCTCGTGGACATCTTGCGCCCGCCGATGTTGAGGAACTCGTAGGGCAGGTTGAGCGGCGGCTCCCGGTCGAAGACCTCGCGGGCCAGGGCGTCGGAGCGGTCGCGCGACCCGCCCGCTGTCGCGAGGTCCTTGCCGCAGGGCTCGATCGTCACGCCGAACAGCGACCATTGCGCCGCCCATTCCAGGTTCCACGGAAGCTTGGCAGCACCCCCGAACGGGGCGATCCGCCCGGCCGTTCCACAACCGCGCGCCCAGGTCACGTAGTCCGGCAGGCACTCGAAGGCGACCGTGGCGCCGTCCCAGTCGCGGGCGAGCGTCGTGCCCACCTTGCCGCAGACGGGGCAGACGACGCTCACCGGGAGCCAGCCGGCGGGCCGTTCGACCTTCGAGACGCGGCGGTAGAGGTCGCGGACGACGTCGGCGCGGTCCAGGGCGGTCCGGATGAACGGGTCCATCCGGCCCGTGGGGTAGATGTCGCTCATCCAGTAGTAGCGGTCCGGGCGGATCCCCAGGCCGTCGAAGATGTCGATGAAGATCTGGGCGTGGTGGC
The DNA here is from genome assembly GCA_036834865.1 of Candidatus Limnocylindrales bacterium. GTDB lineage: Bacteria > Chloroflexota > Limnocylindria > Limnocylindrales > CSP1-4 > CTSoil-043. Next base: position 51,398 of record DAITNC010000002.1, on the reverse strand, counting down.
GGGCGTACGAGGCGTGACAGTCGCCGACCTGGTCGGGAACCTGCGAGAGCGGGCGGCCCATCTCGCGTTCCACGGCGTCCGGGGTCAGGAGCGCCTGGGCGTCCATCGGGTCCAGGTCGTCGACGCCGTAAAGGAGCGTCGTCGGGACGCCACGGTCACGGAGCGCCCGGGTGATGACATCGAGGACGACGGGCCCGCGGAGGCTCCCGACGTGGACCGTTCCCGAGGGCGTCTTCGAGTCATTGACGACCTGCGGCCCGTCGGCGGCGGATGCCAGCTCGTCGGCCCAGTACATCGCGTGCGTCCCTGGCCTTTCGATCGCCGGAGCGGGGGCCGCGCCGGCCGCTCGTCCCAACGCCTCGGGGCGGGCGCTCAGCTGATCTTCTTGATCGTGTAGGTGAAGTCGGTCCCGTTCGGCAGCCGGACCGTGATCCGCTCGCCGGCCTTGCGCCCGAGCAGCGCGCGCCCGACCGGCGACTCGTTGGAGATCTTGCCGTCCTCGGGACGCGCCTCGGCGGAGCCGACGATCGAGAAGGTCTCCGGGCCGTCGAGGCTCTCGACGGTCACCGTCGAGCCGAGCGAGGCGTGGTCCGAGCCCGAGTGCTCGATGATCACCGCGGTCTTGAGCATGCCCTCGAGCGTCTGGATCCGGCCCTCGACGAACGCCTGCTCGTTCTTCGCCTCTTCGTACTCCGCGTTCTCGGAAAGGTCGCCGTGCTGCTTCGCGTCGTGGATGCGGGCGGCAACCTCGGCGCGGCGCACGTTGACGAGGTCGTCGAGCTCCTGGCGCAGGCTGGCCTCGCCCTCGCGCGAGAGGTAGGTTGGCTTCGTGTTCACGGAGGGATCGAACCTCTGGCGACCGGGCGGGTCCGCCCGTCCGGCGTGTGATGTCCCGCATATGAAAGAACCCCGGGCGTCTGCCTCGCGGTGTCGGCGCGCCCGAAGTCCGGTCGAGTGCGGATGATAGCCCCCGCCCGCGCGGGGTGTCAAAGTGACGCGCCGACCCGGATCACGCCTCCCGACGCTCACCGAACGCCAGGAATGTCCCGTCGGGCGCTCGGAGGAGTGCCGCCGCGGACCGGACCCCCGCTCGCGCCAGCGGCCCGTAGACGTGTGGGTAGCGCCGGCCCGGGTCGTCGTACCGCCACGGTGCGCCGACCGCGGCGAGGTCCAGCTCCAGCACGACGAACGCCCGGGGATCTGCTCGGTAGTGGCGGTTCGCAGTCGCGACCATCTCCTCCTCCCCGTCCGTGCAGTGGACGAAGCCGTCGGCCGCGAATCCCTCGGCCTCGTAGCTGGCGTCAGGGGAGCCATCACGCCAGGCCGCCCAACGCTCCGCGGGCAGCATGTGCAGTGTGTACGGGCCGGCGGAAGACGCGGCGGGTCGAGGCGCGGACATCCCCGCCTATCCCGCGGCCAGGCGTTCCAGCCGGCCGCGGAGTCGCGCGAGCGCACGCCGGTCCGCGCACGCGACGAAGAGCGTGTCGTCGCCGGCGATCGTGCCGGCCACCTCCGGCCAGCGCGCGCGATCGAGCGCCGCCGCGATCGCGTGGGCCGACCCGGGCAGCGTGACGAGGACGAGGAGCAGGCCTGCTTCGCGGAGCTCCACGGGGATGTCCCGGAAGAGGCGCCGGAGCCGCTCCTCGCCGGTCGGGTCGGCCTCCGCCAGGCGGGCGGGCAGGGCATAGACGGCCACGCCCTCGCCGCCGACCTTCACCAGCTGGAGCTCGGCGATGTCGCGGCTGATCGTGGCCTGCGTCGCCCGGAAACCGCGCTCCTGCAGCGCCACGGCCAGCTCCTGCTGGGTACGCACCGGGCGCTGCGCGACGAGGTCGCGGATTGCCCGCTGGCGGAGCTGCTTCATGACTTCCAACGGGTGCCCGCGTGTCGCGTCAGGCCGAGAGGACCACGCCGGCGACGAGGGCCGCGAGGAGGATCCGGTACACGACGAAGACGGTCATCGGGTGGCCCCGGACAAACCGGAGGAGGACGTGGATCGCGGCGAATCCCGCGACGACCGCAGCCAGGAACCCGATCGCGATCGCACCCGCGTTGACGTCGGTGGCGACCTGGCCGGAAACGAGCTTCTTGAGCTCGAAGAGCCCGGCGCCCGCGATCACCGGCGTCGCCATCAGGAAGCTGAACCGGGTCGCGGCCTCGCGCGTCAGGCCCAGGCCGAGGCCGGCGCTGATGCTGATCCCGGACCGGCTGATCCCGGGCACCAGGGCCAGGGCCTGGGCGCAGCCGATCCCGAACGCGCCGCGGAATCCGAGGCGTTCGATTGGCTCGGACTTCCGCCCGGCCCGATCAGCCAGCCAGAGGATCGCCGCCCCCACCACGAGCATGGCGGCAACGAGGAGGGGCTGGCGCACCTTCTCCTCGAAGAAGTCGCTGAGCAGCACGCCCAGCACGACGGCCGGCGGGAGCGTCGCGGCGATCAGCCAGGCCATCCGGCGATCCGGGTCGCCCTGGAACGAGCGGTCCCGGAGCGCTGCCAGCCCGGCCGGCACGAGGCGCGCCCAGTCGCGCCAGAAGTAGACGAGCAGAGCCACGAGCGTCCCCATGTGGAGCATCACCGAGAACGCCAGCGAGTTGATGAACGGGTCCGTCCAGCCCAGCACGTAGGGCACCAGGATGAGGTGCCCGGACGAGGAGATGGGCAGGAACTCGGTCAGCCCCTGCACGATCCCGATGACGAGTGCCTGGAAGATGATGGCCATGGAACGTGGAGGCGAGCCGGCCCGAGAGGGCCCGGCCCGCCTGGCTGCCTCCGATCTAGCGGATGAAGAGCGGGGCGAGGACGAGCGTGATGGTGGCCAGCAGCTTCACGAGCACGTGGAGCGAGGGCCCGGCGGTGTCCTTGAATGGGTCACCCACCGTGTCGCCCACGACGGCAGCGGCGTGCGCGTCCGAGCCCTTGCCCAGGACGTTGCCCTTGTCGTCCTTCAGGTGGCCCGACTCGATGTACTTCTTGGCGTTGTCCCAGGCTCCGCCCCCGTTGTTGAGGACGGTGGCCAGGAGGACGCCCGCGATGGTGCCGACCATGAGCATGCCGGCGACGGCTTCGTAGCCCAGGAGCAGGCCGACGGCGATGGGAGTGGCGACCGCGACCAGGCCGGGCGCGACCATCTCGCGGAGCGCAGCCCGGGTCGTGATGTCCACGACGCGGGCGTAGTCGGGCTTCTGCTCGTAGGTCATGATCCCGGGCATCTCCCGGAACTGCCGCCGCACCTCGAAGATGATCGCGCCGGCCGTCTTGCCCACCGCCCGGATGGCCAGCGAGCTGAAGAAGTAGACGAGCATCGAGGCGATGAGCGCCGCGATGAACACGTTGACGTTCTCGAGGTTCACCGACGTCATCAGGCTGACACCCTGCTTGCCGGCGGTGATCTGCCGGCCGAGGATGAGGTTGACCTTGTCGATGTAGGCGTTGAACAGGAGGAAGGCGGCCAGCGACGCGGACGCGATGGCGTAGCCCTTCGTGAGCGCCTTGGTCGTGTTGCCGACGGCGTCGAGGCGGTCGGTGATCTCGCGGGCGTGCGCCTCGGCACCGCTGAACTCGGCGATGCCGCCGGCGTTGTCGGTGATGGGGCCGAACGTGTCCATCGCCAGGATGTAGGCGGTGGTCATGAGCATCCCCATCGTCGCCACCGCCGTCCCGAAGATGCCGCCGACGTTGCGGCCCGAGGCGTCGGTCAGGCCTGCCTGCGAGCCGAGCCAGTGGCTGGCGAAGAGCGCGATACCGATCGTGATCGCGGTCACGAAGGTCGTCTCGTAGCCGACCGCGGTGCCGATGATGATGTTCGTGGCCGGCCCGGTCTTGCTGGCCTCGGCGATCTCCTTCACCGGCCGGAAGGTCCCCGCCGTGTAGTACTGCGTGATGTAGACGAAGGCAACGCTGGTGGCGAGGCCGACGACGCCGGCCCCGAAGAACCAGATCCACGTCGGGATGCCGTTCGCGCCGCTCTGGGTGCCGGTCTGCATCATCACGTTCGTGACGAAGGCCAGCGAGGCGACCGACAGGATGGTCGTGACCCAGTACCCGCGGTTCAGGATGTTCATCGGGTTCTCGTCCTCGCGGCCGCGGACGAAGTACATCGCGATGATCGTGGAGAGCAACCCGAAGGAACGGACGACCAGCGGGAAGAAGATCCAGGTTTCCGGATGCGGCCAGCCCGACTTCTGGGCAACCAGGTAGACGCCCACGCCCAGGATCATCGCGCCGATGTTCTCGGCGGCCGTGGACTCGAAGAGGTCGGCGCCGCGCCCCGCGCAGTCGCCCACGTTGTCGCCCACCAGGTCGGCGATGACGCCCGCGTTCCGCGGGTCGTCCTCGGGGATGCCCTTCTCCACCTTGCCGACGAGGTCCGAGCCGACGTCGGCCGCCTTCGTGTAGATCCCGCCGCCGAGCTGCGCGAAGAGCGCGACGAAGCTGGCGCCGAACCCGTAGCCGACGATCAGGAACGGCGCCTGGTTGACGGTCTCGGCGTTGAGGCCGCCGAACGCGACGAACATGAGGTAGACGCCCAGGAGCGAGAGCGAGACCACGAGGAAGCCGGAAACGGCGCCGCCGCGCATCGCGACCTGGACCGCCTCGACGAGGCTGCGCCGGGCCGCCGCCGCCGTCCGGACGTTCGCCTTCACGCTGATGAACATGCCGATGATGCCGGACGCCATCGAGCACGCCGCCCCGACGAGGAACGCGATCCCGGTGCGGATGCCGAGCTCCGCTCCGAACACGCTCGTGTCGGCGACGTTCGCCGTCTCGGCCACCGAAATGAGCACCGCGAGCCCGACCGCCGCGACGACCGCGAGGATCGCGATCGTCGAGTACTGGCGGCGGATGAACGCGACGGCCCCCTCGAAGATGGTGGCCGCGACCGCCTCCATCTCCTTCGTGCCGGTGTCGCGCCGCAGCACGTCGCGGGCCAGGAAGAGGGCGAAGGCCACGGCAATGAGCCCGGCCGGCAGGATGATGAGCTGGAGCGAGCTGGGGTCCACGGCTGGTGCGAAACCTCCCTGTCGGGGCGCGGGCGTCCGCTCGAGCGCGTCCGTCGCGCCGGGGACGAGGATGGCCTGGCTCGCCTGGGCTTGCGCCTCGCCGCGGCGGCGGGGCTGGGACTGCGGACAGGCGCGCTGAGGATAGCGTCCGGCTGGTGCGAGGGTCAATCTGCATACCGGCCCGCGATATGCGGTCCGGACGGCACGATATGCGGTCCCGACTGCACAAAGCGTCGAGCCGACACCGCGGTTCCCGCCTGTCAGGCCACGAGGAGCACCGCGCAGGCCGCCAGCCAGTGCTCCACCGAGTAGTCACGCCGGGTCGGCACGTGGGGCGTCGGCCGACGCCAGCCCCTATACTGCCGGTCTTGTGACAAAACGCCCCGTCGGGTGCCTCTTCGAGATCGTCGAGACGCTCGTCCTGACGCTCCTCATCTTCTTCGTCATCCAGACCTTCGTGGCCCAACCCTACCGCGTCGAGCAGATGTCGATGGAGCACACGCTCGAGCCGGATCAGTACGTCCTGGTGGACAAGCTGACGCCGCGCTTCGACGACTACAGCCGCGGTGATGTCGTGGTCTTCCAGCCGCCTCCCGCCTGGGTGGAGGGCACCGCGGGGACGCCGTTCATCAAGCGCGTGATCGGCGTGGCCGGCGACGTCATCGTTGTCAAGGACGGCCAGGTCTGGGTCAACGGCACCGCCCTGGTCGAGCCCTACACGTACGACAACCAGCCCACGACGGCCCAGGCGGAGCCCGCCACCTGGACGGTCGGTCCGGGGCAGCTCTTCGTGATGGGCGACCACCGGGCCGCGTCTGCAGACTCCCGTTCGTTCGGGCCGATCGAGAAGAGCGCGGTCATCGGTCGCGCCTGGCTGCGCTACTGGCCACTCTCGACGTTCGGGATCCTGCCCACGCCCACCTACCCGGCCCCGGTCGGGAACGGCGACGCGAGGCCGAGTCCCGCCGTTCCGTGACCCCGCTCCTGTTCGCCGCCGGCGCCCTCGTCGCCATCGGAGCGGCGGTCGCGACAGGGGCGCGCGACGCCCGGATCGCCTCGCTGGGCGTTGCCGGCATGCTGGCTGCGGTGCCCTTCGTGGCTGATCCCCTGCCGGCCTCTCTGCCGCTCGCGTTCGGGGTCATCGCCGGCATCCTTGCCGGGTTCCTCGTCTTCGTCGCGGCGCGTCGCGCTCCCGACGGCGCCGGGCCGCCGCTGGGCCTCCCCGCCACGCTCGGCGCAGCCGCCGCCGGTTTCGCGGTCGGCATCGGCGCGACAGCGGTCGCGCTGCCCCGCCTGGGCCCCGATGCGGCGCTGGCAGCGGGCATGGCGGCCCTTGCCGTGGCCGTCGCGCCGATCGCCGTCACCCACGACGTGATGCGCCTGGGCTCGGGGCTGCTCGTGCTGGTCGGCAGCGCGACGTTGATGCTTGCCGCGCTCGCCGGCACGCCGGAGCCGCTCACCGCCATCGCCGCCGGGATCGCGATGGTCGCCCTCGCGGCGGCCGTGGCCGTGGTCGCCGGTGGCGCGATGGCGGCGACCGGCGGGACGGTCATCGCGGACGACGTCCCCGGTCACCGGGCGGCGGCAACCCGCGCCGGCGGCGAGCTTCCATGAGCGTGCTCCCCTTCCTTGTCGCGGCGATCCTGGGAACGGTGATCGCGACCGTCCTTCGCGACAGGCGCCGATTGGGGACGCTCGCCGGCATGGGTGCCGTGATCGTCGCGCTTGCCGCCGCCGGCCTCATCGGGCCCGACACCCCGATCACCATCGGGGGCGGTGCGCTCGCCGGGAGCGACCATCTCCGCCTGGTCCTGGCCCTCACCCTTGGCGGAGGGCTCCTTGTCCTGGTCGTCGCCCGCCTCGCGACGTGGCAGCCGTCCGCGCCGGGCACGCTCCTGGGTGGGGCGGCGGGCATCGGCCTGGCCCTGGGCCTTTCGGGCACGCCGCCGAGCCTGCTTGCCGCGGCCGCCGCCACGATCGTGGCCAGCGCGCTCGCGCTCGGGAGCCCTGCCGCGCCGTCCCGGGTCCGGGCCCTGGCGCGGGAGCTGCGCGGCGCCACGACGAGTCTTGTCGTCGGCCTCGTGGCCGCCGGGATCGCTCCCGCGGCGGCGGGTGGCGTCCCCGCCGAGGCCGGGGCGGCCGGTCTCGTGCTCGCCGGGATGGCGCTGGTCCTGGCGCACCGCTTCGGGGCGATCCCGCTCCACGCGCGGGTCTCCCGCCTGGCGGACGCGGCTCCTTCGGGAGCCCTGCCGATCCTGGCAGCCTGGCTCCCGGCCACGTGGGGCCTGGTCATCCTGGGCTGGGCGCCGGCTGCGCTCGGCCCGGCCGCAGCCGACCTGGGCCTCGAACGGGGCCTCGTCGTCGCGCTCGCGCTCGCGACCCTGGCGCTCGGAGCGGTTGCCGCGCTCATCCAGGACGAGGTTGAGCACGTGGTCGCCTACACGATCGTCACCGATGCCGGCGTCGCGCTCCTCGCCCTCGCGGCGCTCGATCCCGCGGCTCGCGACGCAGCCCGCGCCTGGGTGCTCGTCTTCGCCACCACGAGGACGGCCATGATCGGCTGGACCATCGCTTTCCGGGCCGTGTTCGGGACCGGCCGCCTTCGCGACACGGCCGGATGGCTGCGCCGTGCGCCGGCCCTCGGTGTCGCCCTCGCCGGGATCCTCGTGGCGGTGGTCGGCTGGCCGGGCCTGCTCGGGTGGGACGCACGCCTCGCCATCCTGCATGCCGGGACGGCCGGGCCGGCATTCCTCCTCGCCTTCGCGGGATCGCTGGGAACGGGCGCCGCCATCTGCCGCCTCCTCGTCGTCGGTGCGGGCCGTCCGTCCGCGGTCGTGGTCGGCGCGCCCGGCGAGCTGCCCCGCTTCCCGGCAGGGACGGCGGTCGAAGCCACGGCCGCGGCGCCCGGCGGAGCTCCCCGGGCTGGCGCGCGCGCGGCATCGCGAGCCTTCGCCGGGCGGCTCGGCACGCTCACGGCCGCTGCCGGCCGTCGCGTGGGTCCCTCCCTGGCGCTCAACCGCGTCCCGCTGCGCGCTCTCGCGGTCATCCTGCTGGCGGGGCTGGCGCTCCTCGCGGCCGGCGGTGCGTTCGGGATCGACGCGGCGGCGCGGGCCGCCGGGCCCCTGCTCCCGTCGCCGTCCCCGATCGTCGGCGGCTGATCAGCCCGCGGGGGCGAGCGCCCATCGATCGATCTCGCGAGCGTACTCCAGCGTTCCCTCGGGAAACCAGAGCTGCAGCTCGGCCTCCGCGGTCTCCGGCCCGTCGGAGGCGTGGATCAGGTTCTGGGCGACTTCCAGCGCGAAGTCGCCGCGGATGGTGCCCGGGGCGGCCTCCCACGGCCGCGTCGCGCCGACCATGGACCGGACGATGGAGATCGCGGTCGGGCCCTCGACCGCCATCGCCACGAGCGGGCTCGAGGTGATGAAGGCGACCAGCCCGGCGAAGAACGGCTTGTCTCGATGGATCGCGTAGTGCTGCTCCGCGAGCTCGCGCGACACCTGCAGGAGCTTGAGGCCGACGAGCTTCAGGCCGCGGTCTTCGAGGCGGGAGATGACGCGGCCGACCAGCAGGCGCTGGACGCCATCCGGCTTGATGAGGACGAGGCTGCGTTCGGTCATCGGGGACTCCGTTGGCGATCAGGGGTGATGGGCGCGTCGGGCGCGTTCCCGCGCCCATCGGTGGGATCGAGCGCGACCGCCCCGCCCACCGGTGATGCGTCGGGCGCGCCGCCACGGGCGCGCGCGTCGGCGACAGCGTAGGCGATGCCGGCCTCTTCGTGACGGCCCAGGGCGCGGAGAGCCTCGGCCCTCGCGAGGAGAAGGGGCGCGCCAGGGTGCTCGAGGAGCGCGGCATCGGCGCGCTGGAGGACCTCCCCCGCGTGGCTCGGGGCGACGCGAAGCGCGAGCATGAGCAGGACGGCGGCGGCGACCTCGTCGCCCGCGCGGAGTCGCTCGTCGGCGGCCGCGATGGGATCGTTCGCGACCCCGTCGGCGGCGGGGCCGAAGACGCGCGAGGCGTGGACGTCGGCGGCCACGGCCTCCGCCGGGCCCGCGTCGGCGGCGCCCGTGCCGAAGCTCGGCCAGGCGTCCGCTCGCGGCCGGATTCCCGCGAACAGCGCGTCGAGCGCGGCCGCCGTCGGCCCGCCGGACCCTGTCGCCAGCGCGTCGAGGGCGGCGGCCACGTGGGCAGCGGCGTCGTCGTCGCGGCCGCGGATCGTCAGCCCATCGGCGATCACGGCGTGGGCCAGGGCGCGGCCGCGCCCTTCGGCCCCGGCGCCAGTGGCCGTGACCAGCGCGGGCACCCCGGCGTCGAGCCAGGCGCCGGCTGCCTCGGCCGCTCCGCGCAGGTCGCCCGTCCTCCAGCGCGCCTCGGCCAGGTCCAGGATCCCGTCCGTGTCGAGCCGGCCCTCGCCGGCCAGCTCCTCGAGCTCGACGCGCGCGAGCCGCAGCAGGCCCGTCCGAAGATGAAGGCGTGCAAGCCCGCCGGCGGGGACCCCCGAGACCCCGGGCATCGTGCTCATCGGCGGGACCGCGAGCGGCGCACGGGGAGCCGCAGGGTCGACTCCAGCGCGCGGCCCTTCCCCGCGGGGGCCACCACGGCCAGGCGGAGCGCCTCATCGCGGAAGAGCAAGCCGGCGAGCGTCCTCACCTCGGTGACGGTCACCGCTTCGATCGCGGCCAGCGCCTCGTCGGGGGTCATGACCCGATCGTGGAGGGCCTCCTGCGTGCCCACCCACGAGGCGAGGTAGCGGGTCTCGTCCAGGCGCACCTCCAGGCGGCCCGCGAGATATGCCTTCACCTTGGCCATCTCCTCGTCGGTGACGTCCTCGTCCCGGAGCCGGGCGAGCTCCGCGAGCACGGCCGCGATCGTGGGCCTGATGCGGCCCGGGTCCACGCCGGCGTAGACAGAAAGCACCCCAGCATCCTTGTAGCCCACGATGGAGCTGCCCACGTCGTAGGCAAGGCCCAGCTCCTCGCGAACCTCCAGGAACAGGCGGCTCGACATCCCGTCCCCGAGCACCGCGTTGAGGACGGAGAGCGTCCACTGCCCGGGATCGTCGCGCGGGAGCGCCGGGACGCCAAGCACCAGCTGCGCCTGCGTGGACGGCCGCGACGCGCGCAGGGTGCGCTCGCCGGCGGGGATGACGGGCGCGGGCAGGAACGCCGGGGTGGGTCCGCCGCCGGCGCCGAAGGCGCCCTCGGCCAACCCCACTACCTGCTCGTGGGGGAGGTCGCCGGAGGCCGCGACCACGACGTTCGACGGCTGGTAATACGTCTGCCAGAACTCGTGGATGGCATTCGCGGGGAGCCCTCGGACGCTCTCCTCGGATCCGGCGATCTCGCGCCCCAGCGGCGTGTCGTCGAAGATCGCGAGGTCGAACAGGACGTTCACGTGCTCGGCCGGGTCGTCGAGGTACGAGCGGATCTCCTCGACGATGACGTCCCGCTCGTTCTCGATCTCGGCCTCGTCGAGGTTCGGCCGGACCACGAGCTCGCCGAGGACCTGCATCGCCGTCGCCGCGTGGCGGGCGGGGACCCTGACGTAGTAGACGGTGGACTCGCGGTCGGTCGACGCGTTGAACGTGCCGCCCAGGCCCTCGACCGCCTCGGAGAGGGCCCGCGTTGTCGGGTAGGCCCGCGTGCCCTTGAACGTCAGGTGCTCCATGAAATGGGCGCAGCCGGCCTGCCCCGGCGCTTCGTGGCGCGAGCCCGCCAGGACATGCGCCTCCACGGTGAATGAGCGGGCACCCCGCAGCCGTGCGGTGATGACGCGCGGCCCGGCAGGCAACGCGGTTCGTTCGAACATCCGCGGAAGGGTACCGGAATGCGAGGCGTCCCGACGCCGACGGCCCATCCGCCGGGTCGCCGGCGGCTATCCTTGGGGCGCGCGCGCACCCCGGGACAGGACCCGTTGCGCGCGGCAGGCGCGTCCCCTGTCGCGCGACCAGCGGTCGTCCGCCGGGCCCCGTGACGCACGGAGGAGAGGACGAAGGATGGCCAGCCGACTCCGCGAGCGGGATCCCGTTGGCCAGGAGGAGCGTTGCCGTTGAATGGCGGCTGGATGGTCCGCATGAGGTCCCGCCCGGGACCTCTCGTGCCCACTCGACGAGGGAGTGCCGTGGCAGGGCACTCGGAACGTTCGTGACGATTGGCAAGCGAGGAGGCAGTCCTGTGATTGGAGCAAGGCGCAGCGCCCGGTTCTCGTTCGTGGTGGGGTTGGTCACGGTGCTCGTGGCAGCGTGCGGCTCGGCGTCGACGGCGGCGCCGTCGGCAGCCCCGGCCTCGGCGGCTCCGGCAGCGTCCGCTGCGGCGTCGGCAGCGCCGTCATCGGCTCCTGCGGCTTCGGCCGCGGCGTCGACGGCCGGCAGCCAGTGGACCACCAGCAACCCGTTCAAGGCTGCGTTCATCTACGTGGGCGCCGCCAGCGACGCCGGCTGGACGCACGCCCATGACGTGGGCCGCCTCGCGATGGAGAGCTCCTTCGGCGGGCGCGTTCAGACGATGTTCAAGGAGAACGTGCCGGAAGGCCCCCAGACCAGCCAGGTCATCACGCAGCTCGTGAACCAGGGCGCGAACATCATCTTCGCCACCTCGTTCGGGTACCAGGACGCGATGGTCGCGGCCGCCAAGCAGTACCCCAACGTGCTGTTCGAGCAGGCAACCGGTACCGAGATGGCCACCAACCTCTCCGAGTACTACGGTGCCGGTGAGGACGGGGACTACCTCTCCGGGATGGCGGCCGGGGCCGCGTCGAAGACCGGCAAGATCGGCTTCGTCGCCCCGTTCGCGATCCCCGAGGTCATCCGCGAGATCGACGCCTTCACGATGGGTGCCCGGCTGACGAATCCCAGCGCGACGGTCAAGGTCGTGTGGACGAACACGTGGTTCGCGCCCGCCACCGAGCGCTCGGCCGCGGAGAGCCTCGTCGCCGCCGGCGTGGACGTGCTCGGCGACGGCCAGGACAGCCCGACGACCGGCCAGGTCGCCGCAGCCGCGGGCCTGAAGTGGACCGGCTATGACTCCGACCAGACCTCGTTCGCGCCCGATGCCTGGTTGACGGCCACGACGTACAACTGGGGCCCGTACTACACCCAGGAAGTCGCCGCCGCGATGAACGGCACGTGGAAGAGCCAGTTCTACTACGGCGGGCTCGCCGACGGGTTCGTGGTCATGGCCCCCTTCGGCAAGTCGGTCGACGCGGCAACCCAGGCGGCGATCACGGCCAAGGAAGCCGCGATCAAGGCCGGCACCTTCAACCCGTTCACGGGTCCGATCACGAAGCAGGACGGGTCCGTCGGCGTCCCCGCCGGAACGACCTTGACGGTCGCGGACAAGTACGCGATCAGCTGGTTCGTGCAGGGCGTCATCGGCAGCGCAAAGGGCTGAGCCGAACCTCGAGAACCTGAGAGCTCCCTCGCGATGGAGCGACGTTGGACAGCCGCGCCGACCGAGTGAGCGCCGCATCCGCAGAATCCGCCACCGCCGGCTCACCCCCGGCGGTGGCGGCTGTCGGCGTCACCAAACGCTTCGCGGGTGGTGTGGTCGCCAACGACCGCGTCTCGTTCGAGGCGCGACAGGGCGAAGTGCACGCGCTGCTGGGGGAGAACGGCGCCGGCAAGACCACGCTCTGCAACATCCTCACCGGGTTGTACCGGCCGGACGAGGGCGAGGTCCGCGTCAACGGCAATCCGGTCCGCCTGCACTCTCCGCACGAGGCCCAGGCGGCGGGGATCTTCATGGTCCACCAGCACCTGAGCCTGGTCGACAGCCTGACGGTCGCGGAGAACGTCGTGCTGGGCTGGTCGCGTCACGGCGGCCTGGGCTTCTCCGCCCGCACCGTCGAGGCCGAGATCGAAGAGATCGCCTCGCGCTACCAGATGGCCGTCGACCCGAGGGCCAGGATCTGGCAGCTGTCGCTCGGCGAGCGCCAGCGGGTCGACATCCTGAAAGCGCTCTACCGGGGCGCGAGCATCCTGATCCTCGACGAGCCGACAACCGTCCTGACCCCGTCGGAGATCGAGCAGCTGTTCTCCAGCGTGCGGGAGATGGTCGCCGGCGGCCGCACCGTGATCTTCATCTCCCACAAGCTGCCGGAAGTCTTCGCGATCGCCGATCGGACGACGATCCTGCGCAGGGGCCGCTCCATGAGCACGCTCGAGATCGCCGAGACGGACGCGCGACAGCTTGCCCGGCTGATGGTCGGCCACGAGATGTCGTTCGACGTGCATCCTCGGGCGACCAGCGTCGAATCCGAGCCGGCACCTGCAGTACCGCCCGTGCTCGCCCTGGACGGCGTACACGTCCGGGGGGACTTCGGGATCGATGCGCTGAAGGACCTCTCGCTGGCCATCAGCGCCGGCGAGATCCTCGGGATCGCGGGGGTGTCCGGGAACGGGCAGCGCGAGCTCGCCGAGGTCGTGGCCGGGCTTCGGCCGTTCAGCCGGGGGACGATCCGGATCGGCGGCGAGAACGTGGTTTCCGGCGATCCCCGGGACGCCATCAACCGGGGCGTGGCCAACATCCCCGAGGATCGCATGGGGACCGGCGTGTCGCCGAACCTGTCCGTGGCCGAGAACCTGATCCTGAAGTCCTACCGGAGCAGCAGCCCGCATGCCGGGCCCATGCTCCTGATGCGGCAGGCGGAGGCGCAGGCAACCGCGCTCATGGCGCGCTTCGACATCCGTGCGCCCAGCCCCCGCACGCTTGTTCGCCAGCTCTCGGGGGGCAACGTCCAGAAGGTCGTCCTGGCCCGCGAGCTGTCGTCCGGACCGCGCCTCGTGATTGCGGCCTCACCCACGCGCGGGCTTGACGTCGGCGCCACCGAGTACGTCCGAAGCGTGCTGGTCGATGCTGCGAAGCAGGGGGCCGCCATCATGCTGATCAGCGAGGATCTCGACGAGATCGTCGAGCTGTCCGACCGGATCGCGGTCCTCTACGAAGGCCGGGTGGTAGGCGTCGTCGATGCGGCCACTGCGAGCTACGAGCAGCTCGGCCTGATGATGGCCGGGGCGACATCATGATCAGCATCGAGCGCAGCCTCGTCACCCCGAGGTGGCAGCGAATCGCGCTGCCGATCGCTTCGCTCTTCATCGCGTCGATCATCGCCGGCATCGTGCTCGCGGTCTCGGGGCACGACCCGATCGGCACCTACCAGCAGATCTACGACGCCTCGTTCACGTCGGCGGGAGCGTTGACGGCGACCTTTGTGTACGCGACGCCTCTCCTGTTCACCGGCCTGGCCGTGGCGCTCGCCTTCCGGATGCGCGTGTGGAACATCGGCGGCGAAGGTCAACTCTACATGGGCGCCGTCGGCGCCTCCGGCGTTGGCCTCCTGCTGGGCGGATGGCCGCAGCCGCTGCTGATCCTGATGATGATGCTGGGTGGAGCACTGGCCGGCCTTCTCTGGGCGATGATTCCGGGCCTGCTGCGGGCCTACCTCCGCACCAACGAGATTCTGGTCTCCCTGATGCTCAACTACGTCGCCGGCCTGTTCATGTACTACCTCATCTACGACAGCACCTCCTACTGGCGCGACACGACCTCGGCGAGCGCGCTCGTCTTCCCGCAGGGCAAGGACCTGCTGCCGGCTGCCGATTGGCCCGGGATTGTCTTCGGGTCGTTCACGATGCCTTTCGGGTTCATCGCCGGAGGCGTGTTCGCGGTCGCCCTGCTGGCACTGATCCGCTTCACCCGCTTCGGATTCGAGATGCGCGTGATGGGCGACTCGAGCGCGGCCGCGAACTACGCCGGTATGCGCACGAGGCGCACGATCGTCACGGTGATGGCCCTGTCCGGCGCCATGGCCGGGCTTGGCGGCGCAAGCCAGATCGGCGACTTCGGGCACGTGCTCGACCCGCGCGGGCTTCAGCAGGCGGGCTACGGGTACACGGGGATCGTCGTGGCCGCGCTGGCGATGTACAACCCGCTGGCGGTCGTGATCGTCTCGATCCTGATCGGCGCGCTGACAAACGCCGGGTTCGCCCTGCAGGGGCCCACGTTCCCGATCGGCCTGGTCGGGACGATGGAGGGCATCATCCTGTTCAGCGTGCTCGGTGGGGAGTTCCTGGGTCGCTACCGGATCCGGTTCGGCCGTGCCCCGGAGCCCGCCCCCAGCGTGGACGATGAGGCCGGAGCCGAGGTGGCCCGATGAACGTCGATGTCGTCGTCTCGGTCGCGGTCTCGGCGATCGCCTACGGAACGCCGCTGGTGCTCGCGGGTCTCGGCGAGCTGCTCGCCGAGCGCTCCGGCGTCCTGAACCTCGGGGTCGAGGGGATGATGCTGATCGGCGCCGTCACGGCCTTCTTCGCCTCGCAGGTGCTCCCCGGGCCCGGCTGGGCGGTCCTCATCGCGGCCATCGTCGCGGCCGCCGCGGCCGGAGCGGCTCTCGCCCTCATCCACGCGTTCCTGTCGATCACGGTCCGGGTGAACCAGATCGTGTCCGGGCTGGCGCTGACGATCTTCGCCGGGACGATCGGGCTTTCGTCATATGCCGGGCACGTCTGGGGCGTCGGTGGGCAGCACGGCCTCCACCAGCTGGTCAAGCTCGACGTGCTCGGTCTCTCGGGCGTGCCGATCGTCGGCCCGATCCTGTTCAACCAGGACGCATTCGTGTATGCCTCATGGGGGCTCGTGGCGCTCGTCACGTACTACCTGTACCGCACGCGCTTCGGGCTCTACCTGCGGGCGGTCGGCGAGTCGCCCCGTTCGGCGGATGCGATGGGGATCAACGTCAGCCGGTATCGCTACGTGCACACGATCGTCGGCGGCGCGTTCGCCGGACTCGGCGGCGCCTACTTCACGCTTGCGATCGCGCCGATCTGGACGGACGGCCTCACGGCAGGGGCGGGGTGGATCGCGATTGCACTCGTGATCTTCGCGTTCTGGAGACCCGGCCTGCTCGTGGTGGGCGCCTACCTGTTCGGCGCGCTCTCCAGCCTCGGGTTCACCCTGCAGGCGAATGGCGTACAGCTCCCGTCGGAGCTCTTCTCGTCGCTCCCATACGTCATGACCGTGGTGGTGCTCGCCGTTGCGTCCACGACGATGGCGCAGCGCCGGATCGGGGCGCCCGCCGCGCTCGGGGTCCCGTACGTCCGCGAGGAGGGGTAGCCGGGCCCCGGCGTCCGGCCGGGGCGATCGCGGCCACGGGCCGCCGCGGGGACGCGGTCAGGACTCCTCGTCGTCCGCGGAGCCCAGCAGCTCCATCTGGACGAACCCGCTGGTATCGAACGCGAGCTGGCCCGGGGACTGGGCCCCGGAGTCATGCTCTCCGAAGGGCGCGTAATCGAGGACCACCCGTTCGTCGCCCTCGACCAGCGTGTAGACGATGAGCCGGCCGGGACGCGTCTCGAACTCCAGGTGCTCGAACGAATCGACGTTCAGGCAGATCGAGACCGGCGTGAAGTAGCTGGAGGTCTCGGGCTCGTCGATCACGACGCGCTCCACCCATCCGGTTCCCGACGCGACCAGGGTCCGGCCGCGGTAGTAGGCGTACGCGACGGTCTGCTTGACGAGCGGCTGGAGCAGGTTGTGGATGTCCGTTCGCGACGCGACGATGCCGCTGTTCACGTAGAACTTCGCGGGGGTGCGACGCGCCATCGGGCATCTCCTGCCGTTTCGCCGTCTTCCCGGACGAGCCGCCCGCCCGTGCCGTCGCCCCGTCGGGACGCGAATGGACCGATCGTAGCGCAGCGCGTCGCGGGGTGCATGGCAGCGGGTTGCGTTTCGGGATCGTTCCGCTCGCCTGCCGAGGCAGCCGCGGAGATCGAGTTGGGCACTCGCGCGCGCCGGTGGGCGGTCGGGCGCGCCCGCCGGCGACCGGCCGGGCCTATCATCCGCGCATGCTGCTCGTGATCGACGCCGGCAACTCCCACGTCACCGTGGGCCTGGCCCGCGACGGCGCCCTCACCTCCTCGCGGCGGGCCGCCACGCGTCCAGGCGCGACAGCGGACGAGCTGGAGGTCCTGCTCGAAGGCCTGCTGCGGCTCGACGGGCAGGGGCTGGCCGGGGTCTCGGCCGTCGCGATCGCGAGCACCGTCCCCGCGCTCACGGACGCCTTCGAGGCGATCGCGGCGCGGCGCGAGATCCCGTGCGCGGTCGCGGCCGCTGGCACGATCCCGATGGCTGTCCACGTCGACCGGCCCGGCGAGGTGGGACCGGATCGGCTGGTCAACGCGTATGCCGCCGTCCACCTTCTCGGCACGCCGGCCATCGTGGTCGACTGCGGGACCGCCACCACGTTCGACGCGGTCGATGCGCGGGGAGCGTTCGTCGGCGGCGCGATCGCGCCGGGCCTCCAGCTGGGGCTCGAGGCACTGGCCGCCCGGACCGCGCGGCTTCCCCTCGTGGAGCTCCGCGTCCCCGATTCCACGATCGGGCGCGACACCGCCTCCGCCATCCGGGTCGGCACCGTTCTGGGGCACCGGGCAATGATCGAGGGGATCCTCGGCCGGATCCGGGGCGAGCTGGCGGCGAACGCCGGGCTCGCCCCGCAGGGCGTCCGGGCGATCCTGACGGGCGGCCTGAGCGCCCTCCCCTGGGCGCGCACGATCGAAGGCCTGGACGGCATCGACCCCGACCTGACACTCAAGGGGCTGGTCCACTTCCACCGCGCCGTCGCCGGGGACGAGGCCCAGGCGTGAGCCAGCCCGGGCGCCTCGCGGGCCGGCTCGTGGCGCTGGGCATCACGGGCTCCATCGCGGCGTTCAAGGCCGTCGACCTCCTGCGCCTCCTGCGCGCCGAGGGCGCGGAAGTGGTGGTGCTGATGACGCCGTCGGCAACCCGTTTCGTGGCGCCGCTCACGCTTGCCGCGCTCAGCCGGCGGCCGGTGGACGCGGACGTGCTGGACCTGCTCCCGGACGGGCGGATCGGCCACGTGATCACTGCCGACGCGGCCGACGTGGTGGTCGTGGCGCCGGCGACCGCCCATTGGCTGGGCGCGATGGCGCACGGGCTCGCCGCGGACGTGGTGACGGCGACCTGCCTCGCCACCTCTGCGCCGGTGGTGGTCGGGCCGGCGATGGACGGCGACATGTACGCCCACCCCGCGACCCAGGCCAACGTGCGGATCCTGCGCGACGACTTCGGCTACCGGATCGTCGAGCCAGAGACCGGCGGCCTTGCATCCGGCCAGGTCGGGGTCGGCCGGCTTGCCGCGCTCGAGCGGATCGTCGACGCAGCCGTCGAGGCGATCGGTGCGCGCCCCATCCGGAAGCCGGACCCCGCCGACCGGCCTCCGCGCCTGGCGGACACCGACGATCCGGCCCGTGACGCCGACGACCTTGCGGGCCGCCACGTCGTGGTCACCGCGGGCGGGACCGCCGAGCCGATCGATCCGGTCCGCTTCATCGGGAACCGGAGCACCGGCGCGATGGGTATCGCCGTCTGCGAAGCCGCCCGCGACCGCGGGGCCCGCGTCACGCTTGTCGCCGGCATGGTCCGCGCCGCGATCCCGGCCGGCATCGAGGTGATCCACGCCGAGACCGCGGCGGCGATGCAGGCGGTCCTGGCAATGCTCGTCGCGACGCCGTCCGGCGGCGCGGGCTTCGATGTGTTGGTCATGGCGGCGGCGGTGGCCGATTTCCGGCCCGCCGCGCCCACCGATCGCAAGATCGCCCGGACGGACGCGGGCCTGACCCTCGAGCTGCTCCCGAACCCGGACCTGCTCGCCGAGCTGGCCCGGCGGGTCCGCGGGCTCGACGAGGCCGGCGTGCCGGCCGGCAGGCCGATCCACCCCCGGCCGTTTCTGGTGGGGTTCGCGGCGGAGACCGGTGGGCTGGACCGGGCTGCCGCGAAGCTTCGGTCGAAGCGGGTGGACCTGCTCGTGGCCAACGATGTCACCGAGGCCGGGTCGGGCTTCGGGACGCCGACGAACCGGGTCACGCTGTTCGCGGCCGACGGCGGCGTGGACCCGCTGCCGCTCCTGCCCAAGCGCATCGTGGCGGAGCGGATCCTGGACCGCGTGGCAGCCGCGCTGGACGCTCGCGACGCGGCGGCGCAGACTGGCGCGACACCCACGCCCGGGAGAGCACCCTCGTGAGCAGCACGTCCGAGACCCCGCGCCGCCTGACCGTCGTCGACATCGCCCGCATGCACGCGGACGGCGAGCGGATCGCGATGCTGACCGCCTACGACTACCCGACCGCCGGGATCCTCGACGAGGCGGGCATCCCGATGCTCCTCGTGGGCGATTCGGTGGGCCAGGTCATGCTGGGCTACGAGACCACCGTCAGCGTGACGATGGACGAGATGCTCCACCACACGAAGGCGGTGGTCCGCGGGGCGCACCGGGCGCTGGTCGTGGCCGACATGCCGTTCCTGTCCTACGCCACGCCTGATGACGCGGTGCGGAACGCCGGCCGCTTCCTGCGCGAAGCCGGGGCGCAGGTTGTCAAGGTCGAGGGCGGCGTCCGCACGGCCCGGGTCATCGAGACGCTCGTGCGGGCCGGGGTGCCGGTCATGGCCCACATCGGCCTGACGCCCCAGGCGATCAACGCGCTCGGGAAGGTCCGCGTCCAGGGTCGGACCCGCGACACCGCCCGCGGGCTCCTCCACGACGCGCTCGCCGTGCAGGAGGCGGGCGCGTTCGCCGTGGTCCTGGAGCTCGTGCCGGAGCAGCTTGCTGCCGCGATCACGGCGCGCCTGCGGATCCCGACGATCGGGATCGGGGCGGGCGCCGGATGCTCGGGCCAGGTCCAGGTCGTGACCGACCTCCTGGGCCTCGGCTCGTTCGTGCCGCGCCACGCCAGGCCCTACGCGGACCTGCGCGGCGTGATCCTCGCTGCCGCCACCGCATACAGGGCCGACGTCGAGACAGGAGCCTTCCCGGGCGCCGGCCAGTCGAGCCGGATGGACGACGCGGTCCTCGACGAGGTCCTGGGCCATGCCCCGGACGACCGGGGCGCCGGCGGACCGCAGCGGATCGACGCCGGGATCCCGCTCGATCGCGACCTCTGACCGACGCCCGTGGACGTCGTCCGGAGCCGGGCCGAGCTGCGCCACGCGCTCGCCGCACTCCCCCGCCCGCTGGGCCTGGTCCCGACGATGGGCTGGCTCCACGCCGGCCATCGCTCGCTGATCGCCCGGGCCCGCGAGGAGTGCGGGACGGTCGCGGTCTCGATCTTCGTCAACCCTCGCCAGTTCGACGATCCCGCCGACCTCGCGCAGTACCCCCGGGGCGAGGCCCGCGACCTCGCGCTGTGCGCCGAAGCCGGCGCGGACCTCGCGTGGCTTCCCTCCGTGGAGGACGTGTACCCGCCCGGGTTCGACACGTCCGTCACTGTCGAGCGGCTGACGCTCCCGCTGGAGGGCGCGGCCCGGCCCGGCCACTTCGCGGGCGTGACCACGGTCGTGGCCGTCCTCCTCGGGGTCGTGCGGCCCGACCGCGCCTACTTCGGCGAGAAGGACGGCCAGCAGCTGCGCGTGATCGACAGGATGGCCCGCGACCTCGGGATCGCCGAGGTTGTGCGCTGCCCGACCGTGCGGGAGCCCGACGGCCTCGCCCTCTCGTCCCGCAACGTGCACCTGGGGGCGGCGGACCGGGCCGCCGCCACGGTCATCCACCGCGCCCTGCTGGCCGGCCGCGACGCGTGGGCGGCGGGCGAACGCGATGCCGCAGCCATCCGCGGCTGCGTCGCCGCCGTGATTGCCACGGAGCCCCGGGCGGACCTGGCGTATGTCTCCTGCGCCGACGACACGACGCTGGCGGAGCTCGAGCGGGTCGAGGGGCCCGCCATGCTCTCGGTCGCGGTGCGCTTCGGCACCACGCGCCTCATCGACAACATCCACCTCGGCTGAGCTGCCGGAACCGGGCCGGGCCCCCCCGCGTCACCGGGGCGAGCGACGCGGAATCGCGCCGCCGTCCACCAGCCGTGGGGTGACGTGATGGCGCATCGAGACATCCGGGGACGCGCACGAACGCGCGTCGCCATCGCGGTTGGCGGCCTCCTGGTCACCGCCGCCCTCCTCGCGGCAGGGTGTGGCAGCTCGGCCGGCAGCCCGCTCTCCGCGGTCGGCGCTCCCGCGGCGGAGCCCGCCACCGCCGCCGCCGCGCCCGCGGCGCGTGACCAGGCCCTCGGCTCCACGAACGGCGGGGCGGGTATCGGGACGGTTCCCGCCGCAGGCGCGGCGCCGGGCCCCGTCGGCGCGCCGGACGTCGGCGGCCCGCTGATCGTCCGCACCGGCCAGCTGGACCTCCAGGTCGCGGACCTCGAGGCGGCGATCCGGGACGCCGAGAGCGCGGTCACGGCGGTCGGCGGGTACGTGGCGGGCTCGCAGCGCAGCGGCGAAGCCGACAAGGCCTCCGCGAGCGTCATGTTCCGGATCCCGGCGGCGCGCTGGACCGAGGCGCTCGACGCGCTCCGGAAGCTCGGCACCAAGGTCCTCGCGGAGCAGACATCGAGCCAGGAGGTCACGGCCCAGGTCGTCGACCTCGGCGCCCGGCTCGCGAACCTCCGGGTCACCGAGGCCGCGCTCCAGGGGATCATGGACAAGGCCACCAAGATCCCCGACGTCCTGGCGGTGCAGGAGCAGCTCACGGGCGTCCGGCAGCAGATCGAGGAGCTGACGGCGCAGCAGCAGACGCTGCAGGACCAGGCCGCGCTCGGGACCCTCACGGTGAGCTTCACGCCACCGCCGGCCGTCGCCGTCACCCAGGTGCGCGAGGGTTGGGATCCGGCCCGCGAGATCGACCAGGCCGCAGCGGCCCTTGTCGGCCTGGCCCAGGGGCTCGCCGGCGCCGGGATCTGGCTCCTCATCGTGGGCGTGCCGATCTTCCTGACCGTCGGGCTGCTGGCACTGGTTGCGCTCGTCGTGGTCCGCCGGATCCGACGGTCGGCGCCTCGCCCGGTGGCGACGCCGCCTGCCGCGGAGGCCTGACGCACCTAGCGCGGAATCTGGGCCTCGGTCGCGGCATCGAGGAAGCGGCCCACGTCGAGCGCCTCGCCCACGACGGCCTTGATCGTGGCGATCTTCTCGCGGTCCGCCGGGTGCGTCTTGACCAGCAGGTCGTGCACGTCCGACGCCACCATGTACGTGTCCTCGTCCAGGAAGCACGCGAACAGTCCCGCCCGGCGGATCTCGTCGACCAGCACGTCTCGCGGACGGTAGCCGGACAGGACGAAGCCCAGCATCGAGGGTTGCACCTCGCCGCGAATCACCGCGGGCCGGCGCATCTCCGCCCGGTGCGCCCGGGACAGGGCGACGATCGCGTCCTCCCGATCGCCGGCGACGATCACGATCCGGCGCCCGACGACGTGCTGGAGGACGTGGTGCGGCTCCATCGCCGCCACGCTGATCCCGCCGATCACGGCGTCGAGGTCCGGGCCCGCGTTGAGCAGCTCGGCGCGCGTGCCCTCCAGGATCATGGCGAGGCTGGGGTTCGAGAGGAGGGGCCGGTACGGGATGACCCCGAGGAGCGGTATCCCGTGGCGGGCCAGGCCGCGCTCCAGCACCGCCTCGATGCCGGGCTGCGCGACGAGGTCCACCTTGTTCACGACGGCGCCCGCCACGGCCACGCCGTGCTTCTCGAAGAGCGCCGCGTTGAGGACGATCTCGTCGATCGGCCGGCCCACGCCCCCTTCGCTGACGATGACGGCCGGCGCGCCGAGCAGCTGGGCGACGACCGCGTTCGAGAGCCCGATCACGGCGCCCACGCCGGCGTGGCCGGTGCCCTCGACGAGCACGAGATCCTTCGACTCGGACAGCACGGCGTGCGCCCGCAGGATCCGCGCTCCAAGGTCCTCCACCACCTCCCCGGCGATGTACGCCTTCGTGAAGCCGCGGGGGATGTGGACCGGGCTCATGACGCCGTTCGAGTCGGTGAGGCCGAAGACGGCCTTCATGAGGATGGCATCCTCGTCCGCCGGGATCCCGGTCTCATCGGTGACCGTGCGCTGGCCGACCGGCTTCGTGAAGCCCGTCCGGAGACCGGCCTCGACGAACGCATGGAAGAGACCCAGCGAGGCGGTGGTCTTGCCCCGGTTCTGGCCGGTGGCGGCAAGGTAGAGGTGGCGCATACCGCTTGCGGAGCGCGTCGGCTACGGGTGCGCCGGCGCGGTCGCGAACGGCGTCGCGAGGATGGCGAGCGCGATCAGCGCGAACGCGGCAAGCAGGACGAACGCGAGGCGCCGGTTCCGCCGGGCGACGCCGGCCGACGGCCGTCCCTGCGGGCCGGCGCGCGATCGCGGCCGTCGCCGCGCGGTGGCGTGGCCGCCGCGACGGCTCATCCGCGCGGCGTGGTCTTCCGCTCGACCAGGGCGATCGCCTCCTTGAGGCGCCCGATCGTCTCGGGATCGACCGCGTCCGGCTCGAGGTATGGGCCGAGCCGTTCCAGCACGTCGCTGACAAGGCCCAGGAAGACGCTGGCATCAGCCACGAAGAACTGCGGCTCGTTGTTGTAGCGGACCAGGGTGAGGCGGCCCTGGAGCACGCGACGGTCCTCGATGTGGGCAATCTGCGTGGCGAACGAATGGCCCTGGATCCCGTCCGGGTTGTTGAGGAAGTTGAGGGCGTTGTCGATCGCGAGGCCGAAGCGGGCCCGCCACGCGACCAGGCGCTCGTGCACCTCGGGCGAGATCCGGACCTCGGCGACCTCGTCGAAGACTTCCGGGGTCACGGTCAGCAGGCCGACCAGCGTGCTGCCGGCGCGGGCGCCCAGCATGACCTGGAGCGACCGCTCCAGGGTGAAGACCTCGGAATCGAACCGCGGGCTCGTGATGACGTCGGTGAGGAGATCCTCGACGTTGTCGAGGACCGCCGTGTCCGCCATCGCGGTCCCCATGTGACCGATCTCTTCCTTGAACAGGAACTTCTCTTCGTGGTCGAGCATGCCGGGATGGTACACCGTGGCCTCGGGTGCGCCGGCCGGTCCGGGACCACCCGGCGGGGTCGGGGCGACCGACCCGCGGCTCCACGCGCGGCCGTCGTCGCGCTCAGCCGGGGCCGTCACCCAGGCGGCGGAAGATGTTCGTGGTGACGCGCGCCACCCGCTGGTCGGTGGGCGTGAAGCGGCCCTGGTAGGAGTGCTGGCCGAACGTGTCGAGGGCCCAGCTCCACTGGTACGTGCCCGCGGCGACCACGGTGCCGCCCGCGGGGGTCGTGTAGACCGTCGCGGTGTGCACGGTGGGATGGCCCGTCGGGTCCGTCTCCGCTCCGGTCGTGACGACCGGGCTCTGCGCCCAGAGCTCGACGCCGGGGGGCGCCGCCTTCGGGTGGATCGTGTCGTATTCCTGTCCGACCAGGCTCACGAAGCGGTCGCCGTCACGGAGGCCCGTCCCCTCGTACAGCCAGTGGCCGGAGTTGACCACGACCCAGTCGGCCGGGCTGCGGACCACGTGGCCGTACATCTGGCCGATGACGAGCGACTCGGGCCTGCTCACGGGTGGCAGCCGCCACTGGCACGTGGTGAGCTCCGGGTGCGTCGGCGTGATCGGGTCCGTCGTCGTCGACTTGTAGCAGATCATCCGGCGGCCGGGTCCCAGCGGCGACGGCTCGAGCCGCACCTGCCAGTAGATGGTGTTCGCGCTGAGGAACGCGGCGCTGACCCCGGTGGCAAGCGTTGCCTTCAGCGTGTCGCGCATCGGCCCGGACCAGTACTCGTGATGGCCGGGCAGGACCAGGAGTCGGCGACCACCCACCACTTCCGGGTGCATCTCGAAGTCGAGGTCGGCGCAGTACGCGACGTCGTGGCCGTTGCGCTCCTGCCACCGCACGAATGCGGCCTCCCAGCGCGGGAGGTAGCCCGCCCCGCCGGCCTCGGAATACGGACGGTCGAAGCTGATCTCGTGGGCCTGCTCGCCGCTCCCGCCGCCGTAGAGGCCGGTGGGGATCGTGCCGTAGAAGGACGGGCCGTGGTGGTTGTACGCCTGCCACGTCGCCGCGGCATTCACGTACAGCACCGACGCGGGAGCGACGGCGCCCGGCCGAACGATGAAGACAGCCGTTCCGGCCGTTCCCGCCGACGGGTCGAGGACGACCACGTACATGCCGCTGGGCCAGTCGGGCGGGACCTGGATCCGCAGCACTTCCGGCCACGGCTCCTCGGCGCGTCCCGAGGCGGCATCGACGACGAGCGCCGGCGTCGGCTTCGCGGAGAGGCCGCCGTCGACCCGCATGAGCCGGCCGCCGTCGCCCCGATACCAGCCGACCCGGTACCAGCGGGCGTCGAAGCGGGCATCCCCCTGGACATGGAGACCGAGCGAGTCGCCGGGTGCCACTGACGTCCGGTCGAGGTACCCGAGGATGGTCGGGGTGCCGTAGAGGCCGGCCTGCCAGCCCTTATCGCCGGGCCGCCTGTTCTCCTCGGCGACAGCGCTCGGCCCGCGCGAGGGGAGCGGTCCGGGAATCCCCGCGGATGGCGAGCCCGTCGCCGGCGAGGCGGGTGAAGCCGGGCCGGTCGAACCCGGCGATGGGGACGACGGCCGGCCCGTCGGGGCGGCCGGGCCGCAGGCGGCCACGACGAGCCCGGCAGTGGCGGCAAGGAAACCGCGCCTGGACAGCCCACGGCCGGCGGGATCGCTCCCGCCGGCCGTGGGCGCCGTGTCGAGCTTGAGTTGGCGCTCCATCGGCGCCAATGCTCGCCGCCCGGCTCTACGGATACAGGCCGCGCAGGGCGGTGGTGTCGGCGACACGCTTGACCGCGACCAGGTAGGCGGCGGTCCGCATGTTGACCTCCTCGAGGAGCGACATGGCCAGCACCTCGGCGAAGGAGCGATCCATGATCTCCTTGAGCTTCTCGTTGACGATCTTCTCGCTCCAGTGATCCCGGTTGAGGTCCTGGACCCACTCGAAGTAGCTGACGGTGACGCCGCCGGCGTTGGCGAGGATGTCGGGGATCATGAAGACGCCCTTCTTCGCCAGGATCAGGTCCGCCTCGGGCGTCGTGGGGCCGTTGGCGGCCTCGGCGACGATCTTGGCCTTGACGTTGGCCGCGTTCCGGACGGTGATCTGGTTCTCATAGGCCGCCGGGATCAGGATGTCGACCGGGAGCTCGAGGAGCTCGCCGTTGGTGATCTTCGTGCTGCCGGGGAACCCGACGACGGTGCCGTGCTCCTGCTTCCAGGCGAGGACCTTCTCGATGTCGAGACCGGCCACCTTGTGGATCCCGCCCTGCGTGTCCGAGACGGCGACGACCGTGGATCCCTCGTCGCGCATGAGCCGCGCGGCGATCGACCCGGCGTTGCCGAAGCCCTGGACCGCGGTGGTGGTCTTGGTGAGATCGATGCCGAGGTGGGCGGCCGCATCCACGACCGTGTAGACGCAGCCGCGGGCCGTGGCCTCGTTGCGCCCCTCGGACCCGCCGAGGCTGATGGGCTTGCCGGTGACGACGCCCGGGACCGTGTAGCCCGCGTGCATCGAGTACGTGTCCATCATCCAGGCCATGATCTGCGGCGTCGTGTTGACGTCGGGGGCCGGGATGTCTCGCTCGGGGCCGATGAGGACGCTGATCTCGGTCGTGTAGCGCCGGGTGAGCGCCTCGAGCTCCTTGAGCGAGAGCTTCTTGGGGTCGACGATGACGCCGCCCTTGCCGCCGCCGTACGGGATGCCGACGACCGCGCACTTCCAGGTCATCCACATCGCGAGGGCCTTGACCTCGTCGATCGAGACGTCCTGGTGATAGCGGATCCCGCCCTTGGCCGGCCCGCGGCCCAGGTTGTGCTGGACGCGGTAGCCGGTGAAGACGCGAACGATCCCATCGTCCATCTTGACGGGGAACGTCACGGTGAGCGCGCGGCGGGGCTCGCGCAGGACCTGCCGGGTGCCCGGATCCAGGTTCAGGTGCTCGGCCGCGAGGTCGAACTGCTGCTGGGCGACGGCCCACGGGTTGATCGTCGCGGCGACCTGTTCGGTGGTCATGGAGCGGAGGTCCTCCTGCTCGGTCGCCCGGAACGCGGGACGACCGCTGCGATCGCCGCCCCTCGGGACGGCCACGCTGCCGCCTCCGGGACGGCTGCCGGTCGGGACGTTGCGGCCCGTGCGCGGGACCGCCCTCCACGACGGACTGTTCGACGTTGGCCGATCATCCGGCCGTTCTCTGCCCCGCCGCGAGTGCCGAACGGGGACGCTGACCCCGGGCGGAATGGCCCGGGCGCCAACCGCAATGGTACCGAACCCGGCCCGTCTCCGTCCCGCAACCTTTGGTCCCGGTGCGGGGGACGACCTCCGGCTCGGCGGCCGAGGATGGGAGAGCCCCCTTCAGCGTCGGCGCAGGACGACTCCGCCGACGGCGCCGGGGCCCACGTGGGGCCCGATGGACGGCCCGATCGCCTGGACGCTCACGCGCGCCGGATCCACGCCGCCCGGAAGCCGGGCGACGACCTCGTCGCGGAATGCCTCCACGTCGTCGGTGCCCGTATGGAGGATCCCGATCCGCTCGACCGGCCGCGCCGTCAGCAGCTCGATCACGCGCTCCCGCGCCCTGGCGCGGCTCCTGACGCGGTCCGCGGTGTCCACCAGCCCATCCACCACCGTGATGATCGGCTTGACCGAGAGCATCGTCCCGATCGTCGCCTGGGCGGCGGAGAGGCGGCCGCCCTTCCGCAGGTACGCCAGCGTGTCGAGCGCCACGTACAGGTCGAGGTCCCGCGCGCGCTCGCGGAGCGTGGCGGCGATCGCCGCGCCGGTCCC
Source organism: Candidatus Limnocylindrales bacterium (assembly GCA_036834865.1). Lineage (GTDB taxonomy): Bacteria > Chloroflexota > Limnocylindria > Limnocylindrales > CSP1-4 > CTSoil-043. Next base: position 23,778 of record DAITNC010000002.1, on the reverse strand, counting down.
GCGGGTCCCGCCCGCGACTGCAAGCTCTGCCCCAAGCATCGCCAGGTGCCCGACGCCCATGGAGGCCGACGCCGAATCCACCACGTGGATCTCCCGGCCCGGGTGCTGCCTGGCCCCGATCTCGGCGCTTGCGAAGGTGCCGGAGAGGCGGCTCCCGACGGTCACGCAGACCACCGATTCCGCGCCACCGGCGAAGGCGGCCGCAAAGGCGTCCACGAAGGCCCCGGGCGCCGCGGCGGCGGTCGTCGGGAAGGGTGCGTCGGGCGCGAGCATCCGGGTCCAGAAGTCCGCCGTGGACAGGTCCACGCCGGACCGGAACTCCTGTGTCCCGAACCGCACGAGGAGCGGCACCACCGAGATGGCGAGCCGTGCGGCGACCTCGGGGGGCAGGTCCGCGGCGGAATCGGTGACGATCGCGACGCTGGGCATCGGGGCCATCATACGGGCGGGGCCGGCGCGGGATCACCGCCGATGGCCAGGCGGTGCTCGACGCCGCGCAACCGCCAGAGCGGCAGGGCCGCGACGGCGAGCATGGCGACCGTGGCGACCAGCAGGCCGTCGATGCCACGCAGGTCGGCGGCGACGCCGCCCACGAGGCTGCCCGCGATCTGGCCGATCCCCAGGAAGACCGAGTAGAGGCCCATGATCGCGCCGCGGTCGCGTGGGTACGGCTCTGACATGTCCGCAAGCAGCCCCAGGGCCGCGGGCGTGGCGCCGGCGAGGACGAACAGGCCGCCCACGACGGGCACGATCAGGACGGCCGTCACCAGCACGGGCAGGCCGCCGCCGTGGTTGATCGCGAGAGCGGCGGCGACCAGCACCGCGCCCCCGCCCAGGCCGTAGAAGATGATGGTGGTCCGGCGCAGGCGTTTGAACCGGTTGCCCCAGTAGACCAGGCCGGCGAAGAAGACGAGCATCCCCACCGCCAGCCCCGCGCTCACCAGGAGCGGCGACGCGCCGGACATCAGGCGTTGTTCGATGAAGCGCGGGTCGCGCGGCCGCACGAGCTGGAAGATCGACTGGGAGGTCCACAGCCCGATGGCGGCGTTGACCGCGATCCAGGTGGGCGCCAGCAGCCAGACGTGGGCGCCGGAGAGGATCTCGAGGTAGCGCGCCAGGCTGGTTCGCTGCTCGTGCTCGTGACCGCCGTGCTCCGCGCGCGGGTCGGACACGCCGAACCGGTAGATCGCCCAGGAGACGCCGTAGACCAGGGCGTTGACGAAGAAGGCGTCCCGGTGAAGGAGGGTCCAGAGCGGCCCGGCGACGACGATCCCGATCCCCAGGCCGGCCAGCGTCGCTGCCTCGAAACGCGCGACCGCCTTCCCGCGAAGGCCTTCGTCGCCCATCGTGGCGATCGCGAGGAAGCCCAGGATGGACGGTACGCTGGCCGCCGTGGAGGCACCCTCCAGCCAGCGCGTGCCGCCCAGCAGCCACAGGTTCGTGGTGATCCCGGTCAGGATGACGGCCGCGGCCCCGAAGGCCGGGCCCAGCTGCATGATCCGGTGGTACCCGAAGCGGTCTGCCAGCGGACCGAAGAGCGGCGACAGGATCAGCTCGGCCGCGAAGAACGACGCGGTGAACACCGCGATCGTGATCGACGAGACGTGCTCCCCGCCGTGTCTCGGCAGGTCCGCCAGGTAGTAGACCAGCATGGCGCCCGTGAGGCCCGTGCTGAAGCGGAGCGTGAGCGTCCCGACGAGGACGGACGAGACGGAGCGTGCCACCGGTGCAGCGTACCCGGCATCGAGGCCCCCGGCAGCCATAGAATGCGCCGACATGGATCCCGTCCGGCCGCTCGCGCCCACCCCGCTCGCGCGCGGCGGCTCCGGCGCCGTCGTCGCGCCGCACCAGCTGGCCACCGCGGCCGGCCTCGGCGTCCTCCGGGCGGGTGGAACCGCGGTCGACGCGGCGGTCGCCACGAACGCTGTCCTGGGCGCCGTGATGGGCGAGGCATGCGGCCTGGGCGGCGACGCGTTCTGGCTGGTCTGGGACGAGGCGGCGAGCACGCAGACCGCGCTGAACGGGTCGGGTCGATCCCCCGCGAGCGCGGATCCTGCGGCGCTCCGGGCTCGCGGGCTGGCGACGCTCCCGTTCCGCGGGCCGCTCACGATCACGGTCCCGGGTGCGGTCCGGTCGTGGGCCGACGCACACGAACGCTGGGGGCGCCTGCCGCTGGCCGCCGTCCTTGCCCCCGCGATCGGGCTCGCGGAGCAAGGCTTTCCCGCCGACGAGCACTTCGTCCGCGCCGTCGAGGGATCCGCCCTCGTCTTTGACGCGGAGCTCGGGACGCTGGCCCGCGGCTGGCACGCTGTCTACCGACCCGCGGGACGGCCCTGGCGGCTCGGCGAGCGGGTGCGCCTGCCCGCCCTCGCGGCCACGCTCGGGCGGCTCGCCACCGCCGGGTTGGCGGATTTCTACGTGGGCGAGGTCGCGGCACGCCAGGTCGCCGGACTCGCCGCGGCCGGCTGCGGGTGCGCCGCGGCCGACTTCGCCGCGCACGCATCGACCTGGGAGACGCCGCTCTCGCTCGACTACCGGGGTGTCACGGCAACCTCGCACCCGCCCAACAGCTCGGGCGTGATCGGCCTCGAGGTGCTGAACATCCTGCGGGCGCTGCCGGCGCCATCCCGCGGCGACTTCTCCCCGGGGAGTGGCGGCGCGACCGCCGGCCCCGACCTCCGCTGGGTTCACGCCGGGATCGAGGCGACGAAGCACGCGCTCGCCGACCGGGACGCCTTCCTGACCGACCCGGACTTTGCCGCGATCCCCGTCGAGCACCTGCTGGATCCGGCGTACGGGGCGGCAGTGGCCGCCGGGATCGACCCCGGGCATGCCGCCGTGCCGCGGCCCGCCGCCAACCCGCCCGGCGGCGGGACCATCTTCCTCGCGGTCGTCGACCGCGAGGGAAACGCGGTGAGCCTGATCCAGTCCAACTACGCGGGCTTCGGCTCCGGCGTCGTGGACCCCGCGACGGGGATCGCCTATCAGAACCGCGGCAGCTACTTCAGCCTGGACCCGGCGCACCCGAACGTGCTGGCCCCCCGGAAGCGGACCCTCCACACGCTCCTGCCCGGCATGCTCTTCCGCGACGGCCGGCCCTGGGTGATCCACGGGTCGATGGGCGGAGACGCCCAACCGGCGATCTTCGCCCAGATCGTGTCGGCGCTCGTGGACGGCGGCGTGGACGTCGCGACCGCGGTCGCCGCGCCCCGCTGGCACGCGGCATCGCCACGCCATTTCGCCCCACCCGACTCGGTCGTGATCGAGCCGCGCTTCCGGGCAGGGCTGCTCGAAGGGCTGGCCGCCGTCGGCCACCGCCTCGACGTCCGGGCGCCGTTCGATGGGGCCCTGGGGCACGCCCACGCGATCGAGCTCGTTGAGGGCGGACCGGCCCGGGGCGGGACCCTGGCCGCGGCCACTGACCCGCGATCCCTCGGGCTCCCGGCCGCCTGGTGAGCAGCTCGTCCGGTCGGGATCCGCTGCTCCCTCCGGGACCGCGTGCCGCGCTTCTCGGCCGGTTGGCCCAGCTGAGGCTCGCGGACCTGCACGTCCTCGACGCGGCGGTTCGCGAGCTGCGCGCCGAGAAGCCGTATCACAAGCGGGTGGACAAGGGGTTCTGGCTGGCCTGGTACGACGGGCCGCGGCTCACGTCCGACGAGAACCGCGAGCTCGACGACCTGTTCGTGCATGTCGTCGTCGCGATCGCCAGCGGCCTGACCGGGCTCGACGTCGAGCGGTTCGGAGCGCGGCTGAAGAGCGGGCAGCAGGAGGGCGTCTTCGGCGACCTGGTGCGCCTGGTGCGCCCCGGCTCCGCCGACCGGCCGCTCCAGCACGCGGCCATCGGGTTGATCGAGGACGCGGTCGCGCCATGGGATCCGCGCCTGGCGATCATGGCGTGCTGGAACATGGCCTGCGCGGCGGTACTCGGTGCGCACCTTTCGGGCTCCGTCGTGGCAGTGCTCGAGGCTGCCTGGCGCCAGGCGCTCGGGGAGCCGCCGGCCTGACGGTCGTCCACCATTCACAGCGCCCGTGCGATACTCGCCGCCTGACAGCGAATCGCCTGCGCCGCACGCTGCGGTCGCGCCGCCCGCGGAGGACCCGGTGACCTCGAACATCGCCCAGGCCTACCCGTACTCGAGCGAGACGGAAGCCGAACGTGCTGCCGCCGTCGCCGCAACTGTCGCGGCGCACGCGGAGCTGGAGCCGGCGATGGCGAGCGACTCCCTGCCGCTGGACCCGGGCGAGCGCTGGTGGACCTATCACCACGGCGGGTGCGGCGGGACGTTCCACGCGGCCGGCTATGCGCGCGACCAGCACGCGGTGTACGTGGTCTGCGACCGCTGCGGGAAGACCGCGCTCCGCTGAGCCGCGCCGCTCGCCGCCGGCGAGGACCGGGGTGACCGCCACCGTGAGCGGCGTGCCGGACGCGGCCACGCTCCGGGCAGCCCGGCGGCGGCTCCTGTTCGACATGCTGGGGATCGTCGCGTCCGCGGCCGGGTTCGGCGTCGTCTTCGGGTTGACGGCCCGGGCAAACGGCTTCTCCGTGATCGAGGCGATGGCCTTCTCGACACTGGTCTTTGCCGGGGCATCCCAGTTCGCTGCGGCCGGGATGGTCGGCGCGGGGTTCGGCTGGCCGGCGATCGTGGTCCTGACCGGGCTCGTCAACGCGCGGCACCTGCTCTACGCGGCCGCCCTGGGGCCCTGGCTGCGCGGGCGTTCACGACGTGAGCGGGCGGTCATGGCGCACGTCCTGACCGACGAGGCGTTCGCGCTCAGCCTGGTCCACTTCCGGCGGCTCGGGTTCGCCGATCGGCGTGGGTACTGGCTTGCGGCCATCGGCGGCGTATTCATCCCGTGGAACGTCGCGACGCTGGTCGGCGTGCTGGGCGCGCAGGCGGTTCCCGACCCCCGCGTCCTGGGGCTCGACGTCGTCTTCCCGGCGGCGATGGCCGGGCTTGCCGTTGGCCTGGCCACGGGCCGGCGGGAGATCGTCGCCGGCGTCGCCGGCGTGGGCATCGCCGTCGTCGTCGGGCTGGCGGTCGATCCCCGGGCGGGCGTGCTCGCGGGAGGCTTCCTGGGCCCGCTTGCGGGCCTGCTGGTCCCCCGCCGGGAGCCCGGGATCCCGGAGCCCGACGAGCTGCCCGCCGACCCGGGATCATTCAGCCGCCCCGACCGGTCGGAAGACGGGCTGGCGCCGTGACGGGACCGAGATGAACCTCGGGCTGGTGGGACTCGCGCTGCTCATGGCCGCGGTCACGTACCCGGCGCGCGCCATCCCGCTCCTCGCGCCCGCGTTCGAGCGGCTCCCGCCGCGGGCCCTGGAGTACCTCCGCCTCGTGGGGCCGGCGGTGCTCGGGGCGATCGCCGCTTCACAGGTGCTGCTGACCACCGGCGCCGACGGCCGCCCGACGATCGGCGTTGGCATCGACGCCGTCGCGGTCCTCGTGTGCGCCGCGCTCGTCGCGTGGCGCAGGAACCTTTTCGCCGGGTTGCTGGTCGCCGTCGTCCTGACCGCCGGAGCCCGGGCCCTCGGAGTCGGCTGAGCCGACGGGTCTACCCGCGTCCGCCTCGCCAGCCTCGGACCACGGGATCGCGTCCGGTGGCCAGGAGCAGCGCGGCGAACAGCGTCGTCCGCGGGACGATGCTCGCCACGTCCAGCCACTCGTCCGGCGAATGGTCCAGCCCGCCGATCGGGCCGAGGCCGTCGAGGGTCGGAACACCCATCCCGGCGGTCGTGTTGGCATCCGATGCGCCGCCGGTCGATGCATCGCTGACGCGGAAGCCCAGCCGTTCCGCGCACGCCTGCGCGTGTTCCACGAGCCGTCCCGAGCGCGCCAGCTTCTCCATGGGCTGGTGGCGATGGCGCTCCACTGCCACCACCCTGACGCCGGGGACCGTGGGTGCCGCGGCGAGCGCCTGGACGGCGGCGGTCGCAGCCTCCATGCCGGCCCGGTCCGCCGCCCGCAGGTCCACCTGCAGGACGGCCCGCTCGGCAACAACATTCGGGCGGGTTCCGGCCTCGATGACACCGACGTTGCAGGTGACGCCGGGCCAGCGGCCGGTCAGCGCGTGGAGGCCGACCACCTGGTACGCGGCCTCGAGGATCGCGCTGCGCCCTTTCTCTGGCTCGACGCCGGCATGCGCGGCGCGCCCCGTGATCGTCACGACGTAGTCGACGGTCCCCTTGCGCGCCGAGACGACGTCGCCATTCGCGCGGGCGCACTCGAGCACGAAGGCCACGTCGCTCTCGGCCGCGACACGCCGCACGTGCGGGGTCGAGACCGGCGAGCCGATCTCCTCGTCCGGGTTCGCGATCACCGTGAGTCGCTCGAACGGGAGACTGCCGGCTGCCAGGGCGGCTTCGAGCCCGTACAGCAGGGTGAGCAGGCCCGCCTTCATGTCGGTGACCCCCGGGCCGGTGGCGATGCCGGCGGCGACCCGGAAGGGACGTTCGGCGGCGGTCCCGTCCGGGAAGACCGTGTCCGTGTGCCCGATGAGCAGCGCCCGCGGGCCGCCGGTTTCGCCCCGGAAGACCGCCTCGACAGTGTCGCCGAGCACCCCGGCGGGGTCCGCGTGAAGGGTCACCTCGCCGCCGAGCCGCTCCAGGAAGGCGGCCGCCCAGGCTGCGACCTCGTTCACGCCCTCGCGGGTGTAGCTCCCGCAGTCCACGTTGACGAGGCGCGCGAGGTCGGCCAGGAACGCCGGCTCGGCGGCGACGATCCGGGCCTCGAGCGCGGCGAGCTCGCGGTCGGCGAGCAGGGAGGTCGAGTCTTCCCGCATGTCGTCAGCGGCTCTCCATCCGCCGATTATGGCGACGGCGCTCCGGTGCGATGCGATACTCCCGGCATGGCAATCCGGCGTGCGACGGACCTCGCGGGCGGCCGGGTCGGCGGCTGGGCGGACCACCCGGCGCGACGCCGGGCCGGGATCTACCGGCGGGCGTTCCGTCGCCAGGTCTCCCGGCTGCGAGACCGGCGCCGGCTGCTGGCGATCCTCCTCCTCGCGGTTGCCGGCGGGATCGGGCTGGCCGGCATGTTCGCCCGTGGCGAGCTGGCCGGCTCCGACGCGCGCGCCTACTGGGCCGCCGTCCGGATCTGGCTCAACGGCGGCGATCCCTACCACCCCGCCAGCCCGTTCCTGCCGTACGTCTACGCGCCCTGGCTCCTCCCCGCGTTCGCGCCGTGGGCCCTCCTGCCCTGGGACGTGGCCTGGTTCGTCTGGCGCGGCGGGACGATCCTGTTGCTCCTCTGGACGGTCACCTGGGCGTATCGCCGCCACCCGCTCGCGACCGCGGTCGCGGCGCTGCTGCTCGCGTTCCCGGCCTTCGCCAACCTGGACACGGGCAACATCGACCTGGTCCTGGTCCTGCTCCTGTGGGGCGCCTACTTCACCGGCCGGCGGACGGCCGGCCTCCTCTGGGCGCTGGCCACGGCGATGAAGTGGATGCCGCTCGTCTTCCTCCCGATCCTCGCTCCGAGGGCGCGCCTCCATGGCGTCATCTTCCTGGCGATCGGCGGGCTCCTCACGCTCGCCACGCTCCCGCTCACGCTCGTCCAGCTCTCGGTCCTGTTCGGGCTGCCCCGGCCCGTGCGGCTGGACTACCTTGTCTTCCTCTGGGCGGTCGTGCCGTCCGTCTGGCTCCAACCGGACCCGGCGTGGCTTCTTCGCCCGGCAACGTGGCGGGCGTGGACGGCGCGAATCCTCGCGACTGGCCGTCGGCTGCGCGAAGACATGGGAGACGGTGTGGGGGCGCCCCGCCGGGCGGGTGCGTGGCTGCGCGAGGCAGCCCTCGGCTTCTTCGGCCTGGCGGCCTGATCCCGAGCCGCGTCTCGCGCCGGGAGCGGCGGCCGGCGCCCTACTCGGGACGCGCCGCCAGACCGTCCGCCGCGGCTGCGCGCCGAGGCGGCTCGCGGACCCGCCGCAGGAGAATCGCCCCCAGGACGTAGCAGCCCACCGCAAGCCACATCGCCGCGCGGGGCCCGGTGCCCAGTCGCTGCGAGCCGCCCACGAGATCCATCAGGGTCCCGCCGAAGGCCGTCGCGAAGATGCCGGCCGAGGCCGTGGCGACGTTGCTGATCCCCATGAATCGCCCGGAGGACGCCTTCGGGATGATGTCGGTCATGAGCGCCCAGTCCACCGCGAGGAATGACCCGGTGGAGATGCCAAGCAGCCCAGCCCCGACGAGAACCACGGGAACCGAGGGCGCAACCGCGATGGTCGAGAGGGCCACGGCTCCGACGCCGCAGGCCGTGTAGATCACGGGCTTCCGGCCGAACCGATCGGAGGCCCGCGCGGCCGGCAGCACGGCCAGGAGCACCCCGGCCGCGACCAGGCCGGACACCATGAGGTAGACCTGTCCGGCGTCGGACTTCTCCGCGAGGCCGAGCGAGCGGACCAGGTAGAAGACCCCCAGGTTCAGCAGCATCAGCGAGCCGATCAGGACGAACAGGCGCGAACCGACCAGCCACAGGAAGCTCCGCTCGTGCAGCACGTCGGTCCCCCATGCCTCGCGCGCGATTGCCGCCCACGACCGACCGGCGCGGTCCTTCGCGGCTCGCCCCTCGCGGACCCCCAGGGCCACGCTGAGCATCGTGAGCACCTCGATCACGCCGAGCGCGACGGTCGCCGCCGCGTACTGGCTGGTCGCCACCGCCAGGGCCGCGACCACGGCGCCCATCACGTTGCCGAGGACCTGGAACATGCCGACGAGGGCGGACGCCAGGCCGACCTGCCGCTCAGGGACCAGGTCAGGGACGTACCCCTGGAACGGTCCCTGGGCAGTGTTCGCGCTGACCTGGAGGAGCGTCATGAACGCCGCGATCGTCAGGACGGTGCTGGAGCTCGCGATGCCGACGAGGAAGACGATGTCGAGAACAGAGCCGACGACGATGTACGGCTTGCGCCGGCCCCATCGGCTGACGGTGTAGTCGCTGAGCGAGCCGACGGTGGGCTGGACGACCGCGGCGATCAGCGAGCCGAACGCCGTCATCTGGAAGAGCGCCGTCCCCTCCGTCCCCGGCTGGACGAGGTGCTCGAACTCGAGGCGGCCGCCCAGGATCGCCTGCAGCCCGGCGAAGATAGACGAGAGACCAAGCCAGTAGAACGACAGGCGGACCAGCTGCCCCAGCGGAAGCGCTGCGGTCGGCCGCTCGCCGACGTCGATCGCCTGACCCGCCGATGACGTCGGTGTCACGAGACCGGATCCGGCTCGCGGCGGCGCGCACGGATGCGCCACCCCCGGTCGCGACGGATCGAGTCCTGCATCGGTCCACCCCGTGGCAGCAACACGAAGCCCCCGCCCATCCACAGTAGCCGCCGGTGCGGCAACGTCAAGGGGTGGTCGCGTCCGACGGCAGATCAGAGGGCCGCGGCGCGCCCCTTCCGGACCAGGCGTCGATCGCGCGCGCCGGGAGCCACGAGCCGGAAGACGGACCGGTCGAGCGAGTAGACGCCAGTCGAGAGACATCGGAGGCCGCCAAGGCGAAAGCCGAAGACGGGGTTCTCCGCGTTCCCGGCGTGAATCGTCGCCCCGCCGCCCCGCTCAAGTGCCGCGAGGTTCGCGGAGCCACCCATCGCGTCATGAAGGGCCGCAAGGAGGACGCCCGCCGGCTGCCCGAGCGTCCAGGCATCCTCCAGCCACCGCATCCCCACCTCGGAATCAGCCCGGCCGTGGATCCGCCCGGCGGCTCGATATGCGGCCCGGAACCGCCCGTGGCGCACCAGCTCGCCGTTGTGGGCGAACGCGAAACGCCCCGCGCCATCGACGAACGGCTGGGTGTCGGCGATTCCGAGCCAGGAGAAGCGCGATGGGCGGCGGAGATGGACCAGCGCGGCCATGGTCTCGGCGCGGCCGACCGCTTCCCGGGCAGGGTCGTCCCGGAAGGCGGACGTGGCCCGATGGGCTGCGATCTCCCCACCGGCGTCGATCCAGGCAACGCCCCATGCGTACCCGGCTACGCCGTACCGTTCGAGGCCCTCGGCCAGCGGCCACAGGTCCGACAGGGCGAACGGCGCGTCGGACCGGACCGCCAGCAGCTCACACATGAACCGATGGTAGCGGCACGCGTCGGTCAGCAGAGCTCCCGCGCCGCGAGCTGGATGGCGACGAACTCGTCGCGCACCTGGCGCGGGATCGGGACCCGCTCACCCGTGGCTCGCCGCTCGACCACGATCGTGCAGCGGCCGTTCGCGGGCCGGCCCGGGTCGTCACCCGTCCCCCGAATCCGGACGGCCATGTCGAACGAAGACGGGCGGACCTCGACGATGGAGATGCCCACCCTCGCGCCTCGGGAGCCGGGCGCGGCGTGGGCCGCAACCTGCTCGGCCGTCACGCGGAGGGCCGCGTTCTCTGCCCGAAGGAACGCGGCCAGGTGGGGGCACCGCGCGAAGAGCGCGGCACGACCCTGCTCGAACCAACGGCTGCCGGATCCGGGGCCGCCCTCGTCGTCGATCGCGTCGAGCTCCAGCACGACGCCCCAGGCCGTGAGCGGATCGGTGGCCATCGGTTCATCGTCGCACGGGTCGGCACCACATTCACGAACCGGACCGCCGCCCGGCTGTCGAGCTCGTTGGCATGCTACGGGCGCGAGCGCAACGCCATCCCGCGATACCCGGCCGCGAAGCCAGCGGCAGCCAGGCGCTCACGCCAGCGGCTCCCGGGACCCGGAGGCTCGCCGTCCACCCGGCTGACGACCAGCTCACGGAAGCGACCGTCGGCAACGAGCGTCCCGAGAGCGGCCAGCGCCGGCCCCAGCCGCTCGGTGTCGTCCGCCGCCGGGAACGTGACCAGCCCGCGCCCACCTCGCTCCAGGTAGAGGACAGGCACCCCGTCCACGAGCGCCACGTACGCGCCGGCCGCGCGCCCGAAGATCCCCCGGTCGGACCCGTCCCGGCGCGGCCAGGCGAGGGCGGCGCCGTAGGGCTGCGCGGGATCGGTCGCCGCCAGGAGGTCGACACGTCGCGCGCCGGCCACCGGGTCGCGGACGGCGCGCAGGCGGTCGATCGCCCCGGCCAGGGCAAACTGCGCGGCGCCGAGCCCGTCGACGAAGTAGCCCCGCCGGATCCTGCCGGCCTCCTCGAGCGCCCGGAGAACAGGGTAGACCGCGGCGAAGCCGCCCTCCACGCCCTCCGCGATCACTGCCTCACGGGTCAGGACGCCGTGCCGGTCAAGAAGGCTCAGCGCGAGCGCGTGGAACCGGTGGGTGGCGCTCGTGGCCGCGATGCCGCCCGCCGCCGACCCTGCGCCCGTGGTCACGTCGCCACCCGGCCCCACGGCGGGCTCGACCCGGGACCAGCGGCCGGCCGCCTCGGGTGGCCCAAGCGCGGCCAACCGTCCGGGCCGCGACCGCCGATCCCCGCCGGGGCGCTTCCAGCGGAGCGCCCGGAGCGGCGCGAACGTGTCGTTTGTCACCTCGCCGGCCCAGACCAGGTCCCACAGCGCGTCGAGCACCTCGCGGTCCGTTCCGCCGCCCGCGGCCGCGAAGACCTCGCGGTAGAACGAGGCCCCTCGTCGAGCCAGGAGGTCGCGGATCGCCACGTGGCGCGGCCCCCGGGCCGCGTCGGCCACCAGCGCTCGGGACTCCGCCAGCGCGGCCCGCAGGATGTCGCCCGTGCCCGGACGGAACAGCGCCACCCGGCCGTCGTCCCGGCCAAGCGGTCCGCAGCCGATCCAGGCCACCTCGCCGAGGGCGCCCAGCTCGTCGAGGAGCCGCGGCTGGTAGCCGGGGATGCGCGCCGGGAGCACGTCGCGCTCGAGGACGGATGCCGGGATCGGCACGCCCGCCAGCTGGTCGATGACCTCGGCGAGCCGCGCGAGGGCGGCCTGGCCGCGATGGGGCGCCGGACTCTCCGTCCCCAGCGCCGGCACGGGCGCGACGCCCTGCCACGCGGGAAGGAACCGCGCGAACGCCGCCGACTCCACCGGCTCGACCTCCCGCCGCAGGCGGGCCAGCGACCTGCGGCGGAGCACCCGGAGCACCTCCGGGTCGCACCACTCCCGCTCGGCGCCGCCGGGGCGGAACTCGCCCAGGAGGAGCGTGCCGGCGTCGGCCAGCCGCCCGAGGGCCTCCCCGACGATGCCGGCCGGCAGCCCCCAGCGGCGAGCCGGCTCGACGGCAAGGAACGGGCCGTGGGTGTGTGCCCAGCGGGCGAGCAGGCCGCCCAGGGCATCCTGCGTCGCCCCCAGGAACGCGGCTGGCGTGCCCGCGGGTGGCTGGGCGCCGGTGGCATCGCGGTAGCGACCGGCATCCTCGACGGCGATCCAGCGGATCACCCCGCCGATCGGGACGGCGATGGCGCGGCGCGCCGTCGTGAGCGCCTCGAGCCATGCGTCGGCGGCCGGCGCGCCGCCGCGGGTGCGGGCCGCCACCTCGTCCCCCGACAGGTCGCCCAGCCGGCGCAGGAGGTCCGCGACCTGGTCCAGGGTGCCGGCCTGCCGCTCGTCCCGGAGCGCCTGCAGGCCACGCTCGGTCTCGTCGAGCGCGTCCGGGTCCAGCAGCTCGCGCAGCTCCTCCTGGCCCAACAGCTCGCGGAGCAGGTCGCGATCGAGCGTGAGCGCCTGAGCGCGGCGCTCGGCGAGCGGCGCGTCGCCCTCGTACATGAAGGCGGCCACGTAGTCGAACAGGAGCGACGAGGCCATCGGGGTTGCGACCGGCGTCTCCACCCGGTGGACGCGGATCTCGCGCCGGGCGATGCCGGCCAGCACCTCGCGGAGGGCGGGCAGGTCGAAGACGTCGGCCAGGCATTCGCGGTACGTCTCGACGAGGATCGGGAAGCTTCCGTAGCGGCTCGCAACGCCGAGCAGGTCGGCAGCGCGCTGGCGCTGCTGCCAGAGCGGCGTGCGGGAGCCCGGCCGACGGCGTGGAAGCAGGAGCGCCCGTGCCGCGTTCTCGCGGAAGCGCGCCGCGAACAGGGCGGAACCTCCGACGGCGGCGACGACCAGGTCCTCGATCGCGTCGGGGTCGGGGAAGAGCGCCTCCTCCACCCCGTCGAGGTTGCCCTCCGGCAGCCGGATCGCGATCCCGTCGTCCGACCAGATCGAGGCGACGTCCTGGCCCAGCCGCTCGCGAAGGCGGGCCTCGATCGCCAGCGACCAGGGGGCGTGGACGCGGCCCCCGAACGGCGTCAGAAGGACCAGCCGCCAGTCGCCCAGCTCGTCACGGAAGCGCTCCACGACGACCCGGCGGTCGGTCGGGAGGGCGCCGGCCGCCTCGCGCTCTTCCTCCAGGTAGGCGACGAGGTTCTCGGCTGCCAGCGCGTCGAGGTGATTCTGTTCGCGGAGCCGGGCGATCACGGCCTCCCGACCGGCGTTGCCGCGGACCAGGTCGCTCTCCGCTTCCCGGACCAGCGCACCCAGCGCGCGGCCCAGCTCGATCGGCCGGCCCACCGCGTCGCCCTTCCAGAAGGGCAGCTTGCCGGGCTCGCCGGGCGCGGGCACGACGACCACTCGTTCCGACGTGATCTCCGTCACCCGCCAGCTGCTGGCCCCCAGCACGATGACGTCGCCGTGCATCCCCGCGCGGAGCTCGTAGACCATCTCCTCGTCGAGCTCGCCCACGCGGCGCCCGGGCGTCCCGGCCTCGCCGGCCACGAACACGCCGAACAGTCCACGGTCGGGGATCGTCCCGCCGGACGTGACCGCCACGACCCGGGCGTCCCGCCGGCCCTCCACCATGCCCGTCGTCCGGTCCCAGACGAGGCGCGGCTTGAGCCCCGCGAACTCGTCCGAGGGATATGCCCCGGCGAGCATCGCAAGCACGCCCTCGAAGGCTTCCCGGGTGAGCGTCTCGAAGGGCGCCGCCCGCGTCACGGTCGCCAGCAGGTCCTCCACCGACCAGCGGTCCATGACCGTCATCGCGACGAGCTGCTGGGCAAGCACGTCGAGGGGGTTGCGCGGGATCGTGGTCGCCTCGATCAGGCCCTCCCGCATCCGTTCCGCGACGACGGCGCACTCCAGCAGGTCGCCGCGGTACTTCGGGAAGATCACGCCGCGGCTGACCTCGTCGATGCGGTGCCCGGCGCGGCCCACGCGCTGGAGCCCGCGGGCGACCGAGGTCGGAGACTCGACCTGGATCACCAGATCGATCGCGCCCATGTCGATCCCAAGCTCGAGCGACGAGGTCGCCACCAGCGCGGGGAGCCGGCCATCCTTGAGCGCCTCCTCGATCGCCACCCGCTGCTCGCGGGCGATCGAGCCGTGGTGAGCCCGGACGAGGTCCTCGCCGGCGAGCTCGTTGAGGCGCTGTGCGAGCCGTTCCGCGAGGCGCCGGCTGTTCACGAAGACGAGCGTGCTCCGGTGCGCCCGGATCAGCTCCAGGATCGGCGGGTGAATCGCCGGCCAGATGCTGGCGCGGAGGTCGCCGCCACCTCGCGGGCCGCCCGGCTGGCTGTCCGGGGCGAGCGCGTCGGCCGGGTGGCGCATGTCCTCGACCGGCACCACCACCGAGAGGTCCAGCGCCTTCCGAGCCCCGGCATCCACGATCGTCACCGCGCGGCCGTCACCGACGCCGGCCAGGAAGCGCCCGATCGCCTGGAGCGGCCGCTGGGTGGCCGACAGGCCGATCCGCTGGAGCGCCGGCGCGCCGGGCGGGCGGAGGTGCTCCAGGCGCTCCAGGCTCAACGCGAGGTGGGCCCCGCGCTTCGTGCCGGCGACGGCGTGGACCTCGTCGATGATCACGTGCTCCACGCCTCGCAGGATCTCGCGCGCCTGCGACGTGAGGAGCAGGTAGAGCGACTCCGGGGTCGTGATGAGGATCTCGGGCGGTCGTTTCGCGACGAGGCGGCGCTCCTCGGTCGGGGTGTCGCCCGTCCGCGAGGCGATCGAGACGGCGCGGACCGGGCTCCCGAGCCGCGCTCCCGCCAGCGCGATCCCCGCCAGGGGTGCCCGGAGGTTGCGCTCGACGTCGTACGTCAGCGCCTTGAGCGGGCTGACGTACAGGATCCGGACGCCGGCTCGTGGCACCGGCCCGACCGGTTCTCGCACGAGGCGGTCCAGGCACCACAGGAATGCGGCGAGCGTCTTGCCGCTGCCGGTCGGCGCATGGAGGAGCACGTGCCCGCCGGCGGCGATCGCGGCCCAGCCCCCGACCTGGGCCGGGGTGGGCGTGGAGAACGACTCCCGGAACCAGGCGGCGACTGGCGGGCTGAACCTCGCCAGCGGGTCGGCGACAGGGACGGAGCGGGGAGCCACGGGAGCGCGAGTATAGGCCCGGGGCACGGAACCGATCAGGCGTTCTGAATGGACGCGCCGGCTCCGGCTACCGTCCCTTCGGGACCTCGGCCTTCGGGACCTCGGCCTGTGGGAGCTCGGGCTTCGGCGCCCCCGTCGGCATGTTGGTCGGCTCGAGGATCTCGTCCACCAGCCCCAGCTCCAGGCACTCTTCCGGCCCCAGGAAGCGCTCACGCCCGGACCAGATGAAGCGTCGCCACCAGCCCGAGTCGCGGTAGGCGGTCCGGCGCGCGAAGAGGTCCGCCACGGTGTGCTGGTAGTGCTCGGAGAGCTGCTGGTAGTCCTTGAAGATCCGCTCGTCCTCGCCGGAGAGGATCCATTGGGTGGAGTGGAGCATCAGGGTCCCAAACCGGCCGATCGAGCGGTGGTCGCCGGCCTGGCTCACGATGGCGCCCATCGAGTACGCGTAGCCCAGGACGGCGGTGTCGATCCGGACGTCGAAGCGGCGCCGCATCCGGGTGATCATCTCCATCATGGCGAGCCCGTCGCCCACGGACCCGCCGCCGGAGTTGATGTAGATCGTGATCGGCTGGTCTTTCTGGCCGCGCCGGGGAATGCTCATGAGCAGGAGCGACTTTGCGAAGTCCTCCGCGTGCGGCGCGTCGATGTCAGTCACGAAGTAGGATCCGGTGGCGTCCAGGGCCATCCGCCTGGCCTGCACTTCCGAGAGGAGCGACCCCAGGTCTGGTACGCGCATCCCCAACGTCGGCCTCCCATCGCACGGTCGCGGCCTCTCGCCGGCCCGGCGACGCCGAGCGTACGCCCTGCCCGGCCGATGCGCCGGCCCGATTCACGCGGGCGATCCCCGGCTATGCTCGCGTGGTGCGCGTGATCTACTCCCCGACCCACCTCCTCCACGACCCGTCGTTCGAGGTCGCCGGTGGCGTGCGGATCCCCGCCTGGGAGGTGACCGGCCGGGCCGAGGCGATCCGCGCTGCCCTGGCGGCCGATCCCGCGTTCGAGGTCGCCGGACCGGTCGCCCACGGGCTTGACCCGATCCTGGCCGTGCACGACCCCGGGCTTGTGGGCTTCCTCGAGTCGGCCTGGCCGGAATGGCTGGCCGGCGGCGGCGCTGCCGACGGGATGCTGGCCGACACGTTCGATCGGCCGGGCCTCCGAGGGAAGTTGGGCGCCTCGCGGGAGCCCCGGAACGCCGGCGCCCGCTTCGGCTACTGGGGCTTCGACACGACCACGCCGATCGTGGCCGGGTCCTGGGCGGCGACGCGCGACGCGGTCGACGTGGCCCTCACGGCGGCCGACACGATCCTCGCCGGCGAGCGGGTCGCCTATGGTCTCTGCCGCCCGCCGGGCCACCATGCCGGGCGCGCCCTGTTCGGCGGGTACTGCTACCTCAACAACGCCGCGATCGCGACGCAGTGGCTGGTGGGCCGGGGTGCCGGAAGGGTCGGGATCCTCGACGTCGACTACCACCACGGGAACGGGACGCAGGAGATCTTCTGGGAGCGCGGCGACGTCGCGTACGCGTCGATCCACGGAGACCCGGCACGGGCCTACCCGTACTTCGCCGGTCACGCCGACGAGACGGGCGCCGGTCCTGGCGCCGGGGCCACGTTCAACCAGCCCCAGCCCCCCGGGCTCGACGACATGGCCTACCTGGCGGCGCTGGACCGGGCGCTCGACTGGCTGGCCGGCCGGCACGACGGCCTGGTGGTGGTCAGCCTCGGCATCGACACGTACGCGCGTGACCCGATCTGCGACTTCGCGCTCACGACCGCCGCCTACCACGAGGTCGGCCGCCGGGTGGCCTCGACCGGCGCCCGGCTCGTGGTGCTCCAGGAAGGCGGCTACTTCGTCCCGCACCTGGGCCAGAACGTCCGCGAGTGGCTGCGCGGGGCGGGCGGGCTGGAGTCGGAGGACCGCGCGCACCGCGTGGACGGCCCGACTGCGACGACGTAGGCTGGGCGCATGTTCGGACTCGACACCATCGTCGTCCTCCTCGTCGTCCTCGCCGTCGTGCTCGTCTGGCGCGGCCCGAAGATGCTCCCGAAGTGGGGGGAGGTCCTGGGGCGGGGCGTGAAGGCTGCCCGCAGGGAAGCCGGAGAGCTGCGGAGGGACCCGGCCGGCAAGGACGGCGCGCCGCCCGCCTGATCCGGGCAAGTCAGCCCGCCAGCAGCGCCGCGAGCGACTCCGGCTCGGTCACGGGCTGCCGGCAGGCAAAGCCCCGGCAGACGAACGCGGTCGGCTGGCCGCGGAGCGCGAATCGGGCCTGGAGGAGCGGCACGGCGCTCGCGATCGGGTCCGGGGCGACGGCGATCACCTGGCGCGGCCGATAGCCCGCGCGAGCGACGTCGAGCAGGCGCCCCATCCGGGGGTCGTCCGGCGCGCCGACGAGGGCGATCTCGTCGACGGGGCCCACCCGCCAGTCGAGCGCGAGCAGCCATTGCGCGAACGTTGTCGGGTAGCGAGCCGGCGCCGTCCCCACGAGTCCCAGGGCATGTTCGGCCGCGTCCGTGTAGCGCCCCTCGCCGGTGAGCGCGGCCAGTCGCAGGAGCACGACGGCCGCCATCGCGTTGCCGGACGGCAGCGCGTTGTCCTCCAGCGAGCGTGGTCGGGCGATCAGTTCCTCCGCGTCGTCGGCCGTGTCGAAGAACCCCCCGGCCAGGTCCGAGAAGCGTGCGAGGACCGTCTCCGCCAGGTCACGCGCCGCCGTGTACCAGCCCTCGTTCCCCGTGGCTTCGTAGAGCGCGAGCAGGCCATCGGCCAGGCAGGAATGATCCTCCAGGCCGCCCGAGTGTCGCGCCTGCCCGTCCTTCCAGGATCGCCGCAGCCGGCCGCGTGCATCGGGCAGGACCGCGAGGAGCCGTTCGGCGGCGCGCTCCGCGATCTCGCGGTACCGGGTCCCCGCGGCGGCGAGCGTCGCGTCGGGCGAGCGGGCAAGCGCCGCGGCCGCATTCGCGAAGGCGGCCAGCATCAGCCCGTTCCAGCCGGCGAGCGCCTTGTCGTCCCGGGCCGGTTGGGCCCGTCCGGCCCGCGCGGCCAGGAGCGCGGAGCGCGCCGCCGCCAGGCGGGCCGCGACGTCGGCTTCGGGGAGTCCGGTACGCGCGGCCAGCACGGCGTCCGACGAGATCCGCCTGAGGATCGTGCGCCCCTCCCAGTTGCCGGTGGGGGTCACGTCGTACGCTGCCGCGAACAGCTCCGCGTCGGCATCACGGCCCGCCGCCACCAGCGCCTCGCGTATCTCGCCGGCGGACCACGTGTAGGTCGCGCCCTCCACCCCGTCCGTGTCGGCGTCCAGGCTGGTCGCGAAGATCCCGTCGGGCAGGGTCAGCTCGCGCGCCACGAAGTCCAGCGTGGAGCAGGCGACGGCCAGGTAGGCCGGCTCGCGCGTCAGCTGCCACGCGTGGAGGTACACGCGTGCGAGCAGGGCGTTGTCCGACAGCATCTTCTCGAAGTGGGGCACGAGCCAGGTGGGCTCCGTCGCATAGCGGCTGAAGCCGCCGCCCAGCTGGTCGTGGATCCCGCCGGCCGCCATCAGGTCCAGCGTTCGGCGCGCGAGCGGGAGTGCCCGTTCGTCGCCTGCCGCCGCGCGCCGGAGCAGGAACTCGAGCGCCATCGGCTGCGGGAACTTCATCGGCGTCCCCCAGCCGCCGTGCGCGCCATCGAAGCCGGCCACGAGGGCCGAGACCGCCCCGTCGAGGACGGCGGCGTCCTGCGGCGCCGGACCATCCCCAAGGCGGACGGTCGGCGCGAGCCGCGATGCCAGCCGCGTCCCAGCCCGCTCGACCTCGTCGCGCCGCTCGCGCCACCCGCCGGCGACGGCCTCGAGGACGTCGCGGAATGACGGCAGGCCGTGGCGTCGCGTGTTCGGGAAGTAGGTCCCGCCATGGAATGGCCGGCCGTCGGGCGTCAGGAAGACGCTCATCGGCCAGCCGCCCGAGCCCGTCAGGGCCTGGACCGCACCCATGTAGATCGCGTCCAGGTCCGGTCGCTCCTCGCGGTCCACCTTGATGCTCACGAAGTTCGCGTTGAGGTAGGCCGCCGTCACCGGGTCCTCGAACGACTCGCGCTCCATGACATGGCACCAGTGGCAGGCCGCGTACCCGATGGAGAGGAAGATCGGGCGATCCTCGGCGCGCGCCGTTGCCAGCGCTTCCGCGCCCCAGGGATACCAGTCCACGGGGTTGTGCGCGTGCTGGAGCAGGTATGGGCTCGTCTCCCCGGCGAGCCGGTTCGTGACCATGGCGGGATCGTAACGTCCGCGAGCCGCTTCGACACGCCACGCATCGCCGCGGGCGACGGTCGTACTCGCGCACGGCATTGCACCTACACCATTCATATATAGAAAGACGACTTGACAAAGTGATAACAACCTGCGCAATATGCATTCAACGCATGGTGCCGTGATGCACCCGGAGGCACGGATGTACGACTACTACCAGCTCCTCATCCCCAGGGTTGGCACACGCGAGATCCAGCACGACCCGACCACCCGCGCCGAAGCTGCCGAACGTCGACGCCGCGACGGCTGCCTTCGGCCGGAGCAGCGCACTCGGGGACGCCGCGACGGGAAGGGGCGCGCCTGATGCCGCACGACGCGATCGCGACCTGCCCGATCTGCGGCGGCGAGCTGGCGGTCACCCGGCTCCACTGCCGATCCTGCGCGACGACGCTCGAGGGCGACTTCAACGTGGGCCGGTTCGCGCGCCTCTCGCGCGAGCAGTTCGCCCTGCTGGAGAGCTTCCTCCGGTCGAAGGGCAACCTCAAGGAGATGGAACGCGAGCTGGGCATCTCCTACCCCACCGTCCGCGCCCGGGTGGAGGCGCTCCTGCGCGCCCTGGGGCTCGGCGACGGCACGACGCTCGACGATGAACCGCCGGAGCCCGGTCCGAGCGACGCCTCCGGTCAGGCGAATGCCGCCGCGAAGGCACTTGACCTGGCCGCGGCACGACGCGAGGTCCTGGAACGACTGGCCCGCCACGAGATCGACGCGGCCTCGGCGGCGGTCGAGCTCCGGGCGATTGGAGGCTGACCGATGCACGACGAGCAGGCCGCTGCGGGCTCCCTGGCCCGCGAGCATGACATCGGGCCGGGCGGGTCCGTCATCGTCGCCGTCGATGCGGACGATGTCCGGGTGCGCGGGGTGGACGGCACGACCGTCCGACTCGTTTCCCCGTCCGCGGACCATCCCGCAATCGAGGTGGCGACCGAGCCCGGCCGCTACTCCGTCCGCCTCGGGCAGCCAATTCGCGGGCGTGTCTTCGGCTTCCGGCTCGGCAGCCGCGGCGCCTTTGGGCTCGAGGTGGGCGGCGGCACCCTTGAGCTGGAAGTCCCGCGGGACGCCCACCTCGAGATCAGCGCGCGCTCCGGCGACGTGAGCGTGCGGGACGTGACCGGCTCGGTGGCGATCCGAACCGTGAGCGGCGACGTCTCCGTCCGGGGAGGCGGCGGCGATCTCCGCGTGGAGTCTGCGTCCGGGTCGCTCCGGGCAGTCGCCGCGGCCCCGATCACGGCGACCGTCCGGACCATCAGCGGTGACGTCGAGATCGACGCGCCGCGGACCGACCGGACCAGCATCATCACCGTGAGCGGCGACGTGGAGATCGCCGGCGTCTTCGCGCCCGGCGGCGACCACGTGGTGAGCACGACGTCCGGCGACGTGGAGCTCGCGGTGCAGGGCGGCGTCACGATCGATGCCCGGACCGTCTCGGGCGACATCGACTGCGCCCACCCGGACCGGCGCGCCGGCAGCGGGCGGCGAGACCCCCTCGTCATCGGCGACGGCGCCGCGCAGCTCGCGGTCCGCACGCTGTCCGGGGACATCGAGGTCCGCTCCGGGCGGGTCCGAACGGAGCCGGCCGCAGCCCCGGCTGTCCCGGTCACCGGCCGGGCCGCCGCGGATCCGTCCGGCACGCTGGCCGTCCTGGAATCGCTCGCCCGCGGGGAGATCGACGTGGCCGAGGCGGAGCGGCAGCTCGGCGCGGAGGACCTCCGTGGTGGCTGACGCGATCGGGCACGTCCTGCAGATGGTCGCGGACGGGCGCCTCAGCCCGGCCGAAGCGGCCCCCATCCTGGATGCCCTGGGTGCCCGTGAGCGGGCGCCCAGCGAGCGCGCGCAGGGCGCCCGGGACGAACCGGCGGCCGAGGCCGGCGGGACGGGCACGCCCTCGCGGATCCGCGTCCAGGTCCGCGAGAACGGGCGCGTGGTGGTGGACCTCCAGGTGCCGGGCGTCCTGGCCGGCCTTGCGGGCTCGCTGCCGGGGATCCCCAGCGGCTATGCCGACCGGGTGCGTGAAGCACTCCGGACGGGCATCCGCGGCCCGATCATCGACATCCGGGACGAAGACGGCAGCGGCCTGACCATCACGATCGACTGAGCGGCGCCTCCGGGACGGCCGTCCGGCCGGGCTACCATTGGCCCGTGCCTCCGGCCCGCCGCCTCCGAGCCCACCTGCCCAGTCCCCGCATCGCCGTCGGTCCCCGCACGTCCTTCGACGAGTGGCGAGCATTCGGCGGGCCGCGGTACCGCACGTTCCAGGGGATCGGCGGGACCGCGGCCGCCGTCTTTGCGCTGGCCGGCGACGGCCTCACCATCCCGCTCCTGCTGGCGCTGGGAACGCCCGCGGCGGCCGCCACCGTGATCGGCGTCCTGCCGTTCGCCTTCAGCTCGGCGCAGCTCCTGGTCCCCTCGCTCCTGCGGCGCACGAACGGCAACCTGCGCCTGGTGACGCTCGGCATCCTCGCCGTCGGCGAGACGCGTGGGTTCGTGCTGGCCTGCGTCGTGATCCTGCACGAGTTCCATGTGATCCCATCGCCGGTCGCCATCGTCGCGATCGCGGCGGTGATGAGCCTGGCCGGAGCCGCCTCCTCGATCGGCGGGGCCAACCTCCTGGCCTGGTACGGCGCGATCCTCCCGGAGGCGGAGCGGCGCTTCGTCGCGCCGCGCGTGATGGGGATCACCCAGGGCCTGGGCGCGTTCCTGCTCCTGCCCGTCGCGATCATCGTGCAGGCCGGGCTGGGCACGATCGGCCTTCTCGTCTACGCGGTCGTCTTCGGGGTCGCCGGCGTCTTCGGGATCGCTGAGCTGGGAGTGCTTCGCCGCCTGGACCTTCCCGGCCGCGTCCACGTCGCGCCCCGCGGAGAGGCCCCGCCACGCCGACCGGAGACGGACCGGTTCATCCGTGCCGTCGCGATCGCCGCGTTCGGGGCCGGCATGGGCCCGTACCTCTCGATCTACAGCATCAGCGTCCTGCACCTCCCGCCCGGCTTCGCGATCCTGCTCTCCGCGATCGGGTCGGGGGCGTCGCTCGTCTCCGCGACCATCGTTGGCGGCTGGCTCAACCGAGGCTCCGCCTCGCGCACGTTGCGCCTCTCGTTCGCGCTGCGCGGCGGTTCGATGATCCTGGGGCTGCTCGCGTTCCCGGGGAATCCCGTGGCCTGGCTGGTCCTCTGCGTCGTGGCCGCGATGGCGTCGTCGGGTGCCTCGGCAGGAACGCTCGCCGCGAACGAGCGGCTCCTGCGCCTCACCGGCGGCGTGGACCTGATCGGCGCCCAGGGGGCGTTCGTCGCCCGGAGCGCGGCCGGGCTGACGATCGGGCAGACATCGTCGGGCCTCCTGCTCGCCATCCTGCCCCTGGGCTATCCCGCCTTCGCGCTCCTCTTCAGCGTGTCGGGGATGACCAGGCTGATCCTCGCGACGCGCGTGGAGGTCTCCCCGAACTGGTCGTCCGCGACCGCCGCCTTCGACGTGGCGGAGCTGAAGCGCGGTCGCAGGGACTGACCGGGAGCGGCCCGCCGAAGCCCGCCCCGGGGCGTATCGTCCGCGACATGGACCGCTGGCAGACGATCATCGAACCGTTCCGGATCCACTCCGTCGAGCCGATCCGGATGACCACCCGGGACGAGCGGCGCGCCGCGATCGAGGCGGCCGGGCTGAATCTCTTCAACCTCCACGCGGACGACGTCCTGGTGGACCTGCTCACCGATTCGGGGACCGGCGCGATGAGCCGGGACCAGTGGGCAGCCGTGCAGCACGGTGACGAGTCGTACGCGGGCTCGCCGTCGTGGTACGTCTTCCTGGCCGCCGTGCAGGAGCTGTTCCCATTCCCCCACGTCATCCCGACCCACCAGGGACGCGCCGCCGAGAAGATCCTGTTCTCGGTGATCGGCGGCCCCGGGAAGGTCATCCCGAACAACACCCACTTCGACACGACGCGGGCGAACGTCGAGGCTACCGGCGCGGAGGCTGTCGACCTCGTGATCGAGGAAGGCCGCCACCCGGAGGTCGAGCATCCCTTCAAGGGCAACATGGACCTCGTCGGGCTCGAGAAGCTGCTCGCGGCGCGGAGCGCCGATGTGCCGGCCGTCTTCGTCACGATCACCAACAACTCGGGCGGCGGCCAGCCGGTCAGCCTGGAGAACCTGCGCGGGGTGCGGGCGCTCTGCGACCGGTTCGGCGTCCCGCTGTTCCTCGATGCCTGCCGGTTCGCGGAGAACGCCTGGTTCATCAAGCTCCGCGAGCCCGGCCAGGCCGACCGCAGCGTGCCGGAGATCGTCCGCGAGATCGCCTCGCTCGCCGACGGCATGACCATGAG
>DAITNC010000001.1:0-75849 GCA_036834865.1 Candidatus Limnocylindrales bacterium | reverse complement strand
CGTCGACCACGAAGCTGAACTGGGCCTGGTCGCCCCACCGGCCGATGAACAGGTGCCCGTAGATGTTCACGCCGGCGTCGGCGAGACGGCGCGCCACCCGCGCCATGCCGCCGGGCTGGTCGTCCACCTCGACGAGGAGCGACTCGCCCTCGATGAACTCGTAGTGGCCTTCTTCCAGCACTGCCCGCGTCACGGCGTCGTCGGAGGTCTTGAAGATGAGGTGGCCGCTGTCGCCGATCCCGCCGCCACCGATGGCTCGCAGGTCCACGCCGCGTGCTCCAAGGATCTCGGACAGGTCGGCGAGCGCACCCGGGCGATTCGGGAGCTGGATCACGAACTGGTTGGCCACGGTCCTGGACCCTCCCCGATCACGCTGCGGATTGGCCGCAAGTCTACGGCCTCTGCAGGCGGCGGGCGCGGAACGGGCGGCGCGGGTCGCGGCGCAGGGGCGCCCGGGCCCCGGGCGCGGGACGCCCGGGTCCCCGGCACGGAACGGCCGCGCCCGGAAGCACGCCGGCCGGCTACCATGCGCGCCACCGCGGCGAGCGACACAGGCGGCAGACGAGGAGGAGCGGGTGGGCGGCACGGACCTTTCCGGCGGCGGGCCGAAGACGATCGTCTTCTTCCCCGAGGGTGCCTATGGCCCGACCAACAACTGCGTCGGGATCGGCGACGTCCTGCGTCGGCGCGGGCACCGGGTGGTCTTCGTGGTCGAGGAGTCGTTCGCCGGCCGCCTCGCCGCGCACGGCTTCGAGGAGCGCCTGATGCGCCTCGGCGCGCCGCCCGTGGAGCCGGAGGTGCCCGGCCAGTTCTGGAAGGAATTCATCCGCGACACGGCGCCCGAGTTCCGCAAGCCGACCCTCGTCCAGCTGGAGCGCTTCATCGCGCCCACCTGGCAGGCCCTCGTGGACGGGGCGCGCTACGTGGAGCCGCGTCTGCGCGACATCTTCGCCGAGGTGGCGCCGGACGTGATCGTCGAGGACAACGTGGTGGGCTTCCCGGCTGTGCTCACCAACGGCGCCCCGTGGGTCCGGATCATGAGCTGCAACCCGGCGGAGCTCAAGGACCCGGACGTGCCGCCGGTCTTCTCCGGCTATCCCGCCTCGGACCGGACGGGCTGGGACGAGTTTCGCGCCGAGTACCGCCGCACCCACGCCGAGATGTGGGGCGCGTTCAACGCGTTCGTGACGGATGCCGGGGCGCCTCCGCTGGCCGACCTGGAGTTCATCCACGAGTCCCCCTGGCTCAACCTCTGGCTCTACCCGGCGGAGGCCGACTACGCGCGCCACGACCCGCCCGCCCCGAGCTGGCATCGCCTGGAATCCGCGGTCCGCGCCACCGACGGCCCGTTCCGGCTGCCCGACGAGTTCGCGGCGCGGCCGGGGCGCCTGCTGTACCTCTCGCTCGGCAGCCTCGGCTCGGCGGACGTGGAGCTCATGCAGCGCCTGATCGACGTGCTGGGGCGCTCATCGTACCGGGTCATCGTGAGCATGGGCCCCCAGCACGAGCTGCTCTCGCTGCACGCGAACATGCTCGGCGCGGAGTTCCTCCCCCAGCCGGCGATCCTGCCGCAGGTCGACCTGGTCATCACCCACGGCGGCAACAACACGGTCACCGAGTGCTTCCGCCACGGCCGCCCGATGATCGTGCTGCCGCTCTTCTGGGACCAGTACGACAACGCCCAGCGGGTGGCCGACACGGGCTTCGGCGCGCGCCTCGCGACCTACGAGTTCACCGACGAGGAGCTCCTCGGGACAGTCGAGCGCCTGCTGGCGGACGGCGACCTGTCCGCCCGGCTGGCCACCCTCTCCGCGCGCCTGGCGTCGGTGCCGGGCACCGTGCGCGCCGCCGACCTCGTCGAGCAGCTCGCCCGCACGAGGGAACCGGTGCTGCGCACGGGGTAGTGACGCCCCCGGCATGATCTTCCGAAATGGCAGGCAACGCGGGCCGCTTGGCGGCCGCAACCAGGAGGTTCCTCCCGTGACCGACGCGAACGCAGACGTGATGTCCCGACAGCAGTTCATCGGCGGCCAGTGGGTGGCTTCGGCCTCCGGCGAGACGCTGGCCGTGGAGAACCCGGCGAACGGCCGGCTGATCGCGAACGTTCCGAAGAGCGGCACCGAGGACGTGGACCGGGCCGTCAAGGCGGCCGCGACCGCGTTCGAGACGTGGTCCCAGACCACGCCGCAGGATCGCAGCCTCCTCCTCCTTCGGCTGGCGAACGCGATCGAGGCGCGGGCCGAGGAGATCGGCCGGCTGGAGTCGCGCAACGCCGGCAAGCCGATCCAGGCGGCGATCGAGGAGATCCCCGTCGTCGTGGACAACCTGCGCTTCTTCGCCGGCGCCGCGCGCACGATGGAGGGCAAGGCGGCCAACGAGTACCTGGCCGGCCATCTCTCGATGATCCGACGTGAGCCGATCGGGGTTGTCGGTTCGATCGCGCCGTGGAACTACCCGCTCATGATGGCCGGCTGGAAGGTGGGGCCGGCACTGGCCATGGGCAACACCGTGGTCCTCAAGCCGTCCGCGCGGACGCCCCTGACCGCGCTCCTGCTGGCGGAGATCGCGTCAGAGATCCTGCCGCCGGGCGTCCTCAACGTGATCACCGGCACCGGCGACGAGGCGGGCACTGCCATGGTTGGCCACCCGGGCATCGGCATGATCTCCGTCACCGGGGACACGGACACCGGCAAGAAGATCGCGCGTCTCGCCTCCGAGACCGTGAAGCGGCTCCACCTGGAGCTCGGCGGCAAGGCGCCCGTGATCGTCTTCGACGATGCCGACCTGGACTACGTGGCCGAGCAGATCCGCCTCTTCGGCTACTGGAACGGCGGCCAGGACTGCACGGCGGCGACGCGCATCCTGGCTGGTCCGAGGATCTACGAGAAGCTCGTGGCGACGCTGGCCGACCAGGTGAAGCAGATCACGTTCGGCGATCCGGCCGAGGGCGAATACGACCTGGGCTCCCTGATCGCGCGCGGCCAGGTGGAGAAGGTCGCCGGCATGGTCGAGCGGGCCCGAGTCGGCGCGGAAGTCGTCGTGGGCGGCCACGCCCTCGACCGGCCGGGCCACTACTACGAGCCGACCGTCATCGCCGGCGCCCACCAGAAGAGCGAGATCATCCAGGACGAGGTCTTCGGGCCCGTCGTCACCGTCCAGCGTTTCACCGACGAGGCGCTGGCGATCAAGTGGGCCAACGACGTGCAGTTCGGCCTGGCGGCGTCGGTCTTCACGAACGACCTTGCGCGCGCGTTCCGGGTCGCCAAGGCGATCCAGTTCGGAACGGTCTGGATCAACGAGCACTTCACGCTGGTCTCCGAGATGCCGCACGGCGGTTTCAAGGGCTCCGGCTGGGGCAAGGACCAGTCGGCCTACGCCCTGGAGGACTACTCGGTCATCAAGCACGTCATGGCCAAGATCTCCTGATCGTCGAGGGCGTCGCGGCACGCGCGGAGGTCACACCGGGGATGGCCCCCACGTCGTACGCTTGGCAGGGCGCCGATCGCGGCCGGGATCGGGTCCGTCCCACGACCGGGACGAGGAGGCGAGATGCGACAGCGCTTGGCAATCCTGCTCGCGGGGATGCTCATGGTGGCCGCATGCGGCGGCGGAGCGACAGCGACGCCCGAGCCTTCTCCGATCGTGACCGCGGCCCCGACCGACATCTTCGCGCAGTCTCCCGCCCCGAGCGAGGTGGCGAGCCCCGCTCCGGAGGCCTCGACGGCGCCCACCGCGCCGGCCAATGGGACCACGTACACGGTCAAGTCCGGGGACACGATGTGGGCGATCTCGCAGAAGCTCGGGATCACCCTGAAGGCGCTGAAGGACGCGAACCCGACCGTGGATCCCGCGAAGATGCGCATCGGGTCCGTCCTGATCATCCCGCCGAAGCCATAACGCGTCGCGGCACCTCGCGACGGGGCGCCGCCTCGACGATTCGGGCGCCCGGTCGCTGCCCGGGGGCCGTGCCCGGGGGCCGTGCCCGGGACGCCGCGGCGACCCCGGGTATCCTTCCGCCGTGGCACGGCTCCCCGCTCCGACTGGCGCACTTCCCGCCGACCTCCCCGGGCTGCGCGCGGCCCTCCTGGCCTGGTTCGACCGCGACGGCCGGGAGCTCGCCTTCCGCGTCGCGCGGGAACCCGATCCGTGGGCCGTCCTTGTCAGCGAGGTGATGGCCCAGCAGACGCAGGTTGCGAGGGTCGCCGGGAAGTGGCGCGCCTTCATGGACCGCTTCCCGACCCCGGCGGCGCTGGCGTCCGCACAGACCGGCGACGCGATCCGTGCCTGGCAGGGACTCGGCTACAACCGGCGCGCGATCGACCTCCAGCGGGCCGCCCGGGCGATCGTCCTGGCCGGGGGAAGCGTCCCCGGCGACGTCGAGTCGCTCCGGGCTCTTCCCGGGGTCGGGCCGTACACGGCGCGCGCCGTCGCGGCCATCGCGTTCGGCAGGCCGGTCGGGGCGGTGGACGTCAACGTCCGGCGCGTGGTCGGGCGACTGACCGGGACCGACCAGGCGCCGGTTCCGCAGCGCGACATGCAGGCGGCCGCCGACGAGCTGGTGGATCCGGCCCGCGCGGGCGACTGGACGCACGCGTTGATGGACCTGGGCGCCACGGTCTGCCGCCCCGCCCGGCCGGACTGTGCCGGCTGCCCGGTCCGGGCCTGGTGCGCGTTCGCAGGAGCGGGTCCTCGGCCGCCGATCTCCGCGCGCGTGGCGGTCTCCGCACCGGGGCGCCGGGCGACGGTCCCGTTCGAATCCACCACCCGCTGGCTGCGGGGCCGGATCGTGGACCGATTGCGCGACGTCCCGCCCGGCACGGCCGTCGCCTTCGACGGGCCCCTGGGCCTGCATGCGCCCGAGGCGGTGTCCGCGGCCCTCGCATCCCTGGCCGCGGACGGCCTCGTGGAGCTGGACGCCTTCGGGGCCGCGCGCCTCGCCGGGGAGAGCGCGTGAGCGACCGCTTGCCGCGCCGATCTGCCCGCGCCGCCCGGTCGAACGCGGCGGTGCGAGCGGAGCCGCGTTCGGTCGGAAGCGCGGGTGCGCGCGACCCGCTGGCCCGCGAGGTCCGGCTGCTTGGCGCGCTCCTCGGCCAGGTGCTCGCCGAGCAGGAAGGCGCGGCTGCGCTGGAGCTGGTGGAGCGGGTCCGCGAGCGGACCATCGCGCTCCGCCGCGACGGCGACTCCGCCATCCGGGCGGCGCTCGACGCGGAGCTCGCGACGCTCGGCACCGGCGAGATCGAAGTCCTCGCGCGAGCGTTCTCCACCTACTTCCAGCTCGTCAACCTGGCCGAGGAGAAGGAGCGGGTGCGGCAGCTTCGCCGGCGCGCCCGGGCGGCGGGACGGGCGCCGCTCGATGATTCGTTCGGCGAAGCGGTCTCCCTTCTGCGGCGGGCCGGGCTGTCCAGGGATGACATCACCGGCCGGCTTGCCGGGCTGCGCATCTCGCCGGTGCTCACGGCACATCCGACGGAGGCGCGGCGGCGCACGGTCCTGGTGGCACTCCGCCGGGTCTACGCCGAGCTGGACCGCCTCGACGACCCGCGCCTGACGCCCACCGACGACGCGGAGGTTCGACGGCGTCTCCGAGAGGAGATCACGCTCCTGTGGCGGACCGCCGACCTGCGCCAGGCCCGCCCGACGCCGTCGGACGAGGTCCGTTCCGCGATGGTCTTCTTCGACGCCACGCTCTTCATGGCAACGCCGGACCTGTACCGGGCCGCCGACCGCGCGCTGGATTCCGTCGCCGACCGGGCCGCCGACCGCGGGATCGGCGTGCCGGTCGGGACCGGAGCGGCCATGGACGACGGGCGAACCGGGACCCGCCCGCCGGGCAGCCCGGCCTTCCTGGCCTGGGGCTCCTGGATCGGGAGCGACCGCGACGGCCACCCGTACGTGACCGCCGAGACGACGACCGAGGCGTTCCGGATCCAGGCGGACCACCTGTTCCACGGCTACGAGGCGGTCGCGACCAGGCTCATGACCACGCTCGCGGCCCGGCCACGGCCGGGCGTCCCGGCGTCGCCCGCGCTGGCGCGTCGGCTGGCGCGCGACGAGGATGACCTGCCGGAGTCGATGCGCGAGATGGCGTCCCGCTTCCCGCACGAGCCGTACCGCCGGCGCCTCGGGGCCATCGCCGAGCGCCTTCGGCGGACCCGGGCGTACCTCGCCGAGCAGCCGGGGCCGCAGGGCGGGCGCTACGGGAACCCGGACGAGCTGCTGCGGGAGCTCGCGGAGCTGCGAGACGCCCTCGTCGACGACGGCCTGGAGCGCCTCGCATTCGGCGCCCTCCAGGAGTTCCGCTGGCAGGTCGAGACGTTCGGATTCCACCTGGCCTCGCTCGAGGTCCGCCAGCACGCGGCTGTCCATCGCGCGGCGCAGTCGGCGCTCGAGGCCGTGCCGCCGGACCTGGAGCGGGAGCTGGCGCCCGGCGTGACCGCGGCCGAGGTCCTCGCCACGTTCCGGGCCATGGCGGCCCTGCAGCGGCGCGCGGGCGAGGCGGCGATCTTCCGCTACGTGGTCAGCTTCACGGCCGGCCCGGAGGACGTCGCGACGGTCCGCTGGCTGGCCGCCCGCGCCGCCGATCCCACGATCCCGGCCGGGAGCACCAGCGGGGTCCCTCCCGGCACGCCGACGCTCGACGTGGTCCCGCTCTTCGAATCGGCGGAGGCACTGGAATCGGCAGGCGCGATCCTGGCGGCCCTGGCGGGCGACCCGGCCTACCGCGAGCACCTCCGCGACCGCGGCGATCGGCAGGAGGTGATGCTGGGCTACTCCGACTCGAACAAGGAATCCGGCTACGTGGCGGCGAACTGGCTGCTCTACCGGGCCCAGGAAGACCTGGTCGCCGCGGCACGCGCGTGCGGCCTGGAGCTGACGCTCTTCCACGGCCGCGGGGGCGCGATCGGGCGGGGCGGCGGCCCGAGTCACCGCGCGGTCCTGGCGGCGCCGGCTGGCGCCGTGGACGGCCGCCTGAAGCTGACCGAGCAGGGCGAGGTGATCGCGGCGCGCTATGCGAACCCCGTGATCGCGCGCCGAGGCCTGGAGCAGGTGGCGTCGGCGACGTTGCTCACTGCGGCCCACGTCACCGAAGATGGAGTGGCGCCCTCCGGATCCGGCGTCTCCGTGGCGTCGGTTGCGGCCGACGGACGGGCCGTCATGGAGGAGCTGGCGGCCGAAGCGGGCCGCGCGTACCGCGCGCTGGTCTGGGACGAGCCCGCGTTCGAGCGCGTCTTCGACGCGGCCACCCCGATCGCGGCCATCTCCGGCCTGCGGCTCGGCTCGCGGCCCGCCGCCCGGGGCCGGGGATCGGCCAGCACGGCCGCGGCATCGCGCGGGGAAGGGACACGGGCGGTGCACGGCGAGCCGGGCGGCGCGTCCCTGGCGTCGCTGCGCGCCATTCCCTGGGTCTTCGCCTGGACGCAGGTGCGGCTCAACCTGCCGGGCTGGTACGGGCTGGGAAGCGCGCTTGCCGCCTACGAGCGAACGCACGGGGAGGCGGGCATGGCCGACCTGGCCGCGCTGCACCGACGCTGGCCGTTCTTCCGCGGCCTGCTCCAGAACGCGGAGGTCGCCCTCGCCCGAAGCGACCTGGCGGTGGGCCGGCGCTACGCCGCCCTCGCGGGGGCGGAAGGCCTCCGGCTGGCCGAGCGCGTGGAAGCCGAGCACGATCGGACGGTCCGGCTCCTGCTGCGGATCTCGGGCCGCGCAGCGCTGCTCGACGGGGTGCCTGCGCTCCAGCGTTCGATCGCCCTGCGGGCCCCGTACCTGGATCCGCTCAACGAGCTCCAGGTCCTCCTGCTGGGGCGGCTGCGGGGCGTGCCCGAAGGCCACCCGTCGCGGGCGGAGCTCGTGCGGCTGGTGGGCCTCACGATCAGCGGGATCGCCGCCGGCGTGCAGGGGACCGGGTAGGGGACACCCGACGGCGCAGGAGCGCGCGGCCAGCCGACCGGCTACCCTTGGCTCCCGCCGATGACGACCCAGGATCGCCCCACCCGCGCCCCGCGCGCCCAACGGCTACCCGCCGATGACCCGACGATCTTCGAGCGGGACCTTGCCGGGCTGGCGTCGTGCTGGACAGACGCAATGGAGCGCGCGCCGATCACGGCCGCCGAGATGACCGGCACGGACGCGAAGGCGCAGCGCCTGGGCATGACCGGGGCCCGGCTCATGGAGCACGCGGGGACGGCCGTCGCCGCGACCGCGCGCGCGCTCATCGCGGCCGCCGCCGCGGCGTCGGAAGCTGCCCGATCCGATTCCTCGGCGCAGGCGGCGCAGCCCGGCGCGGCCGACCATCGCGGCACCGGACCCGTGCTGGTCCTGTGCGGACCGGGCAACAACGGCGGCGACGGCCTCGTGGCCGCCCGCAGGCTGGCAGCCCACGGGATCCGGGTCGCCGCCGTCCTCGTCTCCGCGAGCTCGAGGCCGGCAACGCCCGACGCGGCCCGGAACTGGGATCGGCTGGGCGCGGCGCCACTGGTGGAGCGGATCCATGCCCCGGCTGCCCGGGAGATCGCGACGCTCGGCCAGGGCATCGAGCGTGCCGCGCTCGTGATCGACGCGCTGCTCGGGACCGGCGTTCGGGGCGCGCTTCGCGAGCCGATCCGGAACGCCGTCGAGCTCTGCAACCGGGCGCGGGCCGCCGGCGTGCCGGTGCTGGCGGTGGACACGCCCACCGCGTGCGACCTCACGTCGGGCGAGCTCTCCGACCCGGTGGTCCGGGCCGACGTCACGGTGACCTTCCACCGGCCCAAGACGGGCCTCCTGACGCGGCGCGGGCGCAGCGTGGCCGGCCGTGTCCTCGTCGCGCCGATCGGGATTCCCGCGGAGGCGGATCGTGCCTGACGGTCCGCGGGGCCCGGGATGGCGCGAGGTCCTGGCCATCGGTGTCGCCCTGGTCGCGGTGGTCTTCGCGCTGGAGCTTGCGAGCGCCGTCCTGCCGCCCGTCCACGACGCGTTCGTCAACTTCCCCACAACGATCGTCATCCTGGTGGCAGGGACGGTTGGCGTTCTGGCGCTCGCCACCCTGCGGCGCCCGCGCTGAAGGCCCCGGGGCTCCGTCGGCCCGACCACCGGGACGCGGAACGGCCCGGGCACCCGCCCGGGCCGTTCGAACGCGAGAGCGTGACGCCTACGAGGCTGCCGGGGTTCCCCCGCTCTTGAGCGTGGCGAGACGAGCCTCGACGTCGGCGTCGGCGGAGATGTCCTCGAGGTTGTCGAACTGCGCGTCGAGCGTGCTGGCGGCGACTTCCTGCATGCCGCGCACCTGCGCCTCGTCGCGACGGATCTTGTCCTCGAACCGCGAGACCTCGCTGGTTGGATCCGTCGCGTTGATGCTCTTGAGCGACGCCTGGACCTTCGCCTGGGCGTCGGCCATCTTCGCCCGCGCGACGAGCTCGTTGCGCTTCTGGACCAGCTCCTCGCGCTTCTCGCGCATCCCGTTGAGGCCGTCCTTGAGCCGGTTCGTGAGCTCGGTCTGGCTCGCGATCTGCGTCGCGAGGCTCTTGGCCTGGTCCTCGAAGCCGATCTGGCGCTTCAGGGCGACCTTGGCGAGGCCGTCGAACCTGTCGGCCTCGGCCGTGTTGCCGGCTGCCCGGAGCTCGTCGGCCTTCTTCGACGCGGCGAGAGCCTTGCCGCCCCACTCGGCGACGCCGGCCTGGGCGGTGCTGGCGTCGTCCTCCGCGAGGCGCAGGTTGCCGATCGTCTGCGCGACCGCCTGCTCGGCCTCCTCGATGCTGCCCGTGTAGTCCCGGACCAGCTGGTCCAGCATCTTCTGCGGATCTTCGGCACCGTCGATCAGCGCGTTGACGTTGGCCCTGACCAGGTTCCCGATACGCCCAAGGATGTTGTCGCTCATCGAGTGCGTCCCTTCCTGTCGCTGCGGCGTCACCGGCCGCTCCGGTGGCGCGATCCATCTCCGTCCACGCCGAGTCGGGCGCACCGATGCGCCGCGACCCGACCCATGCTATCCCCCGGTGGCTACCACCGACCGCCTCCGGACGAGCCGCCGCCCCCGCCGAATCCGCCGCCTCCGGACGAGCCGCCGCCCCAGCCGCCACCGAACCCGCCCCCTCCGAACCCGCCGAATCCGCCCCGGCCCCCGCCGCTGAGCATGCCGCCGATGATGCCGCCGATGAGCGCGCCGGCGATGTTCCCGCCGATGCCGGCCCCTCCGCCTCCGCCCCGGCCCCCGCCGTGCCACGGGTCGTCGTAGCGGCCGTAGTCATCGGTGGCCGCCTGGTAGGCGGCGTTCGCGAGGGCCGTTGCCTGGTCTGCTT
Source organism: Candidatus Limnocylindrales bacterium (assembly GCA_036834865.1). Lineage (GTDB taxonomy): Bacteria > Chloroflexota > Limnocylindria > Limnocylindrales > CSP1-4 > CTSoil-043. The sequence continues at coordinate 65,575 of DAITNC010000001.1, read as the reverse complement.
CGCGGGTCGCGCCGACCGGGTCCGTGGCACCGGCCGCGACGGCCTGGTCCAGGTGACGCTGGGCCTCGGCAAGCCGCGTCCGCGCCTCCGTGCCGACGGCCCCGCGCCGCGTGGCGATGAAGTCGGTGGCACGCGTCACGGTCGCCTGGGCGGCCTGGATCGAGGCGTCCATGCGGGCCGCATTGCGGGCGAGCTGCTCGGCCGCCGTGCGCAGGGTTGCCAGGATGTCGTCGGCGATCGTGTGGGCATCGCGGGCCTGCGCGAAGGCCGCCGCGACGTCCGGCTTGGGGCCGGCGAGGGCGGTCCGTGCCCCTGCGAGCAGCGTGTCGGCCTGTGCCAGGCGTGCTGCGAGCGCGGCATCAGCCGAACCTGCCGCCGCCTTCTTCGCCTGTGCCAGGTCGGCGTCCGCATCGACGAGCATCTGGCCGACCTTCGCCTTCGCGTCGTCGAGCTGCGTCGCGAGCCGATCGATTCCGTCGAGGAACGCGGTCCCCTGGCCAAGGGCATCCTGGCCCAGGACGGCCGCGCGCGCGGCGGTCTGGGTGTCGTTCGCGGACTGGGCCTTCGCGCCCTCGTCGACCGCTTCGCGCACGGCGGCCAGGCGGTGCCCCGCCTCGTCGATGTTGGGGGCGACGGACTGCCAGCTCGCGTCGGCGAACGTGGCAAGCCGCGACATGGCCTCCCGCGCGGCGGGGAGGCGCGCCTCGAGGGCATCCGCCTGGGCCGGCAGCGCGGCGAGAATCTGGGGTGCCTTTGCCTCGATTTCGCGCAGCCGCTCGAACTCCTCCTTCACGGCGTCGAGCTGGTCCTGGGCGTGGCGACAGCCGCGAACCAGGTCCTCGAGCATCCGGCGATGGGTGGCGGCGTCCTCCGGGACGGCGTCGTCGAGCTGCTGGCGAAGCTTGAAGGCGGCCGCGAGGTCGGCCTTTGCGCCCTCGATCGCGGCCTGGAATGGGGCGACCTCGGCATCTCCGAACTCGGCCTGGGCGAACCCGAGCTCCTGCTCGCTGTCGCGCACGGCGTCGTCGGTCGCGACGAGGGCCTGGTTGGCCAGCTTCTCCAGGTCCGGCGTCTTCATCGCCGCGATCTCGTCCACGGTCCCACCGCCGGACGCGCCGACCGTTCCGGCGCCGCCGCCGCCGCCGTCCGCCGCGGGGCGCTTCCGGCCGTAGAGGAACCACCACCCCGCGCCCGCGATGAGCCCCACGATCAGCAGGACGGCCAGGAGCGTGCCGAGCGGCCCGCCGCCGCCACCACCGGTGCCGCTGGCCGATCCGCCGCCGGCCGGGGCGGACGAGGCGGCCGGGCTGCCCGTCCCGCCGCTCATCGCGCCGTGGATGCCGGCGGCCGTGGCGACGATGGCGCCGCTGTTGTCGCCCGCCTGCAGCGCGGGCTCCAGGTCCGCGCCGAGCACGCTCTCGAGCTGGGCGTTGGAGAGCGGGATGGAGTTCGATTTCCAGTAGCCGTAGGCGTGGTCGGTCATCGCGATGACGAGCAGGAGGTCGTTCCCGCCGAAGCCGCTGAGCGCGGCAGCCTGGGTCGCGAAGTCAGGCGCCGACAGAGCCCCGGTGGTATCGGTGAACCAGACCCAGAGCTGGACGTTGTCCGTCCGCTGGAGATCGGCGAGCGGCTGCTGCAGCGTGCCCGCGGCGCCGCCCAGGGCCCCCACGTCATCCGTGACCTGCGTCGCGAGGCGCCGCGGGCTTGCGCCGAGAACCGCCGACGCCAGCAGCGCGACCAGCAGGAGCGCTCCGATGAGCGCCCGCGCCGTGCGAACGGCGCGGGTCCGCGTGGTCAGCCGAAGGGTGAGGAGCGACATCGTGGTGGTATCCCGTGCGTGGGCCGGCGGCAGCCGTGTCCGTTCCCATTGTCGCGCGACGAGCGGACCGATGGGTGACGGTTCGCGCCACTGGCCCTTGAAACCGCGAACGCCGCGGGCCGTGTTGCGCGCACGCGCGGGGCCCGCGTACCATCGACCGCGTGATCCCTCCCCCAACCGGTCGGTCGGCCGCGGCCGTCCCCGGATCGGCGCCCCGCGCCGGTCGCGCATCTCTCGTGCGCGGCCAGTCTGGCGCCCGAAAGGTGCCCTGACCCATGGCTGTCGGCTCGTCCAACTCGTTTGACCTCGTAGTCCTCGGCGCCGGGACCGGGGGCTACTCAGCCGCCTTCCGGGCGGCGCAGCTGGGCATGAAGGTCGCCCTTGTCGACGAGGACAAGATCGGCGGCACGTGCCTGCACCGCGGGTGCATCCCCACCAAGGCGCTCCTCGAATCCGCCGACTTCGCGCACCGCGTGAGCACGAAGAGCCGCGAGCTGGGGGTGATGCTCCCGGGTGAGGTGGCCGTCGACTACGCCGTGATTGCCGCCCGCAAGGACCAGGTGGTGCGCCGGATGTGGACCGGGCTCAAGAGCCTGGTCGGCAAGAACAAGGTCGAATGGGTGGCCGGCCGCGGGCGCCTCGAGGGGCCCGGCAAGGTCAGGGTCAGGCTCCACGGCGAGGACGGCACACCGGGCGCGGGGGGCGAGCGCGTCCTGGAGGCGACGGACGTGATCCTTGCCACCGGATCCCGGGTCAAGAGCCTGCCCGGGATCACGCCGGACGGCATCCGCGTCCTGACCTCGGACGACGTGCTGCGGCTGTCCGAGCTGCCCGCGAGCATGGTCATCATCGGGGCGGGCGCGGTCGGCTGCGAGTTCGCGTCGTGCTTCCACGACCTCGGCGTGAGGGTGACGCTCCTCGAGTACCTCCCCGCGATCGTCCCGCTGGAGGATCGCGACGTCTCGAAGGAGCTCGAGAAGAGCTTCGTCAGGCGCGGGATCGACGTGATGACGAACGCCCGGTTCGACCCCGCCTCGCTGGTCGTCGGGGAGGACGGCATCCGCCTGACGGTCGGCCCGGAGGGCGGCGAGGCCAACGAGATCGCTGCCGACGTCCTGCTCGTCGCCGCCGGGCGCGCGGCCAACATCGAGGACCTGGGACTCGAGACCACGCGCGCCGTGACCGACCGCGGGATCGTCGTGGTCGACGGCCATATGCGCACCGCCGAGCCGCACGTCTGGGCGATCGGCGACATCGTCGGTGGGCTCTGGCTGGCCCACACCGCCGCGCACGAGGGGCTGACCGCGGTCCATACGATCGCCGGCGACCCCGACGTCCACGCCATGGACTACGTCGCCCAGCCGCGGGCAACGTATTGCCGGCCGGAGATCGCGTCCGTCGGCCTGACCGAGCAGGAGTGCGAGAAGCGCGGGCTGCCCGTCAAGGTCGGGAAGGTCCCGTTCCAGGCCATCGCGAAGGCCGTGATCGGGGGCGACTACGAGGGTTTCGCCAAGGTGATCGGCCACGCTGAGACCGGCGACACGCTGGGCGTGCACCTGATCGGACCGCACGCCACGGACCTCATCGCGGAGGCCTCGCTGGCCGGCGCGCTGCAGGCGCAGCCATGGGAGATCGGCGCGGCAACGCACCCGCATCCCACGCTCTCGGAGATCCTCGGCGAGGCAGCCATGGCCGTCGACGGGCGCTCGCTCAACTTCTGATCCGCTTCGCGCCCGGGGGGTTCTCGTTGGCCGCGCCAGGCCACGGCCCGTGTACAGTCGCCGCGTGACGAACTCGGGGGCGCCCATCACGCCCGATCCCGCCGCCCGCTCCGGCCTGCCGGCGGCACGGCTGCGCGAGATTTACCGCCTGATGGCACTCGCCCGGGCGCTCGACGAGCGCGCCTGGATCCTCAACCGGTCCGGTCGCGTGCACTTCGTGATCAGCGCCCAGGGCCACGAGGGCGCCGAGGCCGGGATCTGCGCCGCGCTCACTCCCGGCCGCGACTGGCTCCTCCCGTACTACCGCTCCATGGCCGCGGTGCTCGCGTTCGGGATGACGCCGCGCGAGGTGATGCTCCAGCAGTTCGGGCGGGCCGACGATCCCGGCTCGGGCGGGCGCCAGATGCCGGCCCACTACGGCGGCGCGGCGTACCGGATCTTCAGCAGCTCGTCGCCCGTCGGGACGCAGGCGCTCCACGCCGCAGGCATCGCACTGGCGTCGAAGCTCCGTGGCGAGCCACAGGTGACGACCGTGATGATGGGGGAGGGCGCCGCCAACCAGGGAGACGTCCACGAGGCCCTGAACTTCGCCGGGATTCACCGCCTCCCCATGGTCCTCCTCGTCGAGAACAACGGTTACGCGATCAGCGTGCCGGCAGAGAAGCAGGTTGCCGTTCGCGACGTGGCGGTCCGCGCCGCGGGCTACAACATGCCGGGCGTGATCGTGGACGGGACGGACGTCCTGGGCTGCTACCTGGCGATGCGCGACGCAGTGGCGCGGGCGCTCACGGGCGACGGCCCCACGTTGATCGAGGCAAAGGTCACCCGGTTGACCGGCCACTCGTCGGACGACCAGCAGACGAAGTACCGGACGGAGGAGGACCTGGCGGCCGGGCGCGGCCGCGACCCACTGCCCGCGTTCCGCGACGAGCTCCGGGCGGCCGGCCTCCTGGGCGAGGCCGAGGAGGCGACGCTCGCGACCGAGATCCGCGGGCTCGTCGATGACGCGACCGACTTCGCGGAGGCGGCCGCCGACCCGGATCCCGCCACGCTCACGCGGCACGTCTACGCGGAGCCCGGCTGATGGCCGTCCGCACATTCATCGAGGCGGTCCGCGAGGGGCTGCGCGAGGAGATGCGCCGCGACAGCGCCGTGATCGTGCTCGGGGAGGACGTCGGCAAGAAGGGCGGCGTCTTCTTTGCCACCGACGGGCTCTGGGCGGAGTTCGGCGACGACCGGGTGATCGACACCCCGCTCACCGAATCCATGATCGCCGGGGTCAGCATCGGCGCGGCTGCCAACGGCCTGCGGCCGGTGGCCGAGATCCAGTTCGCCGACTTCATCTTCCCGGCCATGAACCAGATCATCGAGGAGGCGGCCCGGATCCGGTACCGCAGCAACGGGACGTACGGCTGCCCCATCACCATCCGGGCGCCGTTCGGGGCGGGCGTCCACGGCGCGCTCTATCACAGCCAGTCCGTGGAGGCGTTCTTCGCCCACGTGCCGGGCCTGAAGGTGGTGATCCCCTCGACCCCGTACGACGCGAAAGGCCTCCTGCTGTCGGCGATCCGGGACCCCGACCCGGTCATCTTCCTGGAGCACAAGAAGATGTACCGGAGCGTGCGCGGCGAGGTGCCCGACGGCGAGTACACGGTGCCGCTCGGTCGCGCCACGGTGACCCGCGAGGGAAGCCGGGTCACGGTGGTGGCGTACGGCCTGATGGTCCACTACGCGCTTGACGCCGCGGCTCGCGTTGCCGGGGAGGGGATCGAGACGGAGGTCGTGGACCTCCGGACGATCCGGCCCCTCGACGCCGCCACCGTGCTGGCGTCCGTCCGCAAGACCGGCAAGTGCCTGGTGGTCCACGAGGACAACCGGTTCGGCGGGTTCGGGGCCGAGGTCGCGGCGCTCGTGGCCGAGGAAGCGTTCGACTACCTCGACGGCCCTGTCACCCGCCTTGCCGGCCCCGAGTCGCCCGCGGCGCCGTACGCGAGCGTCCTGGAGGACGCGTTCCTTGTCACGCCTGAGAAGATCGCGGCCGCGATCCGGAAGCTGGCGGCCTACTGACGCTCGGGTTAGATGGACCGCTCGCGTGCCGTGCCGGCCCGGATCGGCCACACTAGCGAGGACGTGGACGACAGGGCCGACATCGGTCCCGTGGAGGAGGACGCCCGGTGGCGAAGGTGAGGATGCCGCAGCTCGGCGAGAGCGTCGCCGAGGGCACGATCGGCCGGTGGCTCAAGAAGCCCGGGGACCGGGTGGAGAAGTACGAGCCGATCGTCGAGGTGATCACCGACAAGGTGAACGCCGAGGTGCCGTCGCCGTTCGCGGGCGTCCTGACCGCGATCCTCGCGGAGGAAGGCGCCACCGTCCCGAACAACGCCGACATCGCCGAGATCGAGACCTCGGACGCGGACGAAGCGCCGGCCCCGACGCCGTCGGCACCGGATGCGGCATCCGCTGCGCCGTCCGCCACCGCGAACCCACCGGCCCAGGTGCCCGGGACCCGCGCGGAGGCTCCCGCTCCCGCTCCCACCCATCCGCCGGTCGTGCCCGCCGCGTCGCTCGCCGCGCCGCTCCCCGAGCTCGGCGACCCGGACGCGCGGATGACTCCGGCGGTCCGTCGGCTGCTCCGCGAGCACGGCCTGTCCGTCACCCAGGTCGCCGGGACCGGCGGCGGGGGCAGGATCACCCGCGACGACGTCCTCGCCGTCGTCGAGGCGATTCGCACCGGGGCGACCAGCACGGGCGTCGCCAGGGCAGCCGCCGGCGGGACCCCGTCGGCCGGGGTGACCGGCGCCGCGCCCGCGACGGGCACCGGCCCCGCGACCGCGACCGGCCCAGCGGTCGTCTTCCCGCCCGGCGCGGACGAAGTCCTCGTGTCGATGACGAAGATGCGGAAAGGGATCGCCGCGCAGATGACACGCGCCCTCCAGGCGCCCCACGCGTACGTGCACGTCGAGGTGGACGTGACGAGCCTGGTGCGGCTGCGCGAAACCGTGAAGCGCGAGTACGAGGCGCGCGAGGGCATGGGCCTCAGCTACGTCCCGTTCGTGATGAAGGCCGTCGTCGAGGCGCTCCGGAAGCAGCCCACCTTCAACGCCGTGTGGACGGACGAGGGGCTGATGGCCCGGCGTCACGTCAACCTGGGCGTCGCGGTGGCCGTTGACGACGGCCTGATCGTGCCCGTCATCCGCGACGTGGACCAGCTCTCCATCAACGGGATCAACCGGGCCATCGCGGAGGTGGCGGTCCGTGCCCGAGCCAACCGGTTCCGGTCGGACGACTTCGGGGGCGGGACCTTCACGGTGGACAACACCGGCTGGTTCGGCAGCAACCTGACGATGCCGATCATCAACGTTCCGGAGGTCGCGATCCTCACCATGGAGGCCATCACGAAGCGCCCCGTCGTGCGCGAGACGCCCCAGGGCGATGTGATCGCGATCCGTTCGGTGATGAACATGGTGATCGGGATCGACCACCGCGCGAACGACGGCGCCCAGGCCGGCTTCTTCCTCCGCGACGTGAAGGCGTGGCTCGAGAGCGTCGGCCCGGAGACGCCGCTCTACTAGGAGGAGACGCGGCGGACCCGCGCAGCGGGGCGTCCGAGGAGGCCGAGGGCCCGCTGGACGCCTGTCCGGACGCGACCGTCCCGGCGTCGGTCGACACCTGCCCGAACTTGGAGCGCTGCGGGCGCGAGCTCTATGTGCGAACGGACGACGTCCGCCTGGGAATGCTCGACGGGGTCTCGGACGTGGACAGTGGCTACCACCTCGACCACCTTCTGCTCGTGCTCCTGGAGGGCACAGCCGCGGGCCGCCTTCGGCTCGTGGGCCAGCGCGGGCCGGCGCCGTACACTGGCCCACGATGAACCGCGAGCTGCCGATCTTCATGCCCCCGGGGGCGCCGGACCCCGGAACGGCCGTCCTGGCCGAGGGCGGGCCGGCCGCCCGTCGCCATCCCGACTGGCTCAAGGCCAGGATCGCGGGCGGCGACCGCTACGAGGATCTCCGGCGCCTCATGCGGACCCAGAACCTCAACACCGTCTGCGAGGAGGCCCGCTGCCCGAACGTCGGGGAGTGCTGGGACCAGCGGACCGCGACCGTGATGATCCTCGGCGACACGTGCACGCGGGCCTGCGGGTTCTGCGCCATCAGGACCGGCCGGCCGACGTGGTTCGACGCGGACGAGCCCCGCCGGGTGGCGGAGGCCGTGGCTGCGATGGGCCTCGAGCACGTGGTCGTCACCTCCGTCGCCCGGGACGACCTCCCCGACGGGGGCGCGAGCGTCTTCGCGGAGACCATCCGGCGGTTGCGCGACCGCTGCCCGGGGATGGGCGTGGAAGTGCTCATCCCCGACTTCAACGGCCAGCAGGTCCCGCTCCGGACGGTGATGGCCGCCGGCCCGGACATCCTCAACCACAACGTGGAGACCGTCGAGCGGCTGCAGGTCCCGGTCCGGAAGCGTGCCCGCTACGACAGGAGCCTGGGCGTGCTGCAGCGTGCGAAGGCGTACGCGGCCGAGCTGGGGCGGGTCGCCCACACGAAGAGCTCCATCATGGTGGGCCTCGGCGAGGAGCGCGCCGAGCTCTCGCAGGCGTTCCGCGACCTGCGCGCCGTGGACTGCGACATCCTCACGATCGGCCAGTACCTGCGGCCCTCGGTGGCCCACCTGCCGCTGGTCCGCTACTACCACCCCGACGAGTTCGCGGAGATGAAGGTGGAGGCGCTGGCGCTCGGGTTCCGGCACGTCGAATCGGGGCCGCTGGTGCGCTCGTCGTACCACGCACGCGACCAGGTTCCGGGCGCCGAGCTGCGCGCGCTCCGGCGTCAGGCGACCCTCGACTCCCAGGGGCGGGTCATCCCCGCCTGAACCCGGCTCGCGCCGGACGGCGTTCGGGCGACCGCCGGGCGCCCGGCCGGAGCCGCACCCCTCAGAGGATCTTGGAGAGGAAGCTCTTCGTGCGCTCGTGCGTCGGGCTGGTGAAGAAGTGCTCCGGCGTGCCGTCCTCGATGATCTGGCCGTCATCCATCATCACGACCCGGTCCGCGACCTCGCGGGCGAAGCCCATCTCGTGGGTGACGACGATCATCGTCATGCCCTCCCGGGCGAGCTCCTTCATGACCTCCAGGACTTCGCCGATCATCTCCGGGTCGAGCGCGCTGGTCGGCTCGTCGAACAGCATGAGCGCGGGCTTCATGGCCAGCGCCCGGGCAATCGCTACCCGCTGCTGCTGGCCGCCGGAGAGCTGGGTCGGGTAGACGTCCGACTTGGCGGACAGGCCGACCCGCGAGAGCAGGGCGCGGCCCGTCTCGATCGCCTCGTCCTGGGGGACCCCGCGGACGTGGATGGGAGCCTCGGTGATGTTCTCCAGCGCCGTCTTGTGGGGGAACAGGTTGAAGCGCTGGAAGACCATCCCGATCTCCTGGCGCTGCTTCGCGATGTTGCGCTCCCGGTCTTCGACCAGGCGGCCGTTCACGTCGCGGTACCCGATGAGGTGGCCGTTCACCGAGATCCGCCCCTGCTGGATCTTCTCCAGGTGGTTGACGCAGCGGATGAACGTCGTCTTGCCGGAGCCCGAGGCGCCGATGACGACGACGACCTCCTGGCGCTTCACGGTCATCGAGACGCCCTTGAGAACGTGCAGCCGGCCGAACCACTTGTGGACGTCGGTCGCCTCGACCACCAGCTCGGTCGCCGCCGCCGGGACGCCGCCGATCGCCGCGAGGAGGTCGCCCGGCCGCTCCACCGCCATCAGCGGCCCCCGCTCACGAGGCTGGGCTCGACCGGCCCGCGCTTGCCGAACATCCGGTCGCGCAGGCTTCGTCCACCGGTCGACGCCCCGGCCACGCCCTTGCCGAGCCGCCGCTCGATATAGGCCTGGATGACGCTCCAGATCGTCGTGAGGAGCAGGAACCAGAGAGCGCAGGCGAGATACATCTCGAACGGCTGGAAGTTCTGGCTCTGCTTGATGGAGAAGGTCGTGTAGAGCTCCTGGACGCCGATCACGAACAGCAGGGACGTGGTCTTGAGCATGTTGTTGAACTCGTTACCCAGCGGCGGGATGATGATCCGCGCGGCCTGGGGCAGGACGATGCGGCGCATGCCGAGGCCGAACGTCATCCCCAGCGACTTCGCGGCCTCCATCTGCCCGGCATCGATCGAGATGATCCCGGCCCGCACGATCTCGGACATGTAGGCGCCCTCGTTGAGGCCGAGCGCGAAGATCCCGGCCTGGATCTCGCCGGGGATCGAGAGCCCCAGCAGGTTGATGGCCGGCCAATCGTAGATGTGGGCCGCGCCCAGGCCGAAGAAGAAGAACACGAGCTGGACGAGGAGCGGCGTCCCGCGGAAGACCCAGATGTAGAAGTTAGCGATCAGCCGGAACGGCGCTCGTCGCGACATCCGGCCCAGCGCCCCGAAGATCCCGAGCAGGATGCCGATGACCTGGCTGACCACCGAGATAACGACGGTGAGCCACAGCCCGTTGAGGATCTGGCTGTCCGGGCTGAAGAGGGCATGCGTGAAGACGTCAGTGTCGAACCTGAAGGGCGCCCGGCTCTGGCCGGCACAGCCCGCGAGGACGATGACCAACAGGAATGCCACGGCTAGCCCGCGGGCTAGCCGTGGCATCGACCCGGACCTGGTGCGACGGGCGCCGCTCATGGCCGGATGGCTCGCGCTGCCGGAGCTGGGGCGCCTACTTCGTCTTGTTCAGCTGCCCCGCCACGCTCGCCGTGATCGCTCCGGGGTCGTCACCGTACTTCTTGAGGATCGACAGGTACGTCCCGTCGTTGATCATCGCGACCAGCGCCTGCTGGACGGCGTCCCGGAGCCCCGTGTTCGACTTCGAGACGCTGATGCCCTCGAGCGCCACGCCGAGCGTCAGGCCCGAGAGCTGGAACTGGTCCGGATGCTGGACCGTGTAGTACCCGGCGACCGGCGAGTCGGCGAAGTAGGCGTCGACCTTCCCGGTCTGGAGGGCCAGCAGGGCGTCGCTGTCCTTGGCGTAGCTCTTGACCGTGATCGCGGCCTTGCCCTTCGCCGTGCAGGCGGCGGACAGGCCCTGGCCCTTGTAGTCGCCGGTCCCGTTCAGGTAGTCGACCTCGGTCGTGCCGGTCTCGGCGCCGATTGCCTTGCCGCACAGGTCGTCCTGCACCTTGATGCTCTTGGGGTTGCCCGTGGCGACCACGAACGACTGGCCGGCCTCGTAGTACGGGATCATGTCGACCTGCTTCACGCGGTCGGTCGTGATGTTCTGGGCCGAGATGATGATGTCGCACTTGCCGCCGGTGAGCGCGGCGATGATCGTGTCGAACACCGAGTTCTGGACCTGCGCGGTCAGGCCGAGGCGCTTGGCGATCTCGGTGCCGATGTCGATGTCGGAGCCGGTGGCGTTCCCCGAGCTGTCGAAGAACTCCTGCGGCGGATACGGGATGTCGGAGCAGATGACCAGCTTGCCGGTGAAGATGAGCTGGCCGGCAGGAACCGCGATCGTCGCCGCGGCCGGCGACGGGCTGGCGGCCGGCGATGGGCTCGGCGCGGTTGACGGGGCGGCGGCCGGCGATGGGCTCGGCGCGGTTGACGGCGCGGCGGCCGAGGGCGCTACGCTGGCCGGGGCGGCAGGAGTTGGACTCGCGCCGCCGGAACAGGCGGCCAGGACGATGGCAATCGCACCCGCGAGCGCGAGCTCGCGGGGACGCGAGATGGACATGAGCTCCTCCTTTTGGTGCGACGCTCGGGCACCCTCCGACACACCGCCATGCCGGTGACCCTGCAGGTGTCTGTCCAGCCAGCAGCGGGAATGCATGCACGGGTGCGCAGCCCGTACCGTACTGCAACCCAGCCGTCCATACCGGTCCCCAAGCCAGCCGCGACCGGCGCGTTGCGGTCGGCGCACGGTGCCGCGTCCACGGAGCGGCGCTCGCCCGCTCCCGCGATATCCTGTCGGCATGACCCGCCCGCTCTCGCGCAAGATCCCGCTCGCCGAGCTCCACTGCCACCTGGGCGGCGCGGTGACGCCGGCGATCATGTGGGGCATCGCGCACAGCCAGGGGATCCGGCTCCCGACGAAGGACTACTGGGAGTTCCGGGACATGATCACGGTCTCAAGCCGGCACGGGCACTCCTTCGACGGGTACCTGGACCTGTTTCACTGGACCGAGCTGATCCAGTCGTCTCCGATCGCGATCGAGCGCTCGGTCTACGAAGTGGTCGGCGGGGCCTATCGCAAGAACAACGTGACGACGATGGAGCTCCGCTTCAACCCGGCGAAGCGGAACCGCGGCGGCGAGCAGGACCTGGACCACATCATCGCGGCGGCGATGCGCGGGATGGACCGGGCAGTCCTGGAATACCCCATCAGGCCGGGCCTGATCCTCTGCCTTGACCGCGCCTTCCCATACCAGCTGAACGAGATCATCGCCGAGAAGGCGATCAGCGGACGCGACCGCGGGATCGTCGGCATCGACATCGCGGGCCCGGAGTCGTCCGGGTTCCGGGTGAAGGAATACCGGCGGCTGTTCCAGCGGGTGCGGCGCCACCACCTGGGGATCACCGTCCACACCGGCGAGTCCGGGCCGGTGGAGGAGATCGCCGACGTCATCGAGGAGCTGGAGCCCGACCGGATCGGCCACGGGGTCAAGGCTGCCTACGACCCCCGGACGATGGCCATGATCCGCGAGCGCGGAATCGTCCTGGAGATCTGCCCGACGTCGAACCTGAACACCCGAGTGGTCTCCGGCTGGGACGAGTTCCGCTGGATCTTCGACACCTTCCGGCGCAACGAGGTCCGCTTCACGATCAACACGGACGGTCCGGAGATGCTGAAGACCTACATCCGCGACGAGCTGGCGACGCTGGGCCGGCTGGGGATCCTCAGTCTCGCGGAGCAGGAGGAGGTTGCCCGGACGGCCATGCAGGCCTCGTTCGTGCCGAACGTGAGCGACGTGCCGCTCCCGCGCCTGGAGCCGGCGACCCGCGTCGAGGTGGAGCGCGAAGAGGCGTAGCCGGTCAGGCTTCGCGGGGCTCGATCCGGTAGGTGCAGGAGCGGTCGCCCGCCGCGATGTGCGTGAGGCGGGTCACGCGCGCCTGCAGGACCTCCTCGAACAGCAGGATCTCCGCGCGACATGCGGCCGGGTGACCCGCTGCCGCGCCCAGGATCGCGCAGTTCGCCTCCCGCAGCTCCAGCGGCCCTTCGATGCCGTCGAGGGGCGCGGCGCGACACAGGTAGCCGGACTCGTCCTGGATGACCGCCAGCTCCCGGACGCGCGCGGCGAGCGAAGGCGACGGTCCGAGGGTCTCCGCGAAGCGGGCCCGGATCCGCTCCGCGAGGAGCCGCCGGCGGGCCTCGAAGACCGCCTCGACCAGCGGATCGCCGCCGACCTCGACGATCGACTCGAGGAGCGTCGTAGCGAGGCCGTCGTAGTTGGCGGGAAGGCTTCGCTGCGCTTCTGGGGTGACGTCATACAGGTGGCGCGGCCGACCCACGCCGTGGCGGATGGCCTGGCGGATGACGGAGCCGCGCGATTCCAGCCAGTGCAGGCGTTGGAGGACGCTGGCGCGGCTGGCGCCGACGCTGGTCGCAAGCCGGTCCGGCCCGCAGGCGCCAATGTCGCGCAGGGCCACGAGAATCGCCCGGTCGAGACCGTCGTGGGCAGCCTGTGCTGCGGTCCGCGGGGGTTCGGTCGCGAGGAGATGGCCGTTGGGGTCGGTCATGTCGAAAGGCTAGCACCGGAGCCGGATCGGAGCCGGCGGCAGGATCGAAGCCCTCAGCCGCCAACCGCGGCTCGCTCCAGCGCGGTCCGGAGCGCGTTCTTGAATGCCGGGGTCCAGGGCCCGTTGCCGGCGAGCACGTAGGGCGGCGCATCGACCGACCCGAACGCGGCCGCGTCCGTCACGTACGAGCGGGCGCAGGCGTCCACCGCCGGCCGCAGCTGGTCGTAGACCGACTGGTCCTTGAAGGCGTAGAGGTAGACGCGGACGGTGGTTGTCTGGTCGCCACCGCGGGCATCGAAGCCGATCGCGGTGCGCGAGAGCCGCTGGTCGCCGCAGCCGGCGTCGCCGCTCACCACGCGGTTCACGTCGATTCCTTCGCCCTGCAGCTCCACCACGATCCCGGCGAAGTCCGTCGGGGTGGCCGGCTCCGTCGTCGGCGTGAAGGCGCTGCAGCCGGCGACGGCCAGGGCCATGAGCGCGGCGAGCGGAACGGTCCGGACGCGACCGGCAGCGCGGGCAGGCATGCCGGGAGGCTAGCACGTGCCCGGACGGTCCGGGGCGGTACACTCTCGACGGCGCCCAGCCGCGGCCGCGACGCTTCGTCCGGCCGGGCGCGCAGCCCCGGCCCCAGCCCGGTCCCATGGAGGTCGCGTGCCCGAGATCCGCGCGTTCCGCGCCCTGCGCTACAGCCATGACGCGGTGCCGGACCTCGCCCGCGTCGTCGCGCCGCCGTACGACGTGATCTCGCCCGCACAGCGGGCCATCCTCGCGGCGCGCGACCCGCGCAACGTCGTCGCCATCGACCTTCCCGTGGACCTTCCGGGCGCCGCGGACCCCAACGACAAGTACCGCGCGGCCGCGCGCACGTTCGCGAGCTGGCGCTCGGACGGGACGCTCGCCAAGGATCCACGGCCGGCGCTCTACGTGTACGAGCAGGCCTACGCGCGCCCCGGATCCGACGCGCCGCACGTCCAGCGCGGCTTCTACGCCCGGGTGAAGCTGGAGGCGTTCGGGCCCGGCTCGGGGATCCTGCCGCACGAGCGGACCCTCAGCGGGCCCCGCGAGGATCGCCACAAGCTGATGCGGGCGTCCGGCGCGAACTTCTCGGGGGTCGTGGGGCTCTTCGCCGACGCATCCGGCGAGTCTTCGCGGCTCATGGCCGACGCGACAGCCGGGGACGCGGTTGCCGACGTCATTGACGACGACGGCGCCCGACATCGACTCTGGATGCTTCCCGAGGACGGGCCGACCGAGGCCGTTGTCAGCGTGCTCCGGGAAGCCGCCGGGCGGGCTCCCATCACGATCGCGGATGGCCACCACCGCTACGAGACGGCGCTGCGCTACCGCGACGAGCGTCGGCTGAGCAGCGCGCATGAAGTCGATCCCGCCTTCGACTACCTGCTCATGCTCCTGCTCGAGACGAGCGGCGGGTCCCTGACGGTGCTGCCGACCCATCGAGTGGCCCGCGGCGTCGCGGACGGCGCCGGGCTGCTGACCGCTGCCCGCGCACTCTTCGATGTCGAGCCCGCGGACGGCGCCGCCCTCGCCCGGGCGTTCGGGCAGGCCGCTTTGGCCCCTGGCGGCGCCGGCCGTTTCGGGCTCTGGACGCGGACGGGCGGCGCCATCCTGGTCGCCCGCCGCAACGCCTTCGGCGCGTTTCTGCCAGCCGGCAGCGAGGCGCTTCGCCGGTTGGACGTGACTCTCCTGGCGGTGGCTCTCGAGCGGCTCACCGGGATCGACAGGGCGGCGACCGCTTCCGGGGGACGCGTCGCCTACACGAAGTCCGCGGCCGAGGCGATCGGCTGGGTGGACGGCGCGGTGGACGGCGCGGATGCGGCCTTCCTGCTGGAGCCGACGCCGGTCGCGGAGATCGTGGCGGTTGCGGCCGCCGGCGACGTGATGCCCCAGAAGTCCACCTACTTCTACCCCAAGCCGCTGTCCGGCTTCGTCATCAACCCGCTGGAGTGGTAGGCGACGAGATGTTCGACGACCCCCTGGACCGTGAGTACCCGCGTCCCGCCCCTGCCGAGCCCGGCGGCGGTCACGGCGGCAACGGCGGCAACGCGGGCGGGCGGCCCGTCCGCAAGGACGAGATCGAGCTGGAGGAGCGCGGCCTCTACATCGAGTCGTGGCTGCCGGAACGTCGCTCGCGCCGCCGGCCCCTCCTGTTCGTGCACGGCGAGCTGGCGGGGTCCTGGCTCTGGGAGCGCTGGCTCCGGTCGTTCGCCGGCCGCGGCTGGGAGGGGCACGCCCTGAACCTGCGCAACCACTACTGGTCGAAGACGGCGGATCCCGCAACCCTCTCGTTCGACACCTACCTCGACGACGTGGTCGCGGCGATCGAGCGGCTCGGCCCGGACCCGGTGGCCATCGGGCACGGAATGGGAGGCCTGCTGGTCCTGAAGGCCGCCGCCGAGCGCGCGGGCGTCGCGGGCCTGGTCCTGGTCGACGCCCAGCTTCCCGCCCAGCTGCGGCCGCCGGTCAAGCCGCACGTCGTCCGCGACGTGCCGGCTGCCTACGGTCGGGCCGTCCTGGGCTGGGAGTTGCCGCCCGAGAAGCTCCAGCAGGAGAACCGCGACCTCACCCTGGACGATGTCCTGCGGGTCCAGCACCTCCTGGGCCAGAAGCCCCGGGAGTCCGGGCGGGCGCGGGCCGACATGCTCGCGGGCGTGCCCGTGGATCCGGGCCGCCTGCACGACGTGCCGCGCCTCGTGATCGGCTCGGGGCTCGACGGGTCCGCCGCCGCGGTCGCGGCGGAGCGGCTCGCGAGCTGGCTCGGCGCCGAGCACGAGCAGTACGGCGCGCATTCGCACTATGGCCTGGTGCTCGGGGCCGAGAGCCATCGCCAGGTCGCTGACCGCGTCAGGGCCTTCCTGGAGACCAACCGCCTGTAGCCGCGCCGCCGCCGTGGCGCGGCACCCGGGGCGCCGGCCAGGTTTGCCAATGCGACGGCGGCTCTGGTAGCATCGGGACCCGGTCGGGGCTCTCATGGGTCCGTGCGGGCCGCCCTGCCGCATTCGTCTAGAGGCCCAGGACGCCGCCCTCTCAAGGCGGAGATCACCGGTTCGAATCCGGTATGCGGTACCAACCGAATATCCCGACGCCCCCGGTCCGCGCCCCGGGGGCGTTACCCTTTCGGCGACCACGGTCGGCGACCCGTCAACTGCCCAGGAGGACCGATGGAGCCCACGGCGCC
Source organism: Candidatus Limnocylindrales bacterium (assembly GCA_036834865.1). Classification (GTDB taxonomy): domain Bacteria; phylum Chloroflexota; class Limnocylindria; order Limnocylindrales; family CSP1-4; genus CTSoil-043. The sequence goes on along the minus strand of DAITNC010000001.1, from coordinate 49,122 downwards.
GCGCCGGCTGGTGATCCTGACCGAGGGCGAGTTCGGCCCCCATCACGCCAAGACCGCGTGGGGTGTCATCCGCTACGGCCGCGACGAGATCGTGGCCATCCTGGACTCGGCGATCGCAGGCCGCAACGCAGGTGAGTGGCTGCCGGGGCACGACATCCCGGCCGTGGCCACGCTGGACGAGGCGCTCGCGATCCCCGGCCGGCCGCGTCCCGACACGCTCCTCATCGGCATCGCGCCGACCGGCGGCCGACTCCCGGACGCATGGCGCGCGATCCTCCTCGAGGCGATCCGGGCCGGCCTGGACCTGCACTCGGGCCTCCACACGCTGCTCGGCGACGACCCCGAGATCGCGGCCACCGCGGCGGCCGCCGGCGTCCGCATCGTGGACTACCGTCGCGCGCCGGACCGGATGGATTGCGCGGTCGGGCGGCGCCATCTCCCGGGCCGTCGCGTGATCCTCACCGTGGGCACGGACTGCGCGATCGGCAAGATGTCCGTGGCGCTCGAGCTCCGGCGGGCCGCCCTTGCCGCCGGCGATCGGGCCGTCTTCGTCCCCAGCGGCCAGACCGGGATGATGATCGACGGCTGGGGCGTGGCCGTGGATCGCGTCATCAGCGACTTCCTCAACGGGACCGTCGAGTGGCTCGTGGAGCAGGGCGAGGGGATGGGGGACTGGGTCCTGGTCGAGGGTCAGGGTTCGCTGGACCACCCGGCCTACAGCGCCGTGACGCTGGGCCTGATTCACGGCGCGACACCGCACGCGATGGTGCTCGTCCACAAGGTGGGACTCGCCGCCCACGACTTCGACCACCTGCCAGACCGATCCTTCCCGATCGCGCCGCTCCGCCCGTTCATCGAGCTGCACGAGCGGATTGCCGGGACCGTGGCGCCGTCGAAGGTGGTCGCGGTGGCCGTGAACACGTCGCTCCTCGCGGACGAGGCGGCGGCGAGGCGGGCGATCGCCGAGGTGGCCGCCGAGACGGGGCTCCCGGCCGACGACCCGGTTCGCTTCGGCGCCGACCGGCTGTGGGCCGAGGTTCACGCGGCAGTGGACTCCCTTCCCTGGGTCGTGGAGGCAGGGGCGTGAGCGCCGCGTGGGACCTGCGCGTCGAGACGCTCCACCTCCCGTTCCGGGATCCCTTCGTGATCGCCCGGAATGCGCCCGGCAAGGGCCACGCCGTCACGACGGTCGTGGTCGAGCTGCGCTCGCCGACGCTGCCGGGCCTGGTCGGCATCGGCGAGGGCTGCCCCGAGACGTACTACGGCGAGACGCCGTTGACGATGCCGGTCGTCATGGCTCATCTCCTCGCGGCCGTGCCGCCAGGGGCGCTCGACCTTTCCGGCGTCGACGCCGCACGGGCCGCGCTGGCCGCGATCGGCGCCGCGTTCGACGACGCGATCCGCGGCAACGGGGCGGCCAAGTGCGCCCTCGACATCGCCCTGCACGACCTCGCCGGCAAGGCCCTGGGCCTGCCCCTGCACCGCCTGCTGGGACTTTCGCCCGAGATCCCGCCGACCGACTTCACGCTGGGCCTGGACGAGCCGGCGGTCGTCGCGGAGCGGGCCCGCCGAAGCGCCCGCTTTCCGGCCCTGAAGATCAAGGTGGGTGGGCCGAAGGATCTCGCCACGCTGGAGGCGGTTCGGAGCGTGTTCGACGGTCCCATCCGGGTCGACGCCAACGTCGGCTGGACGCCGGAGGGGGCTGCGGCGATCGTCCCACAGCTCGTCCGGCTGGGCGTCGAGCTGATCGAGCAGCCGTTCCCGCCCCGGCGCTACGACTGGCTCCGCGACCTGCAGGCGATCTCGCCGCTCCCGATCGTCGCCGACGAGTCGGCCGTCGCGATCGAGGATCTCGATGCGCTGGTCGGGGTCGTCGACGGGGTCAACGTGAAGCTCGCCAAGTGCGGCGGCGTGGGCCCCGCGGCGCGGATGCTGGCGCGCGCCAGGGAGCTGGGCTTCCGGACGTTCCTCGGCTGCATGGAGGAGACGTCGGTCGGGATCGCCGCGTCCGCGGCCGTCGCGAGCCTCGCGGAGTGGGTGGACCTCGATGGCTGCCTGCTCCTGGCCCAGGATCCGTTCACGGGCCTCGAGCTGGGCCCTGACTGCCGGTGGCTCCTGGGCGACGCGCCCGGGCATGGGGTGACGCGCAGGACCTGACCCGGTGCGGCCGCCCGCCTGTCCACCCGCCGGCCGCGGCTCGTCCACCGAACGCCTGTTCCTGTGGACAAGTTCGGGGCGCACTTGGTGGACAAGGCCCTTCCGCCGGCGACCCCCCGGCGGGTAGGATCTCGGAGTTGCCGGATGAGGGAGCTGCCGGCCACATCACCGGGGCGTGAAACGCCCGAACGCGGCCGATCCGCACAGACCGCGGCGCCGCGCCCGCCACCTTGACCATGCCCTGGTTCGCGCTGCCGGGCGGAGGAGAGTGGAGATCGATGGACCCGTGTACCCGTGCGCCCGGAACGCCTGCGCGAGAGGCCGCCGAGTTCGTCCGTTTCTGCCGCGCCCGGAGGCGCGTGGGCTGGCCGGATCTCTACGACGAGATGTGGGTGGTGGCGAGCCGGCGGCTCTTCCGGGGGTACGGGCTTGGCGAGCTCGGGGAGCTCGGGATCGGGTTCAGCCTCTTCCAGACGATCGAGCTCGCGGCCATGGTCGCGGCCGTCATCGCCGACGAGCCCCAGGTGGCGCGTCGCGGGACGGCGGGCGCCCGGCACGGGCTGGCGATCGTCGCGACTCCGCTCGAAACGGCTCCGGCGACCGCCTGAGGCGGGCACGGGTCGGGCCGTCGGTCGCGGCGGCCGACTGGAGCGGCCCCTCAGGCGCGGATGGTGCGCCGCGACATCTCGCCCTCGATCTGGCGCTCCGCTTCGACGTACGTGTCGATCTCCTCGCGCAGCCTGTTCGCCTCGGGGGTGTAGAGGTGGACCTGCTGCTGGAGGACGTAGCTGAGTCGCCGGCTCGTCATGCGGACGTGGTCCAGGTTCTTCATCAGGACGAGTGGATCCATCGACGCGAGATCGTCCGGGTGGAACATGGGCTTCATCGCCGGAGTGTACCGGAGGCCCGGCTCCGCGGCCCATCCCAGCGGATCGGCACGCCGGCCCCGGCGAGGGCGCGGCGCCGGCCGGCCTCGGTTGTGCCCATCACGAGGATCCGGTCGGTCTTCGTCGCGGCGCCGGCGGCATTGCCCCACAGCTTCGTCATCTTGCGCGGCGCCGCGATCGGGTCCAGGGCGATCCCGGCCAGGCGGTAGCCTTCCGGCTCGGCAGCTGCCTCCCAGGCGGCGTCAGCCAGGCCCACGCCGTCCCCGATCCGCTTGCCGCGGTCGGCCAGGACGTCGCCGATCACCATCACGACAACGGCGTCGTCCGCGAGCGCGGGTCGCAGGCCCGCCAGGGTCTCGCGGAGGAAGGCGAGGTAGGGCTCGCGGCGGTGCGCGTCGTCGAGGGTCCGGTCGATCTCGGCCGCGTCGAAGCCCAGGAACCAGGCGCGCAGCCAGTTGTAGTAGCCGTACTTGAGGACGCGGAGATAGGGCGGCGAGGTGACGACGAGTCGCGCCCGGTCGGGAAGCGCCCGCTCCCGCAGGGCAGCCCGTACCCGGGATCCCGCGTCGCGGGCGTCGCCGAGGAGGGCGATGCCGCGGACCGCGGGGCGGCCGTCGCGGTCCAGGCGCCCCAGCTTCTCGCCCAGGCAGGCGAAGACGTCTCGCTCGGACCCTGCGAACGCGGTCCGCCTGGCGAAGTCCCGGACGTAGCGCGGCGCCATGCTGAAGGTGTTCGGCATCAGCTCCGAGAGGTAGCTCCGACTCTTCCCGTGCAGGATCCCGGTCACGGCCGCAGCCAGGAAGCGGTCGGTTCGATCCCCGAGGTCCAGGCGGCTCCGCACGAACAGGAGCTGGGCCAGCGTGTGCGGGTGATAGCAGAGGGCGACCTCGAGCGGGACGAGCTCATCGCCCTGGCGAACCGAGCCGCCCGACCCCGCGCCGGGGACCGCGAGCCCGGCGACGGGCAGGGCGTGGCCGCCGCCGCTCGTCGTCCCGGCCGCCGCGAGCGCCCGACCGGCGGCCAGGACCAGGCCATCGCCGAGGGCCTGCCACCCGGAGGCCTCGAAGGACCAGTCGATCCGGAGCCGGGCGAGGCGCGCGGCCGCTTCGCCGGCCGTTGGCGGGTCCACCTTCGCGGCGGTCAGGACGTGGGCGAACGGGTTGAGATCGTTGCCCACGCCAAGGCGCCCCTCCACGCAGGCCTGGAGCGGGACGGTGCCGCGACCGGCGAAGGGGTCCAGGACCACGTCGCCCGGCCGGGAGTAGCGGGCGATGAAGGCGTGCGCGAGCGCTGCCGGGAAGCTCGCGAGGTACGAGCACATCGGGTGGAAGGCGTGGCCCCACAGGCGGGCCGGGTCCTTCCAGTCTGCCTCGATGGGGAACCCGGGGAGCTCCCTGGCCAGGCCCAGGTCCAGCTGGGCCGCCACCATTCCGTCGGGGACGCCGCGCAGCTCGATCGGCGGGCGCGGGCGGCGAGGAATGGCGGACGTCGAGACGACCCGGGCGGGACCAGCCGGCGGCAGCGTCGCGAGCGAATCGACGAGGCGGGTCGTGCGCTGGTCCGCGGCCACGCTGCAACCTCCGGTGACGCGGCGCGGCTCGAGACCGCCCGCGGGCCGCGGAGCATAGCACGGGCGTTCGGCGACAGGCGCGGCCCGAGCGCGACCGGCGCGCGGCGCAGCTGTCGCCCGGCGGCCGTCTCGCGTTGCGCGGGTCGCGAGGGTCCGCGCTTGGGCTACGCTAACGTGACGCCCCCGTAGCTCAATGGACAGAGCGACCGGTTTCTACCCGGTTGGTTGCGGGTTCGACTCCTGCCGGGGGCGCCATTCGAACGATCAGGCGATCCGTGACCAGCCGGCCGCGGATCCTGCACCTGGCGATTGGGAGGCCGTATGGCGGCAGCGGAGTACAACGCGACCGTGGCCCAGCGAGTCGAGCTGGCGCCCGGGCTGATCATCCTGCGGATCGTCCCCGACGCGCCCCAGTTCGAGTTCAAGGCCGGCCAGTACGTCGTCCTCGGCCTCAAGGCCTCGGAGCCCCGGATCGACGAGGCCGAGCCTGACGAGCTGGCGTACCGCCCGGAGGAGGCCCGGACGGCGGAGGTCACCGCGCCGGCCCAGCCGGCCGCCGAGTCGGCGGCGCAGCGAGCCGTCACGACCGCGCGCCCGGACCCCGACAAGCTGATCCGGCGGGCCTACTCGATCGCGTCGAGCAGCCAGTCCGACGAGTTCCTGGAGTTCTGCATCACCGTGGTCATGAGCGGGGATCTCACGCCGCGCCTCTTCAACCTCGGGATCAAGGACCGCATCTACGTCGGCCCGAAGGCGGTGGGGATGTTCACCCTGGAGAAGGCCCCCCGGGACCACCACGTGATCCTGGTGGCCACCGGGACCGGCCTCGCACCGTACATCTCCATGCTGCGCACCGACCTGGAGTGCGGCGGGACCCGCCGCATCGTCGTCCTCCACGGTGCGCGCTGCTCGTGGGACCTGGGCTACCGAACCGAGCTGACAAGCCTCGCCCGGCACTGCCCCAACCTCACCTACCTCCCGGTCATCACGCGCCCCCAGGAGGATCCCACCTGGCGTGGCCGTACCGGCTACCTCCAGGAGGTCCTCTTCTCCGGGGTCATCGAGGAGGCGACCGGCCTCCAGCTGGAGCCGGACAACTTCCACGTCTACCTGTGCGGCAACCCCGGGATGATCGAGACCGTGATCGGGCGGCTGGCGGACCGCGGGTTCGTCCGCGACCGCGGCCGCGCCATCGGGACGATCCACACCGAGGAATACTGGTAGCCGGGCTGTGGTCGTCGACCGGGAGCCGGCCGCGGCCCGGACCCCGGTCGACGGAGCGGAGCTGCGGCCAGCAGCGTCAGCAGCCGAGCGATCGACGCACGAGCGAGACGAGGGCGGTCGACTCGAGAGCCGAGAGCTGTTCGAGCTGCGTCGCGCAGCTGAAGCCATCCACCACCAGCGCGGCCTTCTCGCCCCCGTCGATCGCGGTCCTCACCCTGGGAAGCCAGTATTCCGCGCCGATCCGCCGGGACAACGCCTCGTGCTCCGCCCGGTACCCGAACGACCCGGCGAGTCCGCAGCAGCCGGCGTCGAGCATCTCGGGCCGGAAGCCCAGCCGCTCCAGGAGCTCGCGATCCGCCCGGGGCGTCCCGATCGCCCGGCCGTGACAATGAGGATGCACCACGGCCCGCGCAGGCCCGCCGCCGCCGCGACGGCGGGCCTGCGCGTCGGCGATCGCCGCGTCGAACGCCGGGGTCGCCAGCATGTGCTCGGCAGGGCTGCGCGCCAGCGATGCCAGCACCGCCGACCGGGGGTCGCCGGGAAGGAGCGCGGGGAGCTCGTCCCGGAACGCGGCCAGGCAGCTCGGCTCGGGCACGACCACCGGGATCCCGCGGGACGTCCACGGCTCGAGCACGTCCAGGAGGTCCGTGAGGGAGCGGCGGGCCAGCCCCAGCATGCCGGCGTCGTAGAGCGGCCTGCCACAGCACGCCCACGACGAGGGAACGGCCACGCGCTCGCCGATGGCCTCGAGGACGGCCACGAGATCGGCGGCGATCTCGGGGCGGAAAGCGTCCGTGAACGTGTCGGGCCAGACGACGACCGTGGCATGCGGATCGTCCCGGCGAACCGCGGCGGTGCTGCCGTGGCGGAATGACCGCCCGGCGAACCGCGGAACGGGCCGTGCCGTCGTGATCCCCGCCAGCCGGCGTACGGCCTTCCCGACGCCGGGCGCGCCCAGGATGGCGTTCGACAACCGGGGCAGGCGGGTCGCCACCCTCGCCGTCCAGGGCAGGAGGCCGAGCGCGTACATGGCCCGCGGCCGCAGCCGGCGCGCGTAATGGTGAGAGAGGAACTCCGACTTGTATGCCGCCATGTCCACGCCGGTGGGGCAATCCACGGCGCAGCCCTTGCACGCGAGGCAGAGGTCGAGCGCCTCGCGAACGTCCCGATTGCGCCAGCTCCCCCGGGTGGTCTCACCCTGGAACAGCTCGACAAGGAGCTTCGCGCGGCCCCGCGTCGAGTGCCGCTCGTCGCGGGTGGCGCGGAAAGAGGGGCACATGGTCCCGGCGTCGTCGCGCAGGCAGCGACCCACGCCCACGCACCGCTCTGCCGCTGCCTGGAGCGAATGTCCGGCGCTGCCGAACGCGAACGTCGACGGCCCCAGGCTCGCCGGCCGGTAGGTGGGCCCGTAGCGCAGGTTGGCATCGATCGGGTAGGCGTCCACGACCTTGCCCGGGTTCATCCGCCCGCGCGGATCGAAGACGGCCCTGAACTGGCGGAAGGCGTCGACCAGGTCGGGCCCGTACATCCGGACGAGGAGCTCCCCGCGGGCCTGGCCGTCGCCGTGCTCGCCCGACAGGGAGCCGCCCAGCGACACGACGAGATCGGCGGCCCGCTCGATGAAGTGCCGGTAGGCCCCAAGGCCCTCGGCGGTGCTGAAGTCGAAGTTGTTGCGCGTGTGCACGCACCCCTGGCCGAAGTGGCCGTACCAGGCACCCGAGTAGCCAAACTCCGCCCGCAGCGCGGTGATCGCGCGGAGGTAGGCCCCGAGCTGCTCCGGCGCGACGGCCGCGTCTTCCCAGCCCTCGTGGTTGCGTGTGCCGTCCTCCGTGATGGCGGTGGCACCGAGACCGGACTCGCGCACGAGCCACACCCGGCCCTGCCGCTCCGCGTCGTCGTAGCGGCGCCAGGTGACCTCGCCCGGCAGGTCGGCGACGAACCGTTTGGCCAGCCGGTCAGCCTCGCGAGGATCGTCGGCGCCGAGCTCGGCCATCAGCCAGCCGCCGCCCTCCGGCAGGAGCGCGAGGTGCTCGACGTTCAGCGGGCGTGCCCGCATCTGGTCGACGAGGGTGCCGTCGAATCCCTCCAGCGCCAGCAGCGGATGGCGGAGCAGCGACGGCACGGCGTCGGCGGCAATGAAGACGTCCCGGTAGCCCAGCACCACGAGGCGGCGGTGCCTCGGGCTGGCGCTCAGGCGCAGCGTCGCCTCGGTGACCACCGCGCAGGTGGATTCCGTCCCGACGAGGGCGCGGGCGACATTGAAGCCGTGCTCGGGCAGGAGCTGGTCCAGGTTGTAGCCGCTCACCCGCCGGGGGATCTGCGGGAAGCGCGCCCGCACCAGGTCCGCGTGCCTGCCCCCGATCTCGCGCAGGCCTTCGAGCACCTCCGCCAGGCGGCCGCCGCGGGCCACCACCGCACCGAAGGCGACGTCGTCGTAGGCGCCCACGTCCAGGGTGGCGCCCCCGTACTCCACGACGGTGAGCCGCTCGACGTTGTCGACGGTCTTGCCGGCGAAGAGCGCGTGGCTGCCGCACGAGTTGTTGCCGATCATCCCGCCGAGCGTGCACCAGGCGTGCGTCGCGGGGTCGGGCCCGAACGTCAGCCCATGCTCCTCTGCAGCGCGTCGCAGGTCGTCGAGCACCACGCCCGGCTGCACCCGGGCGGTCCGAGCGACCGGGTCGATCTCGAGGATCTTCCTCATGTGCCGGCTTGTGTCGAGCACGACCGCGACGTTGCAGGCCTGGCCCGCCAGGCTGGTGCCCGCGCCGCGGGCGAGGACCGGCGCGTCGAACTCGGCGCAGACACGCATCGACGCGACGACATCCTCGTGGTCACGCGGGAAGACGACCCCAAGGGGCACCTGGCGGTAGTTCGACGAGTCGGTGGCGTAGACGGCGCGCGTGCCGCCATCGAAGCCGACCTCGCCGCGCACCGCCAGCCGGAGCGCCGCCTCCAGCTCGCGGCGCCGCGCCCCGGTGACGGTCGAGCGGTGGACCCGCCCACCGGGCTCGACGAGCGTCACCGGACCGACCGGTTGTGGCTTCACGCTGGGGTCCGCATCTGCCCGCCAATGGTAGGTGGGCGCGACGACGGCCGGGACGCAGGGTCGCGGAACGGCCAGCGAGCCACTGCGCCGGTGGTCGCTTGGTTTCCCCGGGGGTCGGGCAGATCAGGAGTCCCTCGGAGTATCGTGTCCTTCGGCACTATGTCGACGGGCCGGCGCCCGCGATCGTGCAGGTCACCAGGATCCGTACGCTGCCAGGCTCGGGACCTGACCCTTCGCCGGAGCGGAGGCGAGCCCGACTGGAGAGTGGACACACATGGCCACGCGCCGGGTGGGCCCGGGGGTCCGCCGAGGAGCTCGCCGGGCGACGAAGATCCCGTGGGGGTCGCGGACGAGAAAGGACACGCACGGCATGGACAAGATCCTTCGCATCGACATGAGTGCCGAGGGCGGCCCGAAGGCGACGATCCAGCCGCTTGGCGACTACGCCGGGCTGGGCGGCCGCGCCATGACCTCGCTCGTCGTGAGCGCCGAGGTCGATCCGCAGTGCCACCCGCTGAGCGCGGCCAACAAGCTCGTCTTCGCGCCGGGCATGCTCACCGGATCCGCGGCATCCACGAGCGGCCGCATCTCCGTCGGCTGCAAGAGCCCGCTCACGGGCGGGATCAAGGAGGCGAACGCCGGCGGCCAGGCGGGCCAGGCGATCGCCCGGCTCGGCTACGCGGCGATCATCGTCGAAGGCAGGCCCGCGGGCGACGACCTCTGGACGGTCCTCATCAACAGGAAGGGCGTCTCGTTCAAGGTTGACAACGGCCTCAAGGGCCTCGGCACCTACGCCAGCGTCGAGGCGCTCCGGGCCGCCTATGGCGAGAAGGTCACCTTCATGCTCATCGGCCAAGCCGGCGAGATGATGCTGCCAGCCGCCTCGATCGCGGCCTGCGACCGCGAGCTGCACCCGACCCGCCACATGGGGCGCGGCGGCGTGGGCGCTGTGATGGGCTCCAAGAAGATCAAGGCGTTCATCCTCGACGAGACCGGGACCGTGACCCGACCGCCGGCCGACGCGGCGCGCTTCAAGGCCGCGGCGAAGATCTTCAACGAGGGGCTTCGGAGCCACGGCGTCACCGGCACCGGCCTCCCGGCGTTCGGGACCAACGTCCTGACGAACATCCTCAACGAGGCTGGCGGCTACCCGACGCGCAACTTCAGCGCGGGCCAGTTCGAGGGCGCGACGAAGATCAGCGGCGAGACGCAGGCCGCGACGATGACCGAGCGAGGCGGTGAGGCCACGCACGGCTGCCACCGCGGCTGCATCATCCAGTGCTCCGGCATCTACAACGACACGACCGGCAAGTACCTGAGCAAGCAGGCCGAGTACGAGACCGTCTGGTCGCATGGGGGCAACTGCGGCATCTCCGACCTCGACATCATCCAGCAGCTCGACCGGATGGACGATGACTTCGGTCTCGACACGATCGAGACCGGCGTGGCCATCGGCGTCGCCATGGAAGGCGGGCTCCTCAAGTTCGGCGACGGCCAGGGCGCCATCCGCGTCCTGTCCGAGGTCGGCAAGGGCACCCCGCTCGGCCGGATCATCGGCTCGGGCGCCGGCGCGACCGGCAAGGCCTTCGGCGTCGAGCGAGTGCCGGTGGTCAAGAACCAGGCGCTCCCGGCCTACGATCCACGGGCCGTCCAGGGCATGGGCGTCACCTACGCCACGACCCCGATGGGCGCCGACCACACGGCCGGCTACGCCGTCACGGCAAACATCCTCAAGGTGGGCGGCTTCGTCGATCCCCTCAAGCCGGAGGGCCAGGTTGAGCTGTCACGCAACCTGCAGATCGCGACCGCGGCGATCGACTCCACCGGCATGTGTCTCTTCATCGCCTTCCCGGTCCTCGACCAGCCCGAGACCTTCAACGCGCTGGTCGAGCTCCTGAACGGCTTCTACGACATCAACCTCACGGCCGACGACGTGACGGCCCTGGGCAAGAAGGTGCTCACCGCGGAGCGCGACTTCAACACCCGGGCCGGTTTCAGCGCGGCGGACGATCGCCTGCCCCGCTTCTTCGAGGAGGAGGCGCTGGCGCCGCACAACGTGAAGTTCCAGGTGAAGGACGCGGACCTGGACGCGGTCTTCAACTTCTGAGCGTCCGGCTCCGCGAGCGCGGAGCCGGATCCAGTCCCTGGGGCGCGCTCAGGCGCCCCCGATCAGGCAGTCCTCGCGGAGCGTGTAGACGTCCACGACACTGCCGGCGGCAACGCTGTCCAGGCCGGCGGGAATGATGGCGACCCCATCGGCGCCGACCATCGTCCGCAGGAAGCCCGTGGCCTGGCTGCCCGCGCTCGACGCCACGATCTGGTCGCCGATCCGCTCGAGGCGGACCCGCCTCAGGGTGACTCGATCCTGCCTTGGCATGACCGCGTCTCCGAGACGGGCGCGGACCGGCACGTCCAGCGGCCGCGAATGACCCATCATCCGGCGCAGGGCCGGCCGGACGAACATCTCGAACGTGAGCAGTGCGGCGACCGGGTTCCCGGGCAGCGAGAAGACCGGCGTGATCCCCGAGAGCGCGAATGCCGTCGGGCGGCCGGGCTGGATGTCGACCTTCCAGAACACCTCCTCGACCGCAAGGTCGCGCAACACCTCGCGCACGAGGTCGCGGTCCCCGACCGAGACGCCGGCGGTCGTGACCAGCGCGTCGGCGCGCAGGCCCTCGACGAGCTGGGTCCGCAACGCCGCGCGGTCGTCGCGCGCGATGGGCAGCACGACCGGTATCGCGCCGGCCCGCAGGGCGGCCGCCGCCAACGCCTGCGCATTGCTGTTGTAGATCTTCCCGGCGGCGAGCGGCTCTCCGGGCTCCAGGAGCTCGTCCCCGGTGGAGAGGATCGCGACCCGGGGCCGGCGGACGACGGGCACCGACGTCCTGGACAGTGACGCGAGCAGGGAGACCTCGGCGGCCCCGATGACGGCCCCCGCCTCGAGCGCGGTCGCGCCCTCGCGGATGTCGCCGCCCCTCCGGCGGACGTGATCGCCCGCGACCGGGCGACGCCTCGCGAAGACCAGCCCGGCGCGCTCCTCCGCCTCCTCGAAGGGGACGACCGCGTCGGCGCCCGGCGGCAGCGGCGCACCCGTCATGATCCGGATCGCCGTTCCGTTCGCGAGCGCCTCGACCGCGGGTTGGCCGGCGGGGAGAAAGCCGGCAACGGCCAGGCCGTTCGGATCGGCGCAGTCGGATGCCCGGACCGCGAAGCCGTCCATCGCGGAGTTGTCCCACTGGGGCATGTCCCAGGGGGCTGCCTGGTCGGCGGCAAGGACCCGCCCGACCGCGCCGAGCAGCGGCACCACCTCGCAGCCCATGGGGCTGACCCGCTCGAGCACGATCCGGCGCGCTTCCTCGAACCCGGGCATGCGACGTCCCTCCAGGGCGGCATCGAACGAAGGCGGAATCGAAAGGAACCTGCCGCTCGCGCGCGGGATCAGCACCGAGCTCGGGACGGCCATCCGTAGACTACCGGTTCGCCCCAACGCCATCGAGGGGTCCCCGCCCAAGGGGCGCGGTGGCCCTGCACGCCGGGCTCGGAACGGTCACGCTTTGCACATGCCGCCCTCCGTGACGATGCCTGCGTATCGCCGCCCGTATCCCTCCAAGCTCTTCGTGGAGGTGACGACGCGCTGCAACCTTCGCTGCGCCATGTGCGTCAAGCAGGCCCCGGGGCAGGGTCTCGTCGAGGGCGACATGAGCGCGGAGACCTTCGAACGCCTGGCCCCCGCCTTTCCGAACCTCGACGCGCTCGTCCTCAACGGGATCGGCGAGCCGACGCTCCACCGGGGACTCGAGGGGTTCATCGAGACGGCGCGGGCCGCGATGCCCACCAGTGGCTGGATCGGGTTCCAGACAAACGGCCAGCTGCTCGGGCACCGGCGAGCCGAGTCGCTGGTCGCGGCGGGCGTCGATCGCATCTGCATCTCGGCCGATTCGGTCGAGCCGGGCCAGCTCAAGGCGCTCCACGGCGGGGCGCGCATCGGGGCGATCGAGTCCGCCGCCGGGTGGCTCCACGACTCGGCAGCCCGCTCCGGCCGATCGGTCAGCCTGGGCCTCGAGTTCGTCGCGATGCGGAGCAACCTCCACCAGCTTCCGGACCTGGTCAGGTGGGCTGCCGGCCACGGCTTCGGGTTCCTCATCGTCAGCCACATGCTCCCGTACGACGCCGCGATGGCAGGCGAAGCGGCGTTCAGCCCAACGTCCGATCGCGCGCTCGGGATCTACCGAGCGTGGCGAGACCGGGCGGCCGCGGAAGGAGTGGACTTCGGGCGCTACCTCGACACGTTCATGCAGATCTCGCCGTCGGCCGAGGACGCCCGGGCGATCGAATCCGTCCGCGGCATGATCGCCGACGCCACCGCCCAGCACGTGTCGCTCAAGGTGGCCGAGCTGCTCCGCTTCGACGAGGCGCGCCTCCGCGAGGTCGAGGAGGCGTTCGGCGACGCAACGGGCATCGCGCGCGAGCTCGGTGTCGACCTGCAGCTCCCGAACACGGTTCCGACCCAGGTGCGGCGGTGCGAGTTCGTCGAGGAAGGATCGGCCTTTGTCTCGTGGGATGGCGACCTTCACCCCTGCTACTTCCTCTGGCACCGTTTCCAGTGCCACCTGGCCGGGCTCGTCAAGGTGGTGGAGCCAAGGACCTTCGGCAACGTCGCGACGCAGGGGATCCTCGAGACCTGGAATGCCGAGGAATGGCGCACCTTCCGCGGAGACGTGACGGCGTACGACTTTCCGTTCTGCTACGACTGCAACCTGGCGATGTGCGACTACGTGAGAGGCGCCGACTTCGAGCAGGACTGCCACATCAGCAGGGTGCCCTGCGCGGCCTGCCTCTGGTGCACCGGCCCGTTCCAATGTCTTCGATGAGCGACGTCCGCCATGGGGAACCGCGGGGCTCAGGCGGCGCTGCCGGCCAGCTTCCGCAGTGCGGCCAGCGCCTGGTCCACGTCTTCGTCGGTGGTGAAGCAGCCCGGTGAAAGCCGGACAGTGCCGCGCGGGAAGGTACCCAGCGTTCGGTGCGCGAGCGGCGCGCAGTGCAGCCCCGCCCTGACCGCGATCCCGAACGAGCTGTCCAGCACCGCTGCAAGGTCCACCGGCTCCCAGCCCTCCACGGACAGCGAGACGACTCCAACCTGGCGGCCCGCATCCCCGGACCCATGGACCCGGACGCCCGGGACGTCCCGCAGCCCGTCGATGAGCCTGGTCGTCAGGGCGACCTCGTGGGCCCGGATGCCCTGCTGCCCCCGCTCCCCGAGGTAGCGGAGGGCTGCGCCCAGCCCGGCGATGCCCACGGTGTTGAGCGTGCCCGCCTCGAGCGCCTCGGGCAGCTCCTCGGGCTGGCGCTCGTCTTCGGACCTCGTGCCCGTGCCGCCCTGGCGCAGCGGCGAGAGCCGTACGTCAGGCGCCACGTAGAGCCCGCCGGTGCCCGTCGGCCCGAGCAGGCCCTTGTGCCCCGGAACTGCGAGCAGGTCGATCCCCATCTCACGCACGTCGATGGGCAGGACGCCCGCGGTCTGCGCCGCGTCCAGGAGGAAGAGCGCCCCGTGCTCGTGGGCCCGCTGCGCCGCGTCCCGGACCGGGAGGATCGTGCCGACGACATTGCTGGCGTGGCACATCGCGACCAGCCGGACCGGGCCGGACCGGAGCGCGCGGACCAGGTCGTCCAGGTCGAGCATGCCGTCCGGGGCGCAGGCGACCCGGGTGACCTCGATGCCGCGTTCGGCCAGGGCGTGGAGCGGCCGGGCGACGGCGTTGTGCTCGATGCTGGTGGTGACGACGCGGTCGCCCGGCCGCAGCAGTCCCCAGAGCGCGGTGTTCAGGGCGTCGGTCGCGTTGAGCGCAAAGACGACGCGCGAAGGGTCGGGCACCCCGAACAGCGAGGCGAGCTGGCGCCTCGTGGCGGCGACGACGGTCTGCGCGGCCATCGCCAGGGAATGGCCGGACCGGCCCGGGTTTCCGGCGCCGTGCTCGAGGAAGTCGACGATGCTCTCCGCCACGCCCGGCGGCTTCGGAAACGAGGTCGCGGCGTTGTCCAGGTAGATCACGTCACGCGCCGACATACCGGGCGTACAGCGAGCGGGCCACGGCGAGGTCGGACGTGCCCTTGATGATCGCGCGACCGTCGACGAAGATCGTCATCTCGTGCCCGTCCACGACACACCGCACGAGGTAGTCGTTGGAGGTCACCGGCCCGGTCGCCCCGAGCCTCCGGCCGAGGTCGGCGAGGTCGACCGCCAGGGGCCGGCCCGGGCTCACCTGGACCGCGTCACGACCGCAGAGCGACGCCGTTCGGCTCGTCACGACCGCGTCGAGGTACTCGAAGCGACGCTGCCCGCAACATGGGCAACCGGGATCACGGAGCGTGCCCTCTGCCTGCAGGTGGTCGTTGGTCCAGATGTCGATGGCGGTGAGCCCGCGGCTCCGGTTCTGGCTGTCGCCGACGAGGAGCTTCATCACCTCGGCGCACTGGATGGCGGCCACCGTGACGACGCCCGCGGCAAGCACGCCGGCCGTCTCGCAGGTTTCCATCGTGCCGACCGGGGGCGGCGTCGGGAACAGGCACCGGAAGCATGGGGTCTCGCCCGGCACGATCGTCATCGACATGCCCGTCGACCCGATCACCCCGCCGTAGACCCAGGGGACACCACGCTTCACGCAGGCGTCGTTCAGGAGATACCGGGTCTCGAAGTTGTCCGTCCCATCGAGCACCACGTCAGCATGCGCCACGAACTCCTCGACGTTGGTCGGGGTCACGTCGGCGACGAAGGGGCGGACTTCGATCTCGGAGTTGATGCGCCCGACGGCAAGGGCTGCGGCGACGGCCTTCGGCGTCCCGGCAGCGGCGTCCGCCTCGTCGAAAAGCAGCTGCCGCTGGAGATTGCCCAGCTCGACGAAATCGCGGTCGACGATCGTGATCTGGCCCACGCCCGCCCGGGCCAGGAGATTCACCGCGGCGGAACCGAGCGCACCGCACCCGACGACAAGGACGCGGCCCGCACTGAGCCGCTCCTGGCCAGCCGTTCCGATTGCCCAGAACCTCGACTGGCGAGCGTACCGGTCGCGGTCTTCTACCTCGTTCGTCGCCAACCCGCCTCCCGCTGCCTCGCCGGGACTCGTTGCGCCTCCCGTCGCGACTGCATTCTACCCGGGGTCCGCGGCGGGTCAGGCAGGCGCGCCTGGATATCGAGGTAAAGCGGACAGGAATGGGCAGCACACCTGTTGATGCCGGACCGAATGGCCACATATGATCTCGCTCAAGGTGACATCTGGCCCTCTTCCCGGCCGGGCTCCGAACCGACACTCGTTCGGTCGACGCGGCATCGGCTCCCCGGGGCGAGTGGGCCGTGGGCAGGATCTCTGGAGGAATGGTTGTGGCACGTGGCACGGTGATGTTGAAGCGCAGGCTGCTGGAGCGAACCGCCCCCCTCATCGCGCTCGTCCTGGTCGCCGCGGCCTGCAGCTCGGCCGCGTCGCCGAGCCCGCAGGCGAGCGCACCGGTCGCCAGTGCCGCCCCGGCCGGCTCCACCGCCCTGATCCTCGCCACGACGACCTCGCTCCAGGACTCGGGGCTGCTCGACGTCCTCGTGCCCGCCTTCGAGAAGGCATCCGGCTACACCGTGAAGACCGTCGCCGTCGGCACGGGCCAGGCGCTCACGATGGGCCAGCAGGGCAACGCCGACGTCCTGTTCGTCCATGCGCCGACGCAGGAGCAGGCGTTCATGGACGCCGGATGGGGCGTCGACCGGCGCCTCGTGGCGCACAACTACTTCTGGATCGTCGGCCCGGCGGCGGATCCGGCCGGGATCAGCGGCATGACCTCGGCGGTGGACGCCTTCAAGAAGATCGCCGCCGCGGCTGCGACGTTCGTCTCGCGCGATGACAGCTCCGGTACGAACACCAAGGAGCTGAGCCTCTGGAAGTCCGCGGGAATCACGCCCGCGGGCAGCTGGTACGTCCAGTCCGGCCAGGGCATGGGGCCGACGCTGCAGATCGCCTCGGAAAAGGGCGGCTACACGCTGACCGACACCGCGACGTTCCTTGCCAACAGATCGAAGCTCTCTCTCCAGGCCCTCGTGAAGAGCGACTCGTCGCTCATCAACATCTACAGCGTCATCGCCGTGAACCCGGCGAAGTGGCCGAAGGTCAACGCCGCGGGCGCAAAGGCGTTCGAGGACTACGTCACCGGGACCGCCGGGCAGCAGATCATCGGCACGTTCGGCACCGACACATACGGCCTGGCGCTCTTCAACCCGGACGCCGGCAAGGACTACAGCTCGCTCAAGTAGACTGCCGCGCGTGACCACGGGCTCGCTCGTCGACCAGGCCCAGCAGCTGCTCCAGAGCCTGGTCGGCGGCGACCTCGTCGAGATCACCCTCCTGTCGCTTGCCGTCTCAGGGCTGGCGACCGCCCTGAGCCTGCTGATCGGGTTGCCGATCGGGACGTGGCTCGCCCTGTCGCGGTTTCGCAGCCGCGGGCTCGTCATCAGCGTGGTCAACACTGGCATGGCGCTGCCGCCCGTCGTCGTTGGGCTGTTCGTCGCGTTCACGCTCTGGCGCAGTGGTCCGCTGGGTGACCTGGGCCTCATCTACACGCCGTCCGCGATGGTGATCGCCGAGGTGATCATCGCGACGCCCGTCATCCTGGGCCTCACAGTCGCCGCGCTCGGGCAGCTTGACCCGCGCCTGCGGCTGCAGCTGATGGGCCTGGGGGCGTCGCGATGGCAGACCGTGTGGTGGCTGTGGCGCGAAGCGCGGTTGCCGCTGCTGGCGGCGCTCATGGCCGGCTTCGGCAGTGTGATCTCGGAGGTGGGCGCCGCGATGATGGTCGGCGGCAACATCCTCCACCAGACGCGCGTGCTCACCACGGCGATCGTCCTGGACGTGAGCCGCGGGGAGTTCATCAAGGCCGTCGCGCTCGGCATCGTCCTGCTGGCCCTGGCGTTCCTGGTCAACGGCGTGCTGACGTGGGCCCAGCAGCGCGGTCCGCAGCGCTAGGGAGCCCGTGCCCACGACCATGAACGAACCGAACGCGGACGCGACGCCGCCCCTCGTCGAGATCAGCGACCTCGTGGTGGTTCGTGGCGCCCGCCCGGTCCTGGCAATCGATCACCTGGCACTCGCGGACCGCGAGACGCTGGCCGTGGTCGGCCCGAACGGGGCCGGGAAGAGCACGCTCCTGCTGGCCCTGGCGTGCCTCGTCCCGCTTTCACGCGGGCGGCTTTCGTTTCGGGGATCGCCGGTCGCGCCCCGCGACGAGCTCGCGTTCCGTCGGCACATCGGCCTCGTCCTGCCCGACCCGCTGTTGCTCAACACGTCGGTGTTCGCGAACGTCGCCGCCGGGTTGCGCTTTCGCGGCGTCTCCTCGGGCGAGGTCGAGGCGAGGGTTGCCGAATGGCTCGAGCGCCTGGGCGTGGGCCACCTGCGCCGCCGTCCGGCCCGCCAGATCTCGAGCGGCGAAGCTCAGCGGGTCAGCCTGGCACGGGCGCTGGTCCTCGAGCCGGACCTCCTGCTGCTCGACGAGCCGTTCGCGTCAGTCGACGCGGCCACCCGCTCGAAGCTCGTGGACGATCTCGAGCTGCTCCTTCACGAGACGCATGTCGCCTGCGTTGTCGTGACCCACGATCTCGACGAGGCCGTCCGTCTCGGCGACCGGATGGCGGTGGTCGTCGAGGGGCGACTCCGCCAGTGCGACGTGCCCGAGCGGGTGCTCTCGGCGCCGTTCGACGAGGACGTGGCCGCCTTCGTGGGCGCCGAGACCCGCCTGCCTGGCCGCGTCGTCTCGACCCGCGCGGGAGTTGCGATGGTCGACGTCGGCGGCTGCCAGATCGAGGCCGTCTCCGCCATCGGGCCGGGACGCGCGGTCCTGTGCTGTCTGCGGCCGGAGGACGTGACGCTGTGGTCCGGCGTTGTGGGCGGGTCGCCGGCGGGCGAGGTGTCCGGGCCGGTCTCCGGGTCACCGGGAACGTCAGCGACGGGCTCGTTGCCGAGAGTCGTCTCGAGCGCCCGGAACCAGCTCCCGGGCGACGTCTCCAGGATGGTTGCCCAGGGCTCGCTGGTCCGGGTGACCATCGACTGCGGGATCTCGCTCGTCGCCTCCATCACGCGGGCCTCGGCCGAGGAGATGGGGCTGGGCCCGGGCGGGAGGGTCCTCGTCACGTTCAAGGCGACAGCCGTCCACCTGATCCCGCTGGCGGGCTGACCGTCGGTCAGCCGCCCCCGATGACCGGGAAGATCGCCAGCACGTCGCCGCCGCCGGGGCGGTGATCGAAGGAGACGTGCCGCCCGTTCACCAGCAGCACGCCGATCTCGCGCTTCGGGATGTGGAGGTCCGTGACGATCTCCTCGACGGTCGTCGCCGGCGGGTACTCCCTCGTCTCGACCGCGAAGCGCCCCTTCTGGAATGAGGCGAACAGCTTGATCGTCACGACCGGGGCCCGACCCGCCTCATCGCGGGGCCACCCTGAGTGACACCCACGTGCCTCCGGGAGCGTCGGTCACGTCCGTGCCCTGGGCTCCCGCGACGCTCGCCGCTTCCCGGCGGTCGACCAGGACGCCGCGCTGCAGCAGGGTCGGGCCGATCTCGCGCATGACGCTGTTGAACAGCTTGAGCCGGATCGTGCCCGGTGGACCGTCGAGCGGCTGGCGCGCGTCGTCATCGCCCTTCCAGCTGATCTCCGAGCGCATCGCGGAGTAGAAGCCGCCCTTGCGCAGGGTCGCCCCCACGAGCCCGGGCATCGCCGCCGACAGGGTGAGCGTCGAGCCGGGTCGCAGCGTGGCGACCGCGAGGTCGTCCACCACCGCGCCGTCCACGAACACGGTCGCGATCCGGTCACGGACGTAGTCGGGGTCGAGCCCGAGCTGCCCCGTGAGGAAGTCAGCGACGGAGCATCGGGCCGCGAGCGGGCAGAACACGCCGCGCTGGAGCAGCTGGCTGAGATCGTCCCAGCGCGCCGCCTCGGAGGCGATCGTCACCTGCGCCTGCTCGCTCGAGGGACGGTTCGTCATGGCCTGGAGTCGGCTCCTCGTCGCGATGCCCCGGGCGCGTGAGGACGCGTCCCGCCGACGCCCGTGGTGTCGGCCCGGCGATGCATGCTCCGTCGCGTACGTGGCTGCGTCAACTGCCAGATGGACCGTCGACAGCTCCTCGGTCGATCGCCCGGGACCGCGGGTCTCGCGACCGCCCGGGGGCCCCCCGGGCGCTGATCCCATCCCGACCGCACCGTACGACCCTCCTAGACCGAAGGTACGGCTTGGCGCATGGCCACCCGGACCCCTACGCTCCCCCACGAAGCGGGTCGCACCCTACACGTCACCACGTCACGTGCCCGGTATGACCGCCACCGAACAGGCGAGGACTCGAATGGCCGTCAGCGAGCTTGGACCGCTCCTCACCGCGAGCGAGGTCGCGGAAATGCTCCACCTGCATGTCAACACCGTGAAGCGCCTCGGCGACCGCGGTGAGCTCCCGTTCTTCCGCGTCTGCCGGCGCGGCGATCGCCGCTTCCGGCTCGCGGACGTGATGGCCTTCCTGACCGACAGCAGGCGGCAGTAGCCGACCGGCCGGCGCCCCCGGGGGAGCGCCGCCGGCGGGACGGGACGGGGACGCCCGGGCGTCAGATGCCGCCGGCCTCCGGCTGGGCCGGCAGCGCGCGGAGCACGCGTCGGAAGACTCCCAGCGCCTCGTCGATCTCCGCTGACGTGACGTTCAGCGGGGCGATCCAGCGGATCACGTTGTGCTCGACGCCGCAGGAGATGAGCAGCAGCCCCTCGTCGGCGCAGCCCTGGATCACGGTCTCACAGAGGGCCCCATCGGGCTCCCGCGTGGCGGGGTCGCGGACGAACTCCACCCCGATCATCAGCCCCAGGCCGCGTACGTCGCCGATCCTTACGTCGTCGGCTGCGATGCCGCGCAGGCCAGCCATGAGCTCGGCGCCCCGCGCCGCACTGTTCTCCACGAGCCGCTCCGCGCGGATGGTCTCGAGCACCGCGATCCCGGCCGCACAGCTGACGGGGTTGCCGCCGTACGTGGTGCCGTGGGCGCTCCTGCCCCAGCGCACCTGGAGCGCTCTCGAGCTCGCCAGCGCGGACAGCGGCAGGCCGTTCGCGATCGCCTTCGCCATGCAGACGACGTCCGGGACGATCCCGGCATGCTCGAACGCCCACATCTTCCCGGTCCGGCCGAAACCCGCCTGGACCTCGTCCGCGACGAGCAGGATGCCGTGCTCGTCGCAGATCGAGCGGAGCGCTTGCAGGAAGGCCGGCGGGGCCGGGATATAGCCGCCCTCGCCCTGCATCGGCTCGATGATCATCGCGGCCACCGCGGAGGGCGGGACCGTGGTCCGCAGAAGGTCGCGCAGGTGCTTCAGGGAGACGTCGACCGCCCGCTCCTCGTCGCCGGCAAAGTCGCGGTAGGCAGACGGGAAGGGGCTGATGTAGACGCCCGGCAGGAGCGGCTCGTAGCCCAGCCGGTAGTTGATGTTGGAGCTCGTGACGCTCGCGGCGCCGAGCGTGCGGCCGTGGAACGCGCCGCGGAACGCGATGATCCCGGGGCGCCCGGTGACCCGGCGGGCCAGCTTGATGGCGCCCTCGATGGCTTCCGAGCCGGAGTTCATGAAGAAGATGGAGTCGAGCGGCTCCGGCAGGAACTCCGCCAGGAGCCGGGCGTGGCGGACCGTCGATTCCGCGTAGCCCATCGCGGCGCACGGCGCGATCAGCCGGTCGACCTGGGCATGGATCGCGGCCGTCACCGCCGGGTGGCCGTGGCCGAGGACGCTGACGGCGATCCCGTTCGCGAAGTCCAGGTACGCCCTGCCGTCGGTGTCGTACAGGCGATGGCCCTCGCCGCGCGCCCAGGATCGCTCGAAATAGCGACCAAGGACCGGCGTCAGGTTCGCGGCAGCCAGCGCGGCCAGGTCGAGGCCGGAGGCAGCCGGGGCGGTCAGGGTGTCCATGGGTGGGTCCTCGGGTACGTCGCCGGCCGGGCCGCGTCACTCGGGCGGGCTGCGGCGGACCTGCCCCGAGTATATCGGGCGCCGGTCGGGCGGCGGGTGGGCCGAAGGTCGTCCCGACGGCATGGCCCCGTCCCGGCCTGCGCCGTGCCGCCACACCGGATGCCACGTCGCGTGCGACGATGGCGCGCGAACCCAGCCAGCCACCTGCGCGGAGTGCCGCCGTGATCGACTTCAGCCTCACCGACGAGAACCGGCTCGTCCGCGAGTCCGTCCGCGAGTTCGTCGCGGCCGAGATCCTGCCGAACATCCGGGAGTGGGACGAGAAGGGCGAGGCCCATCCGGAGGTCTTCGCCAGGATGGCCGAGCTCGGCTACCTTGGCGCGCCGATCCCGGAGGCGTGGGGCGGTGCCGGCATGGACTACGTCTCGTTCGCCATCCTGTGCGAGGAGCTGGAGCGCGCCGACACCGCCTTCCGGGTCGTGATGAGCGTCCATGTCGGCCTGAACTCCCTGGCGCTGCTCCAGTGGGGGACCGACGAGCAGCGCCGCCGCTGGCTGGTGCCGCAGGCGCAGGGCACGAAGCTCGCGACGTTCGCGCTCACCGAGCCCGGCGCGGGAACCGACGCGGCCAGCCTCCAAACGACCGCCCGCCGCGACGGCGACGCGTACATCCTCAACGGATCGAAGATCTGGATCAGCCTGGCCGACCTCGCGGACCACTTCCTCGTCTTCGCCACCGTGGACCGGGCGAAGCGCCACCGTGGCGTGACGGCATTCATGCTCGAGCGGGGAATGGCCGGCCTGACGACCGGGACGCTCCACGGGAAGATGGGGATCCGGGCCGGGAACACCGGCCTGATCACGCTGGACAACGTGGCGGTGCCGGCAGAGAACCGGATCGGCGACGAGGGCGAGGGATTCCTCGTCGCGATGAGCGCCATCGACCAGGGCCGCTTCACGGTGGCTGCCGGCGCGGTCGGGCTCGCGCAGGCCTGCCTGGACGCGAGCGTCACCTACGCCCACCAGCGCGAGACCTTCGGCCAGGAGATCGGCCGCCACCAGCTGGTCAAGCAGATGCTGGCGAACATGGCGAAGGGGACGGAGATCGGGCGCCTCCTCGTCTGGCGCGCCGCGTGGCTGAAGAACCACGGCGTTCGCAACACCCGCGAGACGTCCCTCGCGAAATGGCATGCGACCGAGCACAGTGTCGCAGCCGCGCTCGACGCGATCCAGGTTCACGGCGCGAACGGCTATAGCAACGAGTTCCCGGTGGAGCGCTACCTGCGCAACAGCAAGGCAGCCGTCATCTACGAGGGGACCAGCCAGCTCCACACGCTGATCCAGGCCGACTACGCGCTGGGCTACCGCCAAGACCGGCCCATCCGCTGCGAGCCGCTGCCCGCGCAGGGGTTCGAGCGCTGGCCGGCGCTGGGCGGCGGTTCCTCGACCGGGGGCAGCCGATGAGCACCGTCCGAGCGTCGCGGGCCGACGTGCGCGACCGCCTCGCCGTCATCTGGGCGTCCGGCGGTCTGGGCCGGCGGGCCGGGATCGTGATCGGCGGCGCGATCGCGGCCGCGCTCGCCGGGGCGTTCCTGTTCGGCGCCTGGCACGTCCTGTTCGGCGGCTTCGTCAAGGGCAACTGGCGGGCGGGCGCGTTCGGCGTGGCGTTGGCCGCCATCTCCGGGGCCCTGCTCGCGATCGCGGCTGCCCTCGCGAGGCGCCTGCTGCGCTGACGGACGCCTCTCAGCTCCCGGGCGGGCCTCCCTCGGCCGCGTCGACGGGGGGCTCGACCCACGCCACGCGGTCCACGAACGAGTTGCCCGGGTTCGCCATCACGATGCGGTGGAGCGCCTCGACGATGAACCCGGTCGCGTCGCGTGACCTCAGCACGGTCTGTGGGGAGACCAGCACGAGACCCGCGTGGGATCGCCCGGCCGCATTGGTCGCGCGCGCGGCAGGGACAAAGTCGCGGGCGTTCTCGGTGACGAGGGCTCGTCCCTCAGCGATGGCAACCTTCCACACGTGGCCGTCCAGCATCCCGATCAGGTCCGGTCGCTCGAGGACGGCCACGACGTCACGTCCGCGTTCGCGGAGCAGGCGTGCGATATGCGGCCGGAGATGCTCGTCGAGCAGGATCTTCACCCCAGGAGCTCGCGCTCCCGCCGAGCCAGCTCGAACTCACGGTCGTAGACCGCCTGATTTCCGGCGATCCACTCGTCGATCTCGGCTGGGAACGCGGCGTAGTACCGTGCCGCCACGCGGACGCGGGCGACAGGGACGCTGAGGTACTCCGCGGTTTCTTCGACGCTCCCGTTATGGGCCCGGATGGTCTCGACGACCTCCCAGACATCGAGGCCCGTGCCGGTCACCCCGGCGCGCCGGCCAGATGGCCCGTCGACGAACCGGATGCCGGGGTGCTCGACGAGGCGCAGGCCCTCCTCGAGGAACTGCTCCGCCAGCGCCGTTCGGGTGGTCCCGGCCGCCTGGGCGCGCGCGTCGAGCCGCTCGAGGGTCTCCGCGGGAAGGCGAAAGCTGGTGGTCTCCCGGACGCGATGGGCTGGAGCAGGCCTATCACTCATCTCGAACAGTGTAGCACAACGTATTGCGACGCATGACGGATCGACGCAGCGCCCCAGGCGGCGCAACTGCCAGCCGGCCCCGCCGCCAGCCGGCGTCGCTGCCCGACGGACTCCCGCCGAGTCCCTACGCGATCGGCTCGAAACGGGCCTGGAAGAAGCGCAGGTACTTCGGCTCGAACGTCATCCGCAGGCCGGTCGCCGCGTCGCGCGCATCGAAGCAGGCCTTGACGGACTCAGCCACGACGTCCATGTGCGCCTGCGTGTAGACGCGCCGGGGGATCGTCAGCCGGGTCAGCTCCAGCTTCGGGCGCTTGTGGTCGCCCGTCTTCGGGTCGCGTCCGGCCGACACGATGCCGCGCTCCATCGAGCGAATCCCGGAGTCCAGGTAGAGCTCGGCCGCCAGCGTCTGGCCAGGGAAGACGTCCTGCGCCAGGTGCGGGTAGAACCGCTTCGCGTCGAGGAAGACGGCGTGCCCGCCGATCGGCACCACGATGGGGATGTCCCACTCCTGGAGCAGCTCGCCGAGGTAGCGGACCTGGCCGACACGGCTCCGGACATGCTCGTCCTGGACCGCCTCCTCGATGCCGATCGCCAGGGCCTCCATGTCGCGCCCGGCCAGCCCGCCGTAGGTGTGCAGGCCCTCGAACACGACCACGAGGTTGCGGAGCTCCTCGAAGAGGCCAGGGTCGTTCACGGCGAGCCAACCGCCGATATTGACAAGGTTGTCCTTCTTGGCGCTCATCCAGGCGCCGTCCGTGTAGGAGCAGAACTCGAGCAGGATCGCGGCGATGGACGTGTCCGCGTAGCCCTCTTCCCGCTCCTGGATGAACAGGGCGTTCTCTACCATGCGCGTGGCGTCGAGCATGACCCTGATGCCCAGCGGCTCGCAGAGCGCGCGGACGTCCCTGACGTTGGCCATCGAGACCGGCTGGCCGCCCGCCATGTTGACCGTGCCCGCGAGCGAGACGTACGGGATCTTCGAGGCACCGACCAGTTCGATCAGCGCCCGCAGCTTGGCGAGGTCGACGTTGCCCTTGAATGGGTGGAGCGAGGTCGGGTCGTGCGCCTCGTCGATGATCACGTCGTGGAATGTCCCGCCGGCCAGCTCCTGGTGCTCGCGGGTGGTGGTGAAGTACATGTTGCCCGGGATGTGGTCACCCGGCTTGATCATCACCTGGCTGATCAGGTGCTCCGCGCCACGGCCCTGGTGCGTGGGCACCATGTGCCGGTAGCCGTAGTGGCGCTGGACGGCGGCTTCGAGGTGGTAGAAGTTCCGGCTGCCTGCGTACGACTCGTCGCCCAGCATCATCCCGGCCCACTGCCGATCGCTCATGGCGGACGTGCCAGAATCCGTGAGGAGGTCGATGTAGACGTCGTCCGAGCGGAGCAGGAACGTGTTGTAGCCCGCCTCTCGGAGCGCCGTCTCGCGAGCCGGCCGTTCTGTCATCGTGAGCGGCTCGACCATCTTGATCTTCCACGGCTCGGCCCACGATCGACGACCGTGTTGCTGGCCCATCGTGTGCAGGCTCTTGGCTGTCATCGGGTCTTCCTCCGGTCGGGCGCCGCTCGGCGCCGGTGGACATGGACAGGGACGACGGACGGTGCGCCGCCCGGCGATGCTCAGGTTGCCTCGACGACCTCCTCCGGTCGCGGCGGCACCGGCTCACGGCCGCGCGCCCAGACGATGATCGCGACCGCGAGGATGATGATCACGCCGGCCAGGAGCGTGCGCGGCGTGACGGGCTCGCCCAGGATCAGCGCGCCGAGCGCGACGGCGACGATCGGGTTGACGTAGGCGTACGTCGCGACGAGCGACAGCGGGGCCACCCGGAGCAGCCACGCGTAGGCCGTGAAGCCCACCAGCGATCCGACGGCCACCAGGTAGGCGAGAGCGGCGATGCTGGCCGGCGTCACGGCCGCCGGGTGGAAGCGGCCCACCTCTCCCGAGAGGGTCGCCACGACGCCCAGCATCACCCCGCCGCACAGCATCTGCATCGCCACGCCGACCAGCGGCCGGGCTGGCAGGTGGGCACGGGCGCTGTACAGCGAGCCGATGGCCCACAGGATGGGCGAGCCGAGGAGGATGCCCGCGCCGACGAGGTCCACCGGCGCGCTTCCGCCGGCCGGCCAGACGAGCGCGCCGACGCCCACGAACCCCAGCGCGATCCCGGCGACCGTCGAGCGGGCGAGGTGGAGGTTGAAGAAGAGCCGGCCGAGCACCGCGACCCAGAGCGGGAGCGTGGCGATCAGCAGCGCCGCGATGCCCGATCCGACGGTGGTCTCGCCGAGCGCGACGAGCCCGTTTCCGCCCACGAGCAGGAATCCACCGATGATCGCGGCGTCTCGCCACTCGCGCCGGCCCGGGCGCGGCTCGCCGGCGCGCCCGGGGGCCGTGACCAGGGCGAGGATCGTGCCGGCGATCAGGAAGCGGATCGAGCTCTGCATGAACGGCGGGATCGTCTCGACGGCCACCCGGATCGCGAGATAGGTGGAACCCCAGACGACGTAGAGGGCGCCCAGGGCCAGCGCGACCCGGGTGCCGGGCGCGCCGAGCGTGCGGTGGGACGCGGTCTGCATCCCGGAAGGATGGCAGCCCGGCGGGTGGCCCGCTCGCAGGTTTCGGCCGCCGGATGGCGCGCGAGTGCCCGCCGTGACGCG
The DNA here is from genome assembly GCA_036834865.1 of Candidatus Limnocylindrales bacterium. Taxonomy (GTDB): domain Bacteria; phylum Chloroflexota; class Limnocylindria; order Limnocylindrales; family CSP1-4; genus CTSoil-043. The sequence continues at coordinate 22,047 of DAITNC010000001.1, read as the reverse complement.
CCAGGCGTGCGACAATCGGGCCGCGATGCCGCTCGACGACCGCTTCGACGATCTCGTCGCCAGCCTTTCCGGCTTCTACCGCGCGTGGGTCATCCAGCTTGGAATCGAGCTGGGCCTGTTCGCCCGCCTCCGGGAGGCCGGCGAAAGCGGGCTGACGCGGGCCGAGCTGGCAGCCGCGGCGGGGGCGGCGGCCGAGCCCATCTCCGCCTGGTGCGACGCCGCCTTCGCCTCCGACCTCCTGGGCGACGACGGCCGGCGGGTCACCCTGGACCGCGACGTGGCGACGGTCCTGCTGGACAAGGACCGCCCCGAGTACCTTGGCGGGCAGTTCGTCTACACCGTGACGGCGAGCCTCGACTACGACAGGATGGCGGACTACCTCCGCACCGGCGTTCCCGTTGCCACCCGATCGGCACGCTACTACCGGTCGATCGAGGAGCTGACCCGCCAGGACATCGCGGTCTTCTTCGAGGAAGGTCTCGCGGCGCTCCCGGACCTCGTGGCGGACCTGGTGCGGGGGATCGACGTGATCGACCTCAACTGCGGCGGCGGCCGTTGGCTGGCCGCGATCGCCCGACGATTCCCCGCGACGCGCCTGGTGGGTGTCGAGCCCGAGCCGGATTCGGTCGCGCGGGCGACGCGCCTGGTGGAGCGGCACGGCCTGGGGCCGCGGATCCGCATCGAGGCGCGCGAGGTGGACGCGACGCTGGACGTCGGCTCCTTCGACCTGGCCTACTTCCAGCACGCGCTCCACGAGATGCCGGATCCCGGCGTGGCGCTCCAGGCGGCCTGGCGGATGCTCCGTCCCGGGGGCAGGCTGCTCGTGCTCGGCTGGTGCCTGCCCGACGGGCTGCAGGAGTACGCGACCATGCATGGCCAGCTGATCGCGGGCGTGGCGCTCGACGAGCTGTTCCGTGGGGCCCGCCTGAGAACCGTGGCGCAGCACGCCCAGCTGTTCCGGGCGGCCGGCCTGCCCGAGCCCGAGGCAATCCCGCTGCCCTCGGACGCGACCCTCCTCATGGCGCGCCGCGACGCCTGACCGGTCGCCCGCAGTCGATCCCGCCGGGGCGCGGCTCGGGGTGCGCTGGGTCGCAAGCGACCCCACGCGTGTCCGCGCGATGCTCGCGGCGGCCTTCGGCGTGGTGGTCGTGGCCGGACGTCCGATCTCGCTTCCCGGGCTGCTGCTGGAGGTCGTCGAGGACGAGCCCGCGCAATCGGGCGGTGCTGCCGACCGCCTCGAGATGGCCGCAGTGGACATGCGGCCACTGGCGGTGCCGCTGACCGATGACCAGGCGCCGGCCGGTGCGCGGCTCCTTGCGCTCGGTTGGGCAACCGTCGACGCGGATCGCGCCGCGGCAGGGTGGGCGGACGCGCGCTGGACGACCGCAGCTCGCGACTCGCTCCTGGGTGCCCGGGCGCTGCTCGGCGGTCCCGACGCGATCGTGCTCCTCGAGCCCGACACGGAGGGGCGGCTGGCCGCCGCGCTCGCCCGCCACGGCGAGGGCCCGGCCGCACTCTACGTCGAGGTGCGGGAAGGCGCCGCGGCCGGCGCTCGGGCGCGCCTTGCCTGGCTGGGCGTCCGGGTCTCGGCCGGGCCGGGACCGTTCGGAGCTGGGATCGCAGTCATGGGGACGCCCCCCTCGGGCCCGACGCTGATCCTCGTGCCGGCATCCGCTTCCATGTTCGCCGGCCGGTCCCGGCCGGGCGTTCGCGGTACCATCCGGGCATGACCGATGGAGCCGCGCTCACGTTCCGGGATGCCGGCCCGGACGACGCGGAGTGGATCGCCGGCCTCCTCTCGGACGAGGGCTATCCGGCCGGCGCAACCGATATCGTCCGGCGCCTGGAGCGGTATGTCGAACGCGAGTGCCCGGTTCGCCTCGCGGAGGCCGCCGGCGAGCGTGCGGGCTTCGTCGCCTGCCAGGTCATCCCGCGCTTCGAGCACGGCGACGCCATCGTGCGGGTGATGGCGCTGGTCGTGGACCCGGGCATGCGCGGGCGCGGCGTCGGGCGGGGGCTGATGGCGGAGGCGGAGACGATCGCCGATGCGGTCGACGCCGCGTTTCTCGAGGTGACGGCCGGCCACCACCGATCCGGCGCTCGGCGTCTCTTCGAGGCCCTCGGGTACGACGCATCGCTCACGACCTATCTCCGGAAGCGGCGCTGAGCACGGAACACGGCGAAGCCTTCCCGCACCTCCGACTCCGGGTCACCTCGGAGCAGCTGCTGGGCTTCCCCTGGGAGCTCCCGCTGCACCACTGGTCCGCGGACCGGGTGGCCCTGCGCGACCTGCCGGTCGGCCCGTCGCGCCACCTCGTCCGGTTCGTCGTCACCGACGAGACGACCTTTGCGCTCAAGGAGGAGTCGGTCGACAACGCGCGCCACGAGTACGACGTGCTCGTCCACCTCGAGGCGCTGGGGCTGCCGTCGGTTCGCGCGATCGGGATCGCGGTCCGCCCGCTCGAGGACTCCGCGATCCTCGTCACCGAGTACCTCCGCCACTCGCTCCAGTACCGCCGCCTCCTCATGCGCGTCCCGCTGACTGCCGGCGGCTACCGCGAGCGGCTCCTCGACGCGATGGCGTCGCTCCTCGTGGATCTCCACCGTGCCGGCGTGTTCTGGGGCGATTGCTCGCTCGCGAACACCCTTTTCCGGCGCGACGGCGGCACGATCCAGGCCTACCTCGTGGATGCCGAGACCAGCGAGACCTACGCGGCGCTCTCGGATGGCCAGCGCGCCTATGACCTCGACGTCCTGGTCGAGAATGTCGCGTTCGGCCTGGCCGACCTGGCCGCGTACCATGGCCGCCCGGAGCTGATGGACGAGCAGATCGCGGCGGCCGAGTCGGTCAGGCACCGGTACACCGCGCTCTGGCAGGAGCTTCACGGCCAGGTCGAGATCCAGGCGGGCGACCGCTTCGCGATCCAGGCCCACATCCGGCGGCTCAACGACCTCGGCTTCGCGATCGGCGAGATCGAGCTGCTGCCCGGGGATGCGGGGACGGTCCGCCTGCGGACTGCCGTCGCCCAGCGCGACTTCCATGCCCGTGAGCTCGCCCGCCGGACCGGTCTCGTCGCACTGGAGGGCCAGGCCCGGCTGCTGCTCAACGATGTTCGCGAGTACCGGGCGTGGCTGACCTACTTCGAGCGGAGGCCCATCTCGTCGGTCGAGGGCGCCGCCAGGTGGCAGGCGGAGGTCCTGGAACCGTACGTGGCACGCTTGCGGTCGGTCATCGGGCCCGGCCGGGACCCGCTTCAGGCGTACTGCGACCTCCTGGAGCACAAGTGGCTCCGTTCCGAGCGGGCGCAGCAGGACCTGGGCCTCGAGGCGGCGTTCATCTCCTATGTGGCAGCCGGCGCGCCGGCGCCCGAGGTCGCCAGCGGCGCCTCGGCCCTCGACCTCGACCTCGGCGATCCGGAGGCGATGTGGGGCGGCGGCAAGGCGTCGGAGGGCGTGGCGCCCTGAAGCCGGCCCGCGCGGGCGCCGCCCCGCGACGGAGCGCAGCGAGCCGCCTACCAGCGTTCTGCGTGGAGGAGCTCGGCCAGCGGTCGCCGCCCGCCCGGGCGCTTCGGGGCGGTGAGCACCGATTCATCGGCCGGGTAGCCGAACGAGAGCAGATACTCGCAATGCATGCCGTCCGGCAGGCCAAGGAGCTCGGCGGCCCTCGCGTGCTCGTACACGGTGGCAGGGACGCTGCCGATCTCCAGCTCCCACGCCGCGAGGACCATGTTCTGGGCCGCCCTGCCCAGGTCGAACAGCACGGAGAGCGCTGCGCCCTCCGCCCGAGGGTCGGGCGTCACGAGGGCGACCGCGACGGCCGCCCCGGCCAGGTGGCCGGCCCACGGTCCGAGCGTCGACAGCTCGCGCAGGTGCTCGCGATCCCGGCAGACCACGAAGGCCCAGCGCTGCTCGTTCTTGGAGCTGCCCGCGCGTCGACCCGCGTTGAGGATCCGCTCGAGCGCCGCGGGCTCCAGCGGCCGGTCGATGAAGGTCCGGACCACGCGCAGGGAGTCGATCGCCTCCCAGGTGCCGAGGGCAGGTTCCATGGAGCGCCTCCCGTGCTGCAGGGTTTAGGCCGGTCGGGGCGGACCGGATGACGTCGGGACGCCGACGGCCGGCACCGCCACCGCCGGGCGCTCGAGAGCGCTGAACGGCCCGTGGGTGTCGGCCTGGCGGAGGACGAGCGTCGCCACCGCGCGGGCGGCAGCGGCGTCCGGATCGGGAGCACCGGTCAGGTGGCGGGCAAGGAATGCCGCGATCCGTTCCCGATAGACCGGATCCTCGAAGAGCCAGCGATGGAGGCCCTCGGGCAGGATCAGGAGCTCGAGGTCACGATCGACGTTCCGCCGGGCCGCCCGATCCAGACGGAGGGCGGCCTCGAGCTCCACGATCTCGTCCTGCGCGCCGTGGATGATGAGGATCGGTCCCGCGTAGCGGCCCACGGCCGCCGCGGCGCTGGTGGCGGATGGGGCGTGACCTCGCGGGCTCAGGAAGACGCGGGTCGTGAGCGCCGCCAGCGAATGCGCGACTGGTCCGGGCAAGCTCAACCCCGCGAGCTGGAACGTCCGCCGGGTCAGGCTCCGCGGGTCGGACGGAGCGGACGTCAGGACCAGGGCGGCCACCCGCGGATCGTCCGCGGCGGCGATCGCGGCTCCGATCGCCCCCATCGAATGTCCCAGCACCCCGACCGAGGTCACGCCGGGCCGTGTCGCGACGAGCCCGACGGCAGCTCGCGCATCGGTGCCGAATTCCGCGGCGCTGATCGGGAGGGCCTCGGCCGGGTTGTCGCCATGGCCGCGAACATCGAACATGAGCGTGGAGAATCCGGCAGCGTGCAGGAACCGGGCGTTCGGCAGCATCCGCGCCCGGTTCGATTCCCAGCCATGGACCAGGACCACGGCCGGCGCGGGGCGGCCGCCGGGCGCCGGGATGAACCAGCCTGGAAGCGGCCCGGCGTCGGACGGGACGACCACCGCCTCGAATGGCAGGTCGTACGTCGCCGGCGTCTCGAGCGGCGGGCGGCGCGCTGGGAAGCCGGCGCGCCGGCGATACTCGAGGGCGAACCGGTAGGCGGCGGACGGCGCGACCACCGCCGCGCCGAGCGCGACCACGGTCGCGCCGAGCGCGACCGTGGCGGTCCGGGACGGGCGCATTCCCGAAGGGTACCGCCGCGCTGGGCTAGGATGGTGGGATGGCCCATCGCGACCCTCATGAAGTGCTCGGGATCGACCGGGATGCCAGCCAGGCCGCCGTGAAGGCCGCCTGGCGACGCCTGGCCCGGGAGCATCATCCCGACCTTGCCGCGGACTCCTCGGAGCGCCGGGATGCCACGCGTCGAATGGCCGAGATCAACGCCGCCTACCAGGCTCTGCGGTCCCGTGCGACCGGCGGAGCGGGCACGCCCGCCCGGGGCGCAGGAGCGGCGGGCGGATCGGGCCCGACAGCTCGCGCTCCGGATGCCGCGCGCCCGAGTGGGCCGCCTCCGCCTCCGCCGTCCCGGCCGGTCACGGCCCGGCTGGACACCACGGACCTCTTCCGGCAGCGCAACGCCACGACGACGCCGGCCGGCGGGGGCTACCGACACCGGCCGCGGGTACCGGCGGCGCTCCGGCGAGCGACCTGGGGCGAAGCCGAAGAGCCACGGGCCTCCGACCCGACCGGTCCGCTGCAGCGCGTCCGCTCTCGGCGTGCGTCGCGGAGGCCGCTGCCGGAGATCGGCACGGCGCTTGCGACCCGGATCGTGTTCGGCAAGTTCCACGGGCGCACGCTCGGAGAGATCTTCGCGCAGGAGCCGACGTACCTGGAATGGGTGGAACGGACGATCACCCGCGACCCGGACCTCGTGGCCGCCGCCCGGGTGGTCCTGGACCATCGAGCAGGCGCGGCCCCCACGGGTGGAGATCCGGCCATCGGCGGGGAGCCCGCGCTCGGTGTCGCCGACGCCTCCGGCACCCGCGGCGGGGACACGAACGGGGACGCCGGCCGGCGTCCCCGTGATGGGGCGGGAGGAGGGTCCGCGGGAGAGTCCGCGGCCAGATGAGTCCGCAGCCACCGTTGCGGACCGGGCCTGCGGGCCGGAGATCCGTGGTTACTCGACTCGTGCCCGGAGTCCCAGGGGCCACCAGATGACGCTCCCCGCGGCGTCCTCCAGGTCGGTGTGTCCCGACGCTCCGGGCCGTGGCCGACGCCCCAGGGTTGTCCCGGTGGCTCGCGCCGACGGCTGCATCAGGAAGATACGCAGGTTGGCGGCGCACGGCTATGCGACGTCCGTCCGGTCGGGGGCCGGGAAAGGTCGGTGGCGTGCATGCACCGGCCCATGACGGACGTACCAGGTGACTGCCCGCACCGGGGCCGGACCAGCCGGCCCGCCACGCGCCGCAGCAGCACGGCCCGATGACGAGAGGCCCGATGACGCATGGGAGCCCCGCCGGGTACGCTGCTCGCATGCTTCGGGCAGTCGGCCGGCGCGGCCTCTTCGTGGTGGCCGCGGCGTTGCTCGTTGCCGCGTGCGCGGGTTCGTCGCCTCCGCCGTCGTTCGACCCCGCGATGCCGTGCGGCGGCGTCGACCGGCAGGAGATGAAGGGCGCCTACCCGGACCTCGAGGCCCGGATCCCCGCCCAGATCGCCGGCCAGGCGGCGGACAGCCGCGATTCCGGCCGCTTCTGCTCGAAGGCCACGCTCGGGACGCTCTGGAACGCGGGGATCCGGGAAGCAGAGTTCGGCGGCGGGATCTGGCAATTCGATCCAGGCGGCGGGACGTCGCTGCCGGGCATGCAGCTGTCCGTCTTTCGTGCACCCGGCCTGACGGCCCAGCTCCTCGCCGACGAGTACCGGGCCGGAGCCGGTGGCACAAGCCGGGTCACGATCGTCTCCTCGACCAACGAGCAGGTCAACGGCCGGCCCGGCTTCCGCATGAACCTGCTCAACGGCGATTCCCACCAGGCGATCCTGGTCTGGCCGTCGGCCGACGGGACAGTGGTCCAGGTGGTGATTGCCGCGGACGTCGACGAGTCGAAGGTCCAGGCCGCGGTTGCCGCGCTCCGCTGACCCGAGAGCGCGCGCGGATCGACTAGCATCCCGCCCATGACGTGGCAGGCCAGGAAGCATGCCTGGGAACGGGAGCGGCTCGAACCGGCGCGCGCGCGCGCGCCGGAGCGCTCGGCCCGGTTCACGACCATCTCGGACGTCGAGGTGGCGCGCCTGTACGGCCCATGGGACTGGGCCGCCGCGGCGAGCGGCGCCGGGACGGGCGGGGAGTCGGTGGAGCGCGACGCGGCCGGCGGGGGAGGGCCCACCGCGGCCGACCACCGCGGGGAGCCGCTTCGGCCGGGCCGGTGGGATGCCTTCGATCCGCTCCGTGACATCGGGTTCCCGGGTGCGCCGCCCTTCACGCGGGGCATTCACCCGACCGGCTACCGCGGCCGCGCCTGGACCATGCGGATGTTCGCCGGCTTCGGAGCGGCGGAGGACACGAACGCCCGCTTCCGCGACCTGCTGGCGGCGGGCCAGACCGGCCTCTCGGTCGCCTTCGACATGCCCACGCTCTACGGCTACGACACGGACGACCCCGAGGCCGAAGGGGAGTTCGGGACGTGCGGGGTGGCGGTCAGCTCGCTCGCCGACATGGAGGTGCTCCTCGACGGACTGCCGCTCGACAGGGTGAGCACGTCGATGACGATCAACTCGCCGGCGGCGCCGATCTGGGCGATGTACATCGTGGCCGCGGAGAAGCGCGGCGTGCCGCGGGCCGCGCTCGAGGGGACGCTCCAGAACGACATCCTCAAGGAGTTCATCGCCCAGAAGGAGTACCTCTTCCCGCCGGCGCCGTCCCTCCGCCTGGTGACCGACACGATCGAGTTCGGGACTCGCGAGCTGCCCCGCTGGAACACCGTCTCGATCAGCGGCTACCACATCCGCGAGGCGGGCAGCACGGCGGTCCAGGAGCTGGCGTTCACGCTCGCCGACGGGATGGCGTACACGGAGGCGGCGCTCGCACGCGGGCTCCGGGTCGACGAGTTCGCGCCCCGCCTGTCGTTCTTCTTTAACTCGCACGCCGACTTCTTCGAGGAGATCGCGAAGTTCCGCGCGGCGCGGCGCATCTGGTGGAAGCTGATGACGGCGCGCTACGGCGCGCAGAGCGAGCGGTCGACCTGGCTGCGCTTCCACACCCAGACGGCCGGGGTCAGCCTCACGCCGCAGCAGCCGCTGAACAACCTGACCCGGGTGGCGATCCAGGCGCTGGCGGCCGTCCTCGGGGGGACCCAGTCGCTCCACACGGACGCGTACGACGAGGCGTGGGCCGTGCCGACGGCCGAGGCCGCGCTCCTCGCCCTGCGGCAGCAGCAGGTCATCGCGGAGGAGACCGGCGTCGCGAACACGATCGACCCGCTGGGCGGGAGCTGGTTCGTGGAGTCGCTGACGAACCGGACCGAGCGCGAGGTGTGGCGCTATCTCGACGAGATCGACGCGCGAGGCGGCATGGTCGCGGCAGTCGACCAGGGCTATCCGCAGCGCGAGATCGCGGACGCTGCCTATCGGTTCCAGCGGGAGGTGGACGCCGGCGAACGGCGGATCGTCGGCATGAACTCCCAGGTCGACCCCGACGAGGTACTCGCGGTGCCGCTCCTGCAGGTGCCCGCGGGCTCCCTGGAGCGCCACCTGGCCCGCCTGGATCGGACGCGCCGGGAGCGGGATCCGGGCGCGGTATCGGTCGCCCTCTCGGGCCTGCGCGCGGCGGCCGCGGCCCCCGAGTCGTCGGCCACGAACCTGATGCCGCACTTCCTCCGCTGTGCCGCCGCGTACGTCACGCTGGGCGAGCAATGCCGGGTGCTGCGCGACGTCTTCGGGGAGTACCGGGAGCCGGTCGCGATCTGACCCGGGCGGTCGGGCCGCGGCCGCGACGGCTCGGTCGAGCGGGCCCGTCGAGATCTCCCGCCCGCACCGGGACCGGCGGACTACCATCTCGGGATGTACTTCGATGCGCTCTCCTTCCTCGAGGACGAACGGGATGCCTGGCGCCCGTACGAGGCGCTCTTCACGCTGTCGCCGGCCCAGCTCGAGCTGGCGGTGGCCGGTGAGGATCGCTGGTCCGGTCGGGACCTCCTGGGCCACCTCGTGTTCTGGCAGGAACGCGCGCTCGCGGTCGCTCGCGAGCTGGCCGTCGGCGAGAGGAGCCCGGCGCGCCTGCGCGGTGAAGCGGAATGGGACGCCCGGGGCGACGCGATCAACATCGAGGCGCTCGCCGCCTGGCGCGCCCTCCCGCTCGACGAGCTGTTGGATCGAGCACGGACCGTTGCCGGCGAGCTGCGCGGCCATCTGACCGTCGTGCCGGAGGCCCGCTGGCTGAAGGACGGAGCGGTCCAGGCATTCTTCGCGAGCGAGACGATCGACCATTACGCCGATCACGCCGCGGACCTTGCGGCGATCCTCGCGGCGGCAGGATGACCGGGCCGACGCTCTCGGCGCTCCTCGCGGAGCAGGCGGGCCTGCTCGAGGGCGCGGTGGCGGTCCCGACGCGGAAGGGGACCGACTACTACCTGGACGACGTCCTGTTCACGTCCGACGCGGGCGGCGCCGCGGAGTTCCACCTTCGCGACGAGGTGGGCGCGGCAGCGCTGCGGACCCCGGACGTCACCTCGTCGCCGCGGGGCGCCGGCTGGGTGCGGTTCGCGCCGGCGCGGCTCGACGGCCACGCCCGCGACCGTGCGCTCGCCTGGCTCGAAAGTGCCTGGCGGCGCGTCGACGCGGAGCTGTCTGGCGTCGCCGGAGTGGACACCGTCGCGGACGAGCTCGAGGACGAAGCAGACGTCGACGACGACCGGGACGACCCGGCCAGCTGACGACCGCCGTCCAGGTGGCGGACGCGCGGGCCGTGCAGTCCCGCGGCCTGCCCCGGAATCCGACCGCCCCGAGCGGCTTGGCCGAGCGGGCCGGTCGAGCGGCCTGCGCGGGGCGGGAAGAGCCGCGCGCGAGGGATCAGTCGGCGATCTTCGCGTAGGTCGGCAGGCCGAAGCGCTGCTCGAGCTGGTCGGCGGGCTGGAAGCCGACGACGCCCATCGGCTGCTTGCCCTCGCCCGGGAAGAACGCGATGGTCGGGATGCTCATGATGTTGAAGGCCCGGCTGAGGCCGGGGTTGGCGTCGACGTCAACCTTGACGACGTCCACGGCGCCGTCGTACTTCTTGGCGAGCTTCTCGAGCTCAGGGGCGACGAGCTTGCAGGGCCCGCACCAGGCAGCCCAGAAGTCGACGATCACCGGACGGGCGGACTTCAGGACGAGCTCGTCGAAGGTGGTGTCGGTTGCGTGCTTGATCTCGACCATCGGTCGGAACCCTTTCTCCCGGGCTAACGGGGCGGGGATGGCCTTAGCCGGCCAGTCCACAGATGAGACGGTACGCTTCGAGGACACGCGGGTCCGCGATTCGGTAGTAGACGGTGCTCCCGTCGCGGCGGGTGCTCACGAGGCCGGCGCTCCGCAGGACGGCCAGGTGCTGGGACATGTTCGGCACGTGGCAGCCGACGGACGCCGAGAGCTCCGACACGGAGAACTCGCCGACGGCAAGCGTCTCGAGGACGCACAGCCGTTTCGGGTCGGCGAGCGCGCGCCCGATGACGGCGGCTCGCTGCCGGTCGGCGTCGGTGTTCGCGTGCTGTGCGGTGACCACGGGCGGAGTATCTCATCACTTGCGCAATCATGCAAGTGTGCCCCGTGACAGTGCCACCCGGAGACAGTGCCACCCGGAGACGCGCGTCCCGTCGCGCGCAGAGATCCGGCGCGCCGCGCGATCGTCGGCGATACTCCGCGCCATGCCCATCGACTTCGACCCGGCTGCCCACACGATCCGGCCCGAGGCCTTCGACGAGGCGGCCAGGATGCTCGCCGGCCGCGTCGACCGAACGCCCCTGCTCACCTCGCGGACGGCCGCCCGCGTCGTGCTGGCGGCGAGCGGCGTCCACCTCGCCGGCGGGACGGTGTACGCGAAGGCGGAACACCTCCAGGCGACCGGCTCGTTCAAGGTCCGCGGCGCCAATCTGCGGCTTGCCCTGCTCGATGCCGCGGAGAAGGCGGCGGGCGTCATCGCGATCTCCGCGGGCAACCACGCTGCCGCGGTGGCGGTCGCCGCGGGACAGGCCGGGATCAACGCCGTGGTCGTCATGCCCCTGACGGCCGTGCGCTCCAAGGTGGCGGCCTGCCAGGCGTACGGCGCGGAGGTGATCCTCCATGGGGCGACGACGGCCGAGGCCTGGGCAGAGATGGAGCGAGTCCGCGAGGTGCGCGGACTGACGTTCATCCACCCGTTCGACCACCCCGTCACGATCGCCGGCCAGGGGACCGTGGGCGTGGAGATCCTCGAGGATCTTCCGGACGTCGACCTCGTGGTCGTCGGCGTGGGCGGGGGTGGCCTCGCCTGCGGGATCGCGACCGCGCTCGCCACGCGCCGCCCGGCGACCCGCGTCTGGGGCGTCGAGCCGGAGAGATCCAACGCCCTTTCGGCGGCGCTGGCGGCGGACACGGTCGTGCCGGTGACGCCCGGCAGCGTCGCCGACGGCCTGAACGCCCCGTTCGCGGGCGAGTGGACGCTGGCGCTCGGCCGGCGTCATCTCGCCGGGATCGTGACGCTCACGGACCCGGAGATCCTGGGCGGGGTGCGCTTCGCGGCGGAGCGGATGAAGCAGGTCCTCGAGCCCGCCGGGGCCGCGGCGCTCGCCGCCATCCTGCACGGCCGGATCCCCCTGCGCGACGGCGAGCGTGTCTGCGTCGTCTTCAGCGGCGGCAACGTGGCGACCGAGCGCATCGGCGACCTCCTGGCGCAGGCCGCCCCGATCGCGGGGCTCTGACGGTCAGTCCACCCCCAGCTCGGCCAGGCGATCGTCGTCGATGCCCATGTGATGCGCCAGCTCGTGGATGACCGTGATCCGCACCTCGTCCTCGAGCTCCAGTGGGTCGGCGAAGTCCTCCTCCAGCGGCAGCCGGAAGATCGTGATGGTGTTCGGGAAGGGCACGTCGTCCGCGCCCCACTCGGTCCGGGGCACACCCTCGTAGAGGCCGTACAGGGTCTCGTCGGGCGCGAGGCCTTCCTCGCGCCGCTGCTCGCGCGAGGGCTCGTCGGCAATGACGATGGCCACTTCCCGGAGCGCCGCCGCGAAGGGCATCGGGATGCCGGCGAGCGCGCGGTCGACGAGGTCCTCGAACCGGGCGTGGCGGGCCTCGCGGCGCCGGCGGAGGGCGGCGAGGTCGGCGGCCGGGATCCCGCGGCGTCGCTTCGGCATGGCGCGCCTATCCTACGGCGCCATGGAGCTCATGCACGGCCGGCCGCTCACGGGTCCCGGGCTGCGGGCGTTCGAAGCTGACCATGCGGGCACGCCGACGACCGAGGTTGCCGGCGAGCCCGAGGGATACCTGGTCGCGATGGACGGGGGCGTGCGGATCCACTTCCTGGACTGGGGCGGGCCGAGCCGGGTGACGGGCGAGTCGGGGGCGACACCCGGCGTCCTGCTGATCCACGGCCTCGCCCAGACCGCATGGTCGTGGGCGCCCGTGGCGCGCCGGCTTCGAACGGTCGCGAGGGTGGCTGCGATGGACGCGCGCGGCCACGGCCTCTCGGACGCGCCGACAGCCGGGTACGAACCGGACCAGCTGGCCGAGGACGCGATCGCGGTCGCCGAGGGCGCCGGCCTCCTCGCCTTGGCGGACGATGCGGGAGCGCCCGGCGGAGCAGGCCAGCGGCCGTTCGTCGTCGTCGGGCACGGCTACGGTGCGGCGATCGCCGCGTGGACCGCGAATGCGCTGGGGGAACGCTGCGCCGGCCTGGTCCTCGTCGACGGCGGGTGGACCGACCTGCCGGCCGAGACCGGGATGTCGCCCGACGAGTGGCTCGCCGCGATCGCCGAACCCCCGGAGGTGCTCCGCTCGACAGCGGCCTGGCTCGCGGACGGGGAGGGATTCGACCCGGCCACGTGGGGTCCCGACCAGGAGCGAGCCGCGCGGGCAGAGGTCGTCGAAACGGCGGCGGGCCGGGTCAAGCTGGCGATCCACCCCCACGCGCTGGCGGGCTCGGTTGGCGCGTTGTGGGCCTACGATCCGGCGGACGTCCTGACCGCGGTGGACGCGGAGATCGTGGCGCTCGCGGCCCGCGACGACGACGCCGGACGGCACCTGGCCGGCCTCCGCGAGATGGCGGCGGCGCGCGCCGCCGGCGGCCGATCTCCCATCCGCGCCGCCTCGTTCCCCGGGCTCGGCCACAACCTGATGCGCTACGTGCCCGGCGCTGTCGTCGCGGCGATCCGCGCGGCGGCCGGTCCGCCGCCCGGCTCGCCGGTCAGCCCATCGCCACACCCGGCCGCGGACCGGCCCGCATCGGGCTAGGATGCGAGCATGCCCGACCGAGACCTGCCCCAGCACGTGAAAGCGATCGTCGCCGAGATCGAGACCGAGATCGGCGAAGAGGACGCGGAGCCGGCCCGCCCTGGAGCGCCCGGCCCCGCGGCCGCGATCGAGGGCGACGGGGCTCGCGACGACGGGACGCCCGGGGGGAACGGCCGCATCGAGGCCGCCGTCCGCGGCATCCTGCGCGAGATCGGCGAGGACCCCGATCGGCAGGGCCTGCTGGGAACGCCCGGGCGGGTCCACCGCATGTACGCGGAGCTGACCGCGGGCTACCACGTCGACCCGGAACGGCTCATCAACGGCGCCATCTTCGACGGGGACTACAGCGAGATGGTGATCGTCAAGGAGATCCCGTTCTACTCGCTCTGCGAGCACCACCTCCTGCCATTCTTCGGGACTGCCGCGGTCGCCTACATCCCGCGCGGCCGCGTCATCGGGCTCTCCAAGATCCCGCGGATCGTGGAGATGTACGCCCGCCGGTTGCAGGTCCAGGAACGGCTCACCGCGCAGGTCGCGGACTTCCTGCAGGCGCGCCTCGGCCCGATCGGAACCGGCGTCGTCATCGAGGCCACCCACCTGTGCACGGGCATGCGCGGCGTCCGCAAGCCGGGTACCGTCATGACGACGAGCCATGTCCTGGGCCTCTTCCGGACCAACGACAAGACGCGGGCCGAGTTCTTTGCCCACGTCGGACGGCGGGCGCCGGGCGCCTGACGCCGCCGCCTGACAGAGGAGCAACGCATGAGCGAACGGCCGATCAAGGTCCTGATCGCGAAGCCCGGCCTGGACGGCCACGACCGGGGCGCGAAGGTCCTGGCCCGGGGCCTGCGCGACGAGGGGTTCGAGGTCGTCTACACGGGCCTCCGCCAGACCCCGGAGATGATCGCGACCGCCGCGCTCCAGGAGGACGTCGACGTCGTGGGCCTGTCCATCCTGTCGGGGGCCCACATGACCCTGCTGCCGAAGGTGACCCGACTCCTGCGCGAGCGCGGCCTCGACGACGTGCTGGTGACCGCCGGCGGGATCATCCCCGACGATGACATCCCGGCCCTCCGCGAGGCGGGCGTCGCCGCGGTGTTCGGACCGGGCACGACCATCGCGGAGGTCGCGGCCTACTTCCGGAGCCACGTCCGGCCGCCCGAGGCGTGAGCGAGGCCGGGGTCCGGGCGGCGGAGCTCGCGGACGCTGCTGTCGCCGGTGACCGCCGGGCGCTGGCGCGGCTCCTCACCGCCGTCGAGAACCGGACGGCGACCGCCGAGGTGGCCCTCCGGCGCCTCTACCCGGTGACGGGTCGGGCGCACCTGGTCGGGATCACCGGCGCGCCCGGCGCTGGCAAGAGCACGCTCGTCGCCGCCCTGATCGCGGAGGCGCGCCTGGCCGGCCGTGCGGTCGCCGTCGTGGCCGTGGACCCCTCCTCGCCGATCACCGGGGGCGCCCTCCTCGGCGACCGCGTGCGGATGCAGGCCTACGCGTCCGACGACGAAGTCTTCATCCGGAGCATGGCCTCGCGCGGGCACGCCGGCGGCCTCGCCGCGACCAGCACGGCAGCTGCCACGGTCCTCGACGCGGCCGGGTTCGACCTTGTCCTGCTGGAGACCGTGGGCACGGGTCAGAGCGAGGTGGAGGTCGCCGCGGCGGCCGACACGACCGTCGTACTGGAGGCGCCCGACATGGGCGACGAGGTCCAGGCCATCAAGGCCGGGCTCCTCGAGGTCGCCGACATCGTGGTCGTCAACAAGGGCGACCGACCGGGAGCGCAGCGAACGGCCGCCCAGCTGCGGGCGATGCTCTCGGCCAATGGGAACCCTCGTCCCACCGCCGGCGCACCCGGTGAAGCCGCCGACCATCCCCGCCCGAAGCGGCCCGACGTGCTGGTCACCACCGCCTCGACCGGCGAGGGCGTCCCGGCGCTCCTCGCGGCGCTGGATCGACATCGAGCGGCCGGTCGCGACGGCCTGGCAGACGGTGCGCGCCTCGCCCGTGCCGAAGCGCAGGTGTGGGAGATCGTCGCCGAACGGCTCCGGGGCCGTCTCCACGGGCCGGACGCCGGGGAGGCGACGGCCTCGACCCTGCGTGCGGTCGCCGACCATCGGCTCGACCCCTACGCAGCGGCCGACCTCCTGCTCGCCTCGCTGGCCGGCGGGCGACCTCGCGCCTGACCGGCGCGGCGTACTCTGTCCGGCATGTCGATCGAGCGTGCGTTCGTGGCCGGTGCCGGGCTGATGGGCCACGGGATCGCCCAGGTGCTGGCGACCGCGGGCCGAACCGTGGATCTCTACGAGCCGGAGCTGGCCCGGGCCGAGGCTGGCCGCTCAAGGATCCTCGCGAACCTGGGGCGTGCCGTCGCGAAGGGCCGGCTGGAGCCGACGACCGCCCAGGAAATCGCCGACCGGATCGCGGCGACGGACCGGATCGCGGCTGTCGGCGAGGCCGATCTCGTGATCGAGGCGGTCTTCGAGGACGAGGCGGTCAAGCGCGCGCTGTGGGCAGAGCTCGACGGCCTGGCGCCCGGGCGCTCCATCTTCGCCTCGAACACCAGCTCCATCTCCATTGACCGCCTCGCGACCGCGCTCGCTCCGGCCCGCCGTCCGGCCTTCTGCGGCATGCACTTCTTCAGCCCGGTGCCCGTCATGCCGCTCGTGGAGCTGATCCGCGGCTCGGCAACCGACGAGACGACGGTCGCGGCGGTCCGGGCCCTGGCCACCGACCTTGGCAAGCAGGTGATCGTCTCGGCGGACCGGCCCGGATTCATCGTCAACCGGATCCTCATGCCCCTCGTGGCCGAGGCGATACGCGCCCTCGAGGAGGGAATCGGAACGGCCGAGGACATCGACACCGGCGCCCGCGTGGGCCTCAACCACCCGATGGGTCCGCTGGCGCTCGCCGACTTCATCGGCCTCGACGTCGTGCTCGGCGTGATGAACGTCCTGCACGCCGATCTCGGCGACGAGCGCTTTGCGCCACCGCGCACGCTGGCGGACCTCGTGGCCGCGGGGAAGCTCGGCCAGAAGAGCGGCGAGGGGTTCTTCCGCTACCCGCGCGGCTGACCGCGGGAACACCGGGCCGGGCGAGGCGCGCGGCGCCGGGCGCCAGGAGAGGGGAGGGGACGTGCTCGACGCGTTCGATGGGCTAGGGCCCGACGAGCGGCTCCTGGGCGAGACGGTCCGCGCCTTCGCGCGGGAGGTGATCGCGCCCGGGGCGACCGAGCGCGACGAGGCCGAGCGCTTCGACCGCTCGCTGGTCGGCGCGATGGCCGAGCTGGGCCTGCTTGCCGGCCCCTTCCCCGAGTCCGTCGGCGGAGCCGGCCTGTCCGCAGCCGCCTGGACGGTCGTCGTGGAGGAGATCGCGGCCGCGGACATGGCCGTCGCAGTGACCCTGTGCGTCCACGTCCTGCACCAGAACCCGGTGGTCCGCTGGGGGACGGACGAGCAGCGTGCGCGCTGGCTGCCGGCCATGCAGGCCGGCCGGGCCCTCGGCGCCTTCGCCCTCACCGAGCCCGGTGCCGGCTCCGACGCCGCAGCCCTGCGGACGCACGCCACCCGCCTCGGGGCGGACGGCCGGGAGCTCGGGGCGGATGTGTCGACGGAGGCCGCCGCCTATCGACTGGACGGGACGAAGATCTGGATCTCGAACGCCCCGGACGCGGAGCGCTACCTCGTCTTCGCCACGCTTGATCCGGCGCTCGGCGCCGCCGGCATCACCGCCTTCCTCGTGGAAAAGGGGACGTCGGGGTTCCGGTTCGGTGCGCACGAGAAGAAGATGGGGATCAGGGCGTGTCCCGCCGCGGAGCTCGTCTTCGACGGCGCGATCGTCCCGGCCGCGAACCGCCTCGCCGGGGAGGGCGAGGGGTACCGCGTGGCGCTCTCGGCGCTCGGCGATGGCCGGATCGCGATCGCGGCGGCCTGCACGGGCCTTGCCCGCGCGGCGTTGGAACGCGCCGCAGCATACCTGCACGAGCGGCGGGCATTCGGCGCGGAGATCGCGGAACTCCAGGGCCTCCGCTTCATGATCGCCGAGATGGCCCAGCAGGTCGCCACGGCGCGTGCGCTGACGCGCGGGGCGGCGGCGACCCGCGATCGGGGCGCACCCGGGGCGGAGGTCGCCGCCTCGGCCTCGCTCGCAAAGTGGACGGCATCCGACGCCGCGATGCGAGTCACCACGGACGCGGTGCAGCTCTTCGGCGGTGCCGGCTACTCGCGCGAGACGGGCGTGGAGCGGCTCATGCGGGATGCGAAGGGAGCCCAGATCTACGAGGGCACGAACCAGGTCCACCGGGGGATCGTCGCCGACGCGGTCCTCGGGCGCGGCCAGGGGTAGGATCCCCGCCATGATCCAGCCGTCGGACGGGCCGAATGGCCGCGTCTTCCTCGTCTCCGCTGCGCGGACGCCGATCGGGAAGTTCGGCGGCGGGCTCGCGAGCGTCCCAGCGACCGAGCTGGGTGGCGTCGCGATCCGGGCCGCCGTCGAGCGCGCGGGGCTCCCCTCCAGGGCGGTGATCGACGAGGTCTACATGGGCCAGGTGCTCCAGGCGGGCGCGGGCCAGGCCCCCGCCCGCCAGGCCGCGCTGGCCGCCGGATTGCCGGCCGCGGTGCCGGCCACGACGATCAACCGCGTCTGCGGATCGGGCCTCAAGGCGATCATGCTCGGTGCTGCGGCCATCAGGGCCGGCGATGCCGACCTCGTGGTGGCCGGCGGCATGGAGTCGATGAACGGGGCCCCGTTCCTGCTCCCGAAGGCGCGCTTCGGATATCGGCTGGGCGACGGCGCGCTGCGGGACGCGGCGGTCCTGGACGGGCTCTGGTGCGCGGTCGAGGACTGCCACATGGGAACCCACGCGGAGCGCGTGGCCCTGTCGGCGAGCGTGACGCGGATGGACCAGGACGCGTTCGCGCTGGAGAGCCAGAGACGCGCCGTTGCCGCCCAGGACGCCGGCCGCTTCGCCGAAGAGCTCGTCCCGGTGATGGTCCGCGACGAGCGCGGCCGCGAGACCGTCGTCTCGGCCGACGAGTCGCCCCGTCGCGACACCACGGCGGAGGCACTCGGCCGGCTGCGCCCCGTCTTCGCGCAGCCGCAGCCCGACCCACGCGACCCGGACCTGCCGGCCGCGGGGCCGGGGACGGTCACAGCCGGGAACGCCCCGGGGATCACCGACGGCGGCGCCGCGACGGTGGTGGCTTCGGAGCGCGTCGTGGAGCAATACGGCCTGCGCCCGCTGGCGCGGATCGTCGGGTACGCGCAGGGCGAGGTCGAGCCCCGCTGGCTCTTCCTGGCGCCGGTCGCCGGCGTCCGGAACCTCACGGCGCGGACGGGGCTCCCGATCGCCGCCTTCGACCTGGTGGAGATCAACGAGGCGTTCGCGGCCCAGGTGCTCGCCGACGGGCGTGAGCTTGGGCTTGACTGGGCGAACGTCAACGTGAACGGCGGCGCCATCGCCCTCGGGCATCCGATCGGGGCGTCGGGCGCGAGGATCGTGGCGACGCTGCTCTACGAGCTGCGGCGCCGTCAGGGTCGCTACGGCCTGGCGACGCTCTGCCTGGGCGGGGGCGGGTCGGTGGCCATGGCGTTCGAGCGTGTCTGAGACGGGATCCTCCACCACCGACCCCGGGCTCGGCCCGGTCGGCGGGCATCACTTCATTGCCGGGGAGTGGGTCGACTCGGGCTCCGGCCGCACGTTCGAGAGCCGGAACCCCGCTGACCGCACGGACCTCGTGGGCCGCTTCCCGGCCGGCACGCCGGCCGACGTCGCGATGGCGATCCGGGCCGCCGAGACGGCCCTGCCGGCCTGGCGCGCAACGCCGGCCCCGCGACGCGGCGAGATCCTGTTCCGCTACGCGAGCCTCCTCCGCCGCGACAAGGAGCGCCTTGCGCGGGCGCTGACCAGGGAGATGGGCAAGGTCCTGCCGGAGGCCCGCGGTGATGTCCAGGAGGCGATCGACATCGCCGAGCTGATGGCCGGCGAGGGGCGCCGGATGTTCGGCGACACGGTCCCGTCGGAGCTGCCCGACAAGTGGGCGATGAGCATCCGCCAGCCCATCGGGGTTGCCGGCATCATCACGCCCTGGAACTTCCCGATGGCGATCCCGGCCTGGAAGACGATGCCCGCGCTCGTCGCCGGCAACACGGTCGTCTTCAAGCCGGCATCCGACACGCCGCACTGCGCGACGCTCCTCGTCGAGCTCATGGCAGAGGCAGGCTTCCCGCCGGGCGTGGTCAACCTCGTGACGGGCGGCGGCGCCGACGTGGGCGACGCCATCGTCGAGTCGCCGGACGTGCCGGTCATCTCGTTCACTGGCTCGTCGGCCACGGGCAGGCGGATCGCGGAGCGGGCCGGGCATCGCCTCAAGCGAGTCTCCCTTGAGCTCGGGGGCAAGAACGCGATCGTCGTCCTTGCCGACGCGGACCTGGACCTGGCGGTCGACGGGATCATCTGGTCCGCGTTCGGGACGGCGGGCCAGCGCTGCACTGCCTGCAGCCGGGTGGTGGTAGAGCGGTCCATCGAATCGCGGCTCCTCGGGAAGCTCGAAGCGCGGACGCGTGCGCTGCGCCTCGGCGACGGCGCTGATCCGGCCACCGATGTCGGCCCGCTCATCAACGAGGCGGGCCGGGCGAAGGTCGAGAGCTACGTCGAGATCGGGCGCCGGGAGGGAGAGCTGGTCTGCGGCGGGCGGGCGGCAACCGGCCCGGGACTCGACGCGGGCGTCTTCTTCGAGCCCACGATCTTCGCGGGCGTCGCGCCCATGGCCCGGATCGCCCAGGAGGAGATCTTCGGCCCGTTCATCTCGGTGATCTCGGTGGCGGACTACGACGCCGCCATCACGGCCGTGAACCAGACGCGGTACGGGCTCTCGTCGGCCATCTACACGACGAACGTGAACACGGCCTTCCGCGCCATGCGCGACCTCGAGACCGGGCTGGTCTACGTCAACGCCGGCACGATCGGCGCCGAGACGCACCTCCCGTTCGGCGGCTGGAAGGAGACCGGCAACGGCCACCGCGAGGCCGGCCACGCAGCCCTGGACACGTTCACCGAGTGGAAGTCGATCTACGTGGACTTCTCCGGACGGCTCCAGCGGGCCCAGATCGACAACCAGCCGGGCTGACCAGGACCGCGCGTCACGGGGCGGCCGGGACGGCGCGGTCAGTGGGCCGACGGGCCGCGGAGGGCAGGCCCTTCCGATGACCCCGACGTCCCTCGACTGTATCCGAAGGTACATGCAGCCAGCACCCGTGCTGTATCGACGAGGAGCCGTTGGGCTGGCGGGACCGGGACGTGTGGCTCGTCTGGCGGCGTGAATCGGTCGGGTATGGTCGGCGCCGCAAGCAGCAGCGAGCGGGCTGAGATCGGCCCGTAGGAACCCGGGCAGCGACCGCTCCCGGCAACAGGACCGAGAGAAACCAGGCCGAATGAGCAGGCTCGACGACGGCCTCTACGCCGCGATGCTCCAGCGCGGGATGTCGCGTCGCTCGTTCATCAAGTTCTCTGTGGCCGTCGCCGGCGCCCTCGCGCTTCCCGCGACCTACGCGCCCCGGATCGCCACGGCAGTCGCCGCGGCCCCGCGGATCCCGGTCATCTGGATGCGCGGCCAGGCGTGCGCGGGCAACACCACCGCGTTCCTGCGGGCCACCCACCCGACCATCTCCGAGCTCGTCCTCGACGTCCTGTCCATCGACTACGACGAGACGCTCATGGCGCCGTCCGGCGCGGACGCGGAGCTCTCCCGGATCACGACCATGGAGAAGCACCCGAACGGGTATGTCGCCGTCGTCGAAGGGGGGATCCCCCTTGCCGACGAGGGCGTGCACTGCATGGTCGGCGGACGCGCGTTCAAGGACGTCGTCCGGGAGGTCTGCGACGGCGCGCTGGCCACCATCGCCGTGGGCTCCTGCGCATTCGACGGCGGATTGCCGGCAGCCGCCGGGGGACCGACCGGTGCGGTTGGCGTCTCCGGGGTCGTCCCGGGTGGCCAGCTGGTCAGCCTGCCCGGTTGTCCCCTCAATGTCGAGAACCTCACGGCGACCATCGTCCACTACCTCACGTTCAACCAGTGGCCCGCGACGGACGGAAGAGGCCGGCCCCTGTTCGCCTACGGGGCGCTGGTCCACAACCAGTGCGAGCGGCGTCCTCACTTCGAGTTCGGCGAGTTCGCCGCGGCCTGGGGCGACGAGGGGTCCCAGAAGGGCTGGTGCCTGTACAAGATGGGCTGCAAGGGGCCCGAGACGGCCGCGAACTGCCCGACCACCCGGTACTCCGACGGCACGAGCTGGTCGGTGAAGGCCGGCCACGGCTGCGTCGGCTGCACGACGCCGCGGTTCTGGGACGCGATGAGCCCGTTCTACCAGCGGCTCCCGGCACCGCTGCCGTTCGCGCCGTCGGTCACCGCCGACCAGGTTGGCCAGGCGCTCGTGGGCGGTGTCGCCGCCATGACCGTGGCGCACGGTGCGCTCAGCGTCGTCCGGGAGCGTCTCGTCGGCCCGCCGAAGCATGGCGCGCCAGTCGCGCCCGCGGCGGTCGAGGCGACCGCGGCCGAGCCGCCGGGGGTGCCCGCCGAGGCCGAGGTGGAGGTGGTCGAGACGCTCGCGCCCGCGGCCGTCGAGGCGACCGCGGGCGAGCCGCCGAGCGTCCCCGCCGAGGCCGAGCCCGACATGGTCGAGACGCTCGCG